>JAYFRE010000048.1:0-16291 GCA_034926235.1 Rhodospirillaceae bacterium
GTCTATTACCACAAGGCCAAGATCAAGGTCTTCACGACCGAGGCGGATGCGATTCACGCCATCAAGGAAGGCCACATCCAGGCCGGCGACATCATGGTCTATATCGGCGGCGGGCCGTCGGGTACGGGCATGGAGGAAACCCTCCAAGTGACCATCGCGCTCAAGCATCTTTCCTATGGCAAGCATGTCGCCTTGATTACCGATGCGCGTTTTTCCGGGGTATCGACCGGCGCGTGCGTTGGGCATGTCGGACCTGAGGCTCTCGCCGGCGGCCCGGTCGGCAAGCTGCGGGACGGCGATGTCGTCGAAATGGTGATCGATTGCCGTAAGCTCACGGGATCGCTGAATTTCCTGGGTTCCGAGGAGAAACCCGTCACAGCGGAGGAGGGTGCGGCCATTCTTGCGGCGCGGCAGCCTCACCCGACACTTGCCCCGCGGGCAGAATTGCCAGACGACACCCGGCTTTGGGCGGCGTTGCAGGCAGTCAGCGGCGGCACATGGCGCGGCTGCGTCTATGACGTCGATCGCATCATCGAGGTTCTCGACGCTGGCCGGCAGGTGTTGGCGCAACGCGGCCGGTGACGGGAAGGGGGGGGAGAGGATCGCCGCCGCCCGACGGTCGGTCTTCTCCCCTTTTTAGATAAGAAGACTGCGTTTCGGGACGTAGCGCTTTCTAAATGAGAAAATGAAAACGTTAACCTAGCAACTATTGTTGTATGGGGCGGGGTGTTTTTGCCTTTTTGGTAGAGAGCGCCATAATAAATATAGTAATTAAGGGGAAACGATTATGCCTATAGTTGTTGCATCTTTTAGTATACTTGCACTTCTTCTTCTGATAATGCGGTGCAAGGTCAACTCATTCGTATCTCTCGTGCTTGTTTCATTTGCGGCCGCCCTGGCCTTGGGCGTGCCAAGCGATAAAATCGTCAGATCGATCGAAAACGGCATTGGCGGAACGCTCGGCCATATCGCGCTGATTTTCGGCCTGGGCGTGATGCTTGGCCGCCTAATCGCCGATTCGGGAGGGGCACAGCGCATCGCCGTGACGATGATCGAGAAATTCGGCGAGAAAAACGTGCAATGGGCGGTCGTCGCCTCGTCTTTTATCATTGGCATCGCCTTGTTTTTCGAGGTTGGCGTCGTTCTGCTCATTCCCATCGTCCTGCCGATGGCGCGGCAGATGAAAATCCCGGTGATGATGCTGGGTGTGCCGATGGTCGCCGCATTGATCACGGCACATGGTTTTCTGCCGCCGCATCCGGGTCCGACCGTGGTTGCGGGCGAATTCCACGCCGATATCGGCAGGGTTCTTCTTTACGGCATCATTATCGCCTTTCCCGCCGTCTTGCTGGCTGGGCCAGCTTTCACGGTCGTCTCCAGACGGATCGTTCCGTCCGCCTTCCAGAAAATGACGATCAATGATTCGGAAAGCGGCGCGTTGATGGAACTGAAGGACACGCCGGCGTTCGGCATCAGCGTGCTGACGGCGATGCTGCCGGTGATCCTGATGTCGGTGGCGGCGATCATCGCCATCATCCAATCTTCCTACGGCTTGCAGGACAACCTGGCCTTCCACGTCATCCGGTTCGTCGGCAACGCCTCTACCGCGATGCTGATTTCCTTGCTGTTCGCCGTTTATACGATGGGCCTCCTGCGGGGACGTTCGATTGACGCGGTCATGGCGTCCTGCGCCAAATCGGTGAAGGACATCGCGATGATGCTGCTGATCATCGGCGGCGGCGGCGCGCTGAAACAGGTTTTCATCGATGGCGGGGTGGGGGCCTATCTGGCCCAGGTTTTCAATGCCAGTTCCGCTTCGCCGTTGCTGTTCGCCTGGACGGTCGCGGCCATTCTGCGCGTGGCGCTGGGATCGGCAACGGTTGCCGCGATTTCCACGGTCGGTTTGGTGCTGCCGGCGATCGCCAACCAGCAGGTTGATCTGGCGCTGATTACGTTGGCCACGGGCGCGGGAAGCGCCGGGTTCTCCCATGTCAACGACGCCGGCTTCTGGATGGTCAAGGAATCGTTCGGACTGACCATGAAGGAAACCTTCGGCACCTGGTCGCTTCTGTGCGCGATCATATCCATCGTCGGTCTCATCGGAGTCCTGACCCTGAACGCGCTGATTTCTTAAGAGAGCCGGGTTCCGGTCCGGCAAGAATTAAAAGCGCCGCAGTCGGTTTCTGCGGCGCTTTTTTATGCGTGCGTGGCCGGCTCGGCGACGGGAGCCGGTTCGGCCACGGCGGCGGATGCTGTGTTGTCGGCGGTGGATTCGGTCATTAGTTCCATGGGGTCCGGCGCGAGGGCCGCATCCTCGGGCGGGGGCGGCGGTAGACGCTTGTCCAAATCCCGGCGCAACAGCTTCAACCGCTGTTCCACGGTGAAGATATCTTTTTTGAGGCTGCCGGCGAGAGTGGAGACATTCGTGCGGTCGATTCGTTGCGCCGTTTCGATCGCTTCCACCCGGCTGCCGACCTTGGTGGCGATATCGTTCAAGCTCACCTGAATCTCACGCATGATGGCGTCGCGGTTGCGCTCGGCCTCCTCGGCCAGTTCGCGCTTAAGCCGTCGGGAGGTCTTTTCCGATTCTTTCTCGATAGTCTGCAACCCATTGGCCAGATCCTGCTGCAATTCGACCTTGATCTGGTAGGCGTTCTTGGTCAACGCGCCCAGATAGACGATCAGCACGCCGCAACCGACTAGAAGAATGCCGATAACCAGGCTGAGCAGGACGATTGTCCAGGAATCCATGAATGTTTCCCCCGATCCACTGGACAGCAAGCACCTCTTTTGCAAGAGCGCGCGTTCCAGCCCTCGCTACTCTCTGTCAAAGGAAATGCCGGCGCAAACGGATTTTGACGGGCGATCACGGAGATGACGGCGACCGGGCGGCAGGCGTCGCACGCCTTAAAAGAAGTCCGCCCGCGCAGCCCGACAATAACGATCCGGCCAGGATGCCGATCTTGACCTTGTCTTGTAAGGCGGGGTCGCCGAAGGCAAGCAGGCCGATGAACAGACTCATGGTGAAGCCGATGCCGCACAGCAAGGCGGTGCCAAAGGTCTGGAGCCAGTTTGCGCCCGCGGGCAGATCGGCTAAACCGGTGCGGACCATCAGGAAAACGGCCCCGAATACCCCCAGCGCCTTGCCGAGGAATAATCCGATGGCGACTCCGGAACTGAGCGGTTCGGTAAAACTGTCCAGCCCTATTCCGGCCAGACAGACGCCTGCATTGGCGAACCCGAACAAAGGCACGATCAGGAAGGAGACCGGCAAATGCAGGCCGCGTTCCAGCCGATGCAGCGGCGAGGAAGAGGCCGTCTTTTTACCGGCCGAAAGCGGGATGGCCAACGCCAGGATGACGCCGGCGATGGTCGCGTGAATGCCCGAACGCAGCAGCAGCACCCAAAGAACCAAGCCGAGCAGGAGATAAGGGGACAACCGCCCGACGTTCCGGCGGTTGAGATCGGCCAGCAGCAGAATCACGGCGCCCGCGCCGGCAAGATCGAGCCAGGACAAGCCGCCGGTATAGAAAAGCGCGATGATCAGGACCGCGCCGAGATCGTCGATGATGGCGAGGGCGGCCAGAAACAGTTTCAGCGAAGCGGGAACGCGCGGTCCCAGCAGCGATATGACGCCAAGCGCGAAGGCGATGTCGGTCGCCGTCGGGATCGCCCATCCCCGTAAGGCGGAGGGGTCATGCCGGTTCAGGACGATATAGATCAGCGCGGGGACCAGCATGCCGCCCGCAGCGGCGATGCCGGGCAGCAGACGACGCGGCCAGGTGGATAACTGGCCTTCCATCATTTCGCGTTTGATTTCCAGCCCGACCATCAGGAAGAACAGCGCCATCAGCGCGTCATTGATCCAGTGCAGCAGACTCAAAGGACCGATGGGGGCGGCCAAGGCGGCGCTGTAGAACGGGGCCAGGGATGAATTGGCGGTCAGGATGGCCAGGAAAGCCGCTCCCATCAGCACGAGACCGCTGGCCGACCCGCTGCCGGCGCAACCGCGCAGTGTGGACAAAATACGGCTTTTGCGGGACGCAGCGGGATTTTCTGGGGGCATATTCCGGGATCGTGTCGCTTTTGGGCGCTGCCTGCACCTGGGGGCGGGATGACGGGTGACGCGGCTGATCCGCCGCACGTGTCGGCATTATAGAAAAAGCGCGCGGCAGCGCCACCCGAACCGGCTTCAGGCTGGGTGCTTTTCGGCGTTGCGCGCCGCCGGCGGCTCTTTTGTCACCGTTCGCGGATTGACAGGGGGGGAGGGAATCGGCATATGGGTCCCCATACGGGGGGGGGTGCGGAGGTTGGGTTCCGGGCCGGACCCGCGAGCTTTATGCTTAACGCGACTCGTTGGAGGGCATGGTATGCGCGTTTCCCTCGCCAGGATTTTGGCCGCCTTTTCTGTCTCACTGGCTTTTTCTGCCCCGGCTCAGGCCGAGGAAGAAAAAGTCCTGAACATCTATAACTGGTCGGATTATGTCGCCGAGGACACGATCGAGAAATTCACCGCCGAAACCGGCATCAAGGTGAATTACGACGTCTATGATTCGGATGAGGTTCTGTCCGCCAAGCTTCAGGCGGGTCGTTCCGGCTATGACGTCGTCTTTCCGTCCAACGCGTTCCTGGCCCAGCAGGTCAAGATGGGCGTCTACCAGAAACTGGACCGTTCCAAGCTCAAGAATTACGGCAATCTCGATCCCAAGGTGCTGAAGACTTTGGCCGAGGCCGCCGATCCGGGCAATGCGCACGCCATTCCCTACATGATCGCGGCCACCGGTATCGGCTACAATATCGACAAGGTGAAGGCCGTGTTCCCGGACGCGCCGCTGGATAGCTGGGCGCTTTTGTTCAAGCCCGAGGTGGTGGCCAAGCTGAAAAGCTGCGGCGTCAGTCTGCTGGACACGCCGACGGAAGTGTTCCCGGCCGCCTTGTCCTATCTGGGGAAGAACGGCGCGAGCCAGTCTTCGGAGGATATGAAGGAAGCGGCCAAGGTGGTCTCTGCTGTGCGTCCCTCGATCCGTTATTTCCATTCTTCTAAATATATCAATGATCTGGCCAATGGTGATGTCTGCGTTTCCCATGGGCATGTCGGCGATCTGGTTCAGGCGCGCGATCGCGCCAACGAGGCCGATCGCGGCGTTCGGATCAACGTCATCATTCCTAAGGAAGGGGCCGAGCTGAACATCGATTCGGCGGCCATTCCGGCCGATGCGCCGCATCCCGGCAACGCTCATCTCTTCCTCGATTTCCTGATGCGCCCCGATATCATCGCCGACATCACCAACGTGACCGGTTACGCCAACGCCATTCCCGCCGCGATGGCTTTCACCGATCCGGAAATCGCCGAGGATGTGGCGATCTATCCGCCCGAGGAAGTTCGGGCCAAGGAATTCCTTCTGCCGCCGGCGACCCAGGCGTTCGAGCGCGAACGCACCAGAACCTGGACCCGAGTCAAGACGGGCAAATAGGCCGGTGAGGGCGCTTTTCCTGGCCGGGGCCGCCATCGGCGGCGTCCTGGCCGGCGGGGGTATGCAACTATGACTTTGCTTCCTTCCGGGCAGCCGAATTTCGCCCCCTGGAACGACCCCGATGCGGAACCTTTGATCCGCATCGTGGGCGTGTCCAAGAATTTCGGCGATTTTCCCGCGGTGAATCGGGTCGATCTCGACATCTATCCTGGCGAATTCTTTTCGCTGCTGGGCGCTTCGGGCTGCGGCAAGACGACGCTTTTGCGCATGCTGGGTGGCTTCGAGTCCCCGAGCGAAGGAAAAATCCTGATCGACGGCGTCGATATGTCCGGCATTCCGCCTTATGAGCGGCCGGTCAATATGATGTTCCAATCCTATGCTTTGTTTCCGCATATGACGGTCGGGCAGAACGTCGCCTTCGGGCTGAAGCAAGACGGGCTGTCCAAGATTCATATCCGTGAAAAAGTGGGGGCGGTGCTCGATCTGGTGCAGATGAGCCGCTTTGCCGAACGCAAGCCGCATCAATTGTCCGGCGGCCAGCGCCAGCGTGTGGCCCTGGCCCGTTGCCTGGCCAAAGAGCCGAAGGTGCTGCTGCTGGACGAGCCGCTGGCGGCCCTGGACAAGAAGTTGCGCGAACAGACCCAGCTCGAACTGGTCAATATCCAGGAAAGGGTCGGGATCACCTTCGTCATGGTCACCCAAGACCAGGAAGAGGCGATGACCATGTCGTCGCGCATCGGGGTGATGGAAACGGGCTATCTCGAACAGATCGGCACGCCGGTCGAGATCTCTGAATATCCGGCCACGCGCTTCGTCGCCGATTTCATCGGCACGGCCAACATGTTCGAAGGTGTGGTGGTCGCGGATGAAAAGACTCATATCGTGGTGGCCTGCCCCGAATTGGACCGCGATCTGATCGTCAGTTATGGCGGCAAGGTGCCGGTGGATGCGCCGGTGACCATCATGGTGCGGCCCGAAAAAATGATGGTGCACCGCGAGGAGCCGGGCAGCGGCGAGACCAACTGGGCCAAGGGCGTGGTTGCCGACATCGTTTATCTGGGCGACGTGTCGATCTATCACGTCGAACTGGCGTCGGGGCGCAAGGTCCAGGTCTCACAGATCAATCTGCGCCACACCAGCGAACAGCGTCTGACCTGGGACGACGAGGTTTACATATCCTGGCATCCCGGCAACTCCCTGGTGCTGATGCAATGAGCCCGCAGATGCCGTCCCGGCTGATGGGGAGAACGGAGGACAAGCCGCGTACGCCGCCCGGAATCACACCGCGGCGGCATTTCTTCGATGCTGCCCTGGCGTTGCGCCGCTGGGGCCGTTTCCTGGTCGGTCTGCCGCCCTATGTCTGGCTGGCGGTTTTTTTCCTGGTGCCGTTCCTGATCGTCTTCGGCATCAGTTTTTCCGAGGTCGAATCGGCGATCCCGCCCTATCGTTCCCTGGTCGGCTGGGCGGACGGGGCCGTGTTGGAAATCCGGCTCAATCTGGGCAATTACCGCTATCTGTTCGATGATCCGCTTTATGTCCACGCCTATCTGAACTCGCTGCGCATCGCGGCGGTTTCGACCTTGTGCTGCCTGCTGCTCGGCTATCCGATGGCCTATGCGATTGCCCGTGCGCCGGTGGCGCAGCGTATCCCGTTGCTGATGCTGGTGATTCTGCCGTTCTGGACCAGCTTTCTGATCCGCGTCTATGCCTGGATGGGCATCTTGCGCAATGAGGGATTGCTGAACGGGCTGCTGCTTTATCTCGGCGTCATCCACGAACCGATCCAGATCATGGAAACCGATGTCGCGGTCTATATCGGCATCGTCTATTCCTATCTGCCTTTCATGGTGCTGCCGCTTTACGCGTCCCTGGAAAAGATGGATCTGTCGCTTCTGGAGGCGGCGGCCGACCTGGGCTGCCGGCCTTTCCGCGCTTTTTTGTCGGTGACACTGCCCTTGTCGGTGCCTGGGATGATCGCGGGATCGATGCTGGTCTTCATTCCGGCTGTTGGTGAATTCGTCATCCCCGATCTGTTGGGCGGTCCCGATACGCTGATGATCGGCAAGGTTCTATGGCAGGAGTTTTTTGACAATCGCGACTGGCCGGTGGCCTCGGCGGTGGCGGTGGCGATGCTGGTGCTTCTGGTCGCGCCGATCATGCTGTTCCAGCATTACCAGAACCGCGACCGGGAGAAGAGCTGATGAAACGCCGGGGCTTCTTCCTGTATGGGGCGCTCAGTCTGGGATACGCCTTTCTTTACGTGCCGATCGTGCTGTTGGTGGTTTATTCCTTCAACGCTTCGCGGCTGGTGACGGTCTGGGGCGGGTTTTCGACGCATTGGTATGGCGAACTGGTCGGCGATCAGAAGATTCTCAACGCGGCCTGGCTGTCGCTTGAAATCGCCTTCGTCAATGCCACGATCGCGACCTTCCTGGGGACATTGGCGGCGGTGGTGCTGGTGCGGTTCACCCGTTTTCACGGGCGGACGCTGTTTTCAGGCCTGGTCACCGCGCCCCTGGTGATGCCCGAAATTATCACCGGCCTGGCGATGCTGCTTTTGTTCGTGTCGTTGGAGCAATGGATCGGCTGGCCCGAAGGACGGTCGGCGACGACGATCGTCATCGCGCATGTCACCTTTAGCCTGGCTTATGTCACGGTGGTGGTGCAGTCGCGGCTGTCGCAGATGGACGCCTCGCTCGAAGAAGCGGCGATGGATTTGGGCGCGCGCCCGCTGAAGGTGTTTCTGGTCGTGACCTTGCCGATCATCGCCCCGGCTTTGGTCGCGGGATGGCTGCTGGCCTTTACCCTGTCGCTCGACGATGTGGTGATTGCATCGTTCGTTTCGGGGCCGGGTTCGACGACCTTGCCGATTACGGTTTTCTCGAAGGTGCGTCTGGGGGTCAGCCCGGAAATCAATGCGTTGGCGACCATCGTCATCGCGGTCGTCAGCGTCGGCATCGCGGTCGCAGGGCGGATCATGTACCGCCAGGAGCAGGAGCGTCGGCGCGGGCTAGAGCGGGCTTCGGAGCAGGAATAGGCGTTGTCGCGGACGCCCGCCGGTTAGAAATCGCCCCCAGCCGAGGCTTCCGCCTGGATGGCAAAACGTTCCTTGTCATCGGCCAGCATCTGGATAGCCAGCGTGCCATGAGCGGTGCGGATCAGCAATTCGCAGAACCAATGGCCGTCGTCGAGTTCGAACGGCGTGCCCATCACGATGGTTTGTAATTCCTCGACATCCATGCTGATGCTGCGATCATCAAGGAAGGAAACCGACGCCACTGTTTTCGCCTTGATCATTCCCGCCTCTTTTCCGCCATACGAACGGCGTCCCGGATTCAGCCGGGACGGATGATTTTAATCAGCATAAGAATTAAAGGACAAAATAACTCTTTATGTCGAGCGTTTTAAAAAAGACATCCCTTCCGGAGTCCGGAACGGTTCGGGGTAGAAGAGGCCGATGAGGCGATAAGCCAAGGAATCCGCGGCATTGCCGGGCGGTATTATAATACCTCAATTATAAACCCATGATATTAAACGATTTTTTGCTGTTGACACAAGTTCGTATTCTGGCATACTGCGCCCTCCCGGACAGGTGGGTTTCCCCTGTCCGGCCTATTTTTTCTTGAAGTCGTGGGTGTCATGAAAACCTATTCCGCCAAACCGTCCGACATAAAGAAGAAGTGGGTGGTAGTCGACGCCGAAGGCGTCGTGCTTGGCCGTCTCGCCAGCATCATCGCGATGCGCCTGCGCGGCAAGCATCTGCCCACCTTTACGCCGCATATGGATTGCGGCGACAACGTCATCGTGATCAACGCCGAGAAGGTCAAGCTGACCGGCAAGAAGCTGTCCGACAAGATCTTCTACTGGCATACGGGTTTTGCCGGCGGGATCAAGGGACGCACCATCGGTCAGATTCTGACGGGCCGCCATCCCGAGCGGGTGATTGAGAAGGCCGTTGAACGCATGATCACGCGCGGTCCGCTGGGCCGGGCGCAGATGAAGAACCTGCGCGTTTATGCCGGGGCCGAACATCCGCACGAGGCGCAGCAGCCCGAGGTGGTCGACATCGCGGCGATGAATCCGAAAAACAAGAGGAGCGACTAACCCATGGCCGAAGACTTTAGCGCCCTTGCCGGGCTGCAGGCTGTCCAGCCTCAGGCTGCTCCGGTTCGCGAGCCGAAGGTCGATGCGCAGGGCCGCTCCTACGCGACCGGAAAGCGCAAAAACGCCATCGCCCGCGTTTGGGTCAAGCCGGGTTCCGGCAAGATCATCGTCAATGGCCGTGCGGTCGAGGTTTATTTCGCCCGCCCGGTGCTGCGCATGCTGATCAACCAGCCCTTCCAGGTGGCCAACCGCATCGGCCAGTACGATGTCATCGCCACGGTCAGCGGCGGCGGTTTGTCCGGTCAGGCCGGCGCGGTGCGCCATGGTCTGGCGCGCGCCCTGTGCTTCTATGAGCCCGGGCTGCGGTCTCCCCTGAAGGCCGGCGGCTTCCTGACCCGCGATTCGCGCGTCGTCGAACGTAAGAAATACGGTAAGGCCAAGGCGCGCCGGAGCTTCCAGTTCTCGAAGCGTTGATCGCCGCCGTCACGGCAGTACGATCCGAAAGGGGTGGATTTCGATCCACCCCTTTTTCATTGGGCGCGGCCCTCGAATCCTTCCGCGCAATCCTTGCGTCTTGACCGTATTTTTTGCGCCCCACGGCTTGTCGTCGCGGGAGTGGGTTCCCATCTTCTTCAATGATAATGATTTTCAGTATCATTGAAAGGAATGTCATGTCGTTCGAGCTTCCCGTTCTGCCCTATGCCTATGATTCGCTGGCGCCCTACATGTCGGCCGAAACCCTGGAATATCACCATGACAAGCATCACAAGGCCTATGTGGACACCGGCAACAAGCTGGCCGCCGAGGCTGGCCTGGGAGGGCTTTCCCTCGAAGAGGTGATCAAGAAGTCTTTCGGCGCCAATCAGCCTTT
The DNA here is from genome assembly GCA_034926235.1 of Rhodospirillaceae bacterium. GTDB lineage: Bacteria > Pseudomonadota > Alphaproteobacteria > Rhodospirillales > Magnetospirillaceae > JAYFRE01. The sequence continues at coordinate 10,450 of JAYFRE010000048.1, forward strand.
GTTCAACAACGCCGCCCAGCATTACAACCACTCCCATTTCTGGCGTTGGATGAAGAAGGGTGGCGGCGGGACCAAGCTGCCGGGCAAGCTGGAAAAGGCGATCGCGTCCGATCTGGGCGGCTTCGATAAATTCCGTGCGGATTTCATTGCCGCCGGCGTGTCGCAATTCGGCTCCGGCTGGGCCTGGATCGAGGTCAAGGACGGCAAGCTCGCCATCCGCAAGACCCCGAACGGCGAAAATCCTCTGGTTCATGGCGCGCAACCGATTCTCGGCGTCGATGTGTGGGAGCATTCCTATTACATCGATTACCGCAATGCGCGGGCCAAATATCTGGAGGCCTTCGTGGATAGCCTGGTCAATTGGGATTACGTGCTGGAATTGTACGAGGCTGCGGTCAAGTAGGCGGATCGTTCGAAAGAACCCCACTAAGAAAAAGCCCCCGAATCACTCCGGGGGCTTTTAAATATATCGGGTGCGTACAGGAAAGATCAGGCTTTGCGCACCGTGGCCAGGAAGTTGGTGACTTCGGAACGCAGACTTTCCGAATTCCGGGCCAGATCCGTCGCCGCATCCAGCACTTGTCCCGACCCGTCTTCGACCGTGCTGACTGTCTGGCTGATGACGCCGATGGTGCCCGAGACTTCCAGCGTACCCTGTGCCGCCTGTTGGACATTGCGGGCGATTTCCTGGGTGGCCGCGCCCTGTTCTTCGACCGCCGAGGCGATGGTCGAAGAATTTTGGCGAACCCGGTCGATGATGTCGGCGATTTCCTGGATCGCGGCGACGGTCTTCTGGGTTTCATCCTGGACCGAGGCGATCTGCTGACGGATTTCCTCGGTGGCGTTGCCGGTCTGATTGGCCAGATTCTTGACCTCTCCGGCGACGACTGCGAATCCTTTACCGGCATCGCCCGCACGGGCCGCCTCGATGGTGGCGTTCAGGGCCAACAGGTTGGTTTGGTTAGAGATATCGTTGATCATCTTGACGATTTCGCCGATGCGTTCCGCCGAACTGGCCAGTCCCCGGACCAGATCATTGGTCTGGGATGCTTTTTCGGACGCCTCATTGGCGATCTGGGCTGATTCCTCGACCCGGCGCGCGATTTCCGCGATCGATGCGGAAAGCTGCTCTGCGGCGGAAGCCACCGTTTGCACATTGGTTGTCGCTTGTTCGGCCGCTGCCGCCACGCTGGTGGATTGTGTGGCCGCCTCGGCGGCGCCCGAAGACATCGATTGCGCCGTGGATTGAAGTTGTGTCGATGACGCGGCGACGACGCGGACGATATCCATGACGCTGGCTTCAAAGGAGTCGGCCAGATTGCTCATGGTCTTCTTGCGCAGCGTTTCTGTGTCGGCTTTTTGTTTTTCCTGCTCCCGGCGCAGGCGTTCCATTTCGATGGCGTTGTCCTTGAAGATCTGAACGGCCTCCGCCATCTGGCCGATTTCGTCGGCATGTCCGCGTGCGGGAATGTCGACGCTATGATCGCCCGAAGCCAGACGCTTCATTGCACCGGTCATGGCGATGATGGGACGGGCGATGCCGCCGGCGACGCCCCACATCAGGATGATGGCGATGATGGCCAGTCCCAGTCCCACGGCGATCTGCCAGATCGCGGTTTCGGCGTTGCGAGCGGCGATCGTCGCGCTGATCTGATTGGCGTCGGCAAGAACGACGTCGCGGGGGACGGTGATCTGAATCGCCCAAGGCGTGCCCGTCTGCCCTAGCTGGATCGGAGAAATGGCGCGCAAGGTCTTACCGTCTTTGGTCCAATTGACGATCTTCCGCCCTTCTTGGATCAGGGCCATGTCGTCTTCCCAGCTTTCGCTGACAAAGGAAAAGTTCTGTCCGACCTGATCGAGTTTACTGTTATGGGCGACAATCAGGCCCATATTGCTGATGATGGTGATTTCATTCTGGCCCGAGAAAACCTTCCGGTTGACCTCTTCCGCCAGCGCCTGGACGAAATCGAGATCGAAATCGACGCCGACGACGCCGGCGAACCGACCGTTCGCATAGATCGGCACCGACAGCGAGGCAAGAAACAGTTGCTTGCCGCCGGACGCCGTGGGCAAGGGATCCAGCGCATTCTCGTGTCCGGTGTTCTGTGGGATGCTGTACCAGCCGCCTTTACGGATGCCGCCCGGATAAAGATCGCAGGCGCCATAGGCCGTGACCTTGGCGGCGGTTTCGGCAGTGTAGCCGAGCATTCCCGGTTCCCAGCCGACATAGGCGCAGTTGATCTTGCTGTCGACCTTGAGCGCTTCCCTAATGATGTTCTCGACCTGGTTGCGGCGATTTTCGTCGGAAACGCCCTCGATTCCAGCCCCGAAAGAAAGACCGGCGGCCATGGTGCGTGCGGTGTTCAGGGCCAGATCGAAACGGGTGCGCAAGGCGCCGGCCTGCGCTTCGGCCAGGGCGTCCATGTAATTGCTGGTGCTGCGGTCGGTAAGCGCCGTGGTGTTGTCCGTGACGAACGTCGCCGTGTTCCGCGCGAAAATCGTGCTGGCGATTTCCAGCGCCGCCACGGTGGCGAAAAGACAAAGCCCTGCCAGGACTGCGATTTTTGTCTTTATGGAATGAAAGGACATTATTCCGTTTCCTCCCTTGCCCTATTTTCTGGCCGGCCTTTCGAGAGACCGACTCTTGCTGATATTACATATAAATTTTCGTTTATCTTTAATAATTAAAAAAAATTGGCTGGCAGATTTGACGCTCATACATACAAAAATAATAAATAAAATTGTTTATATTTAAGTTTTCTGCAAGGTTGCATTGCCAAATATGAGTGCATCCAACAAGGAATTGTCTTTATCTTTTAAGTGATAATCAACCGCAGCGTGAACCTTTTTTGAAACTCTCTTGCACTATAGTAAGCCGCCGCATAGGACACAATGCGTTGAGTGAGAAAACACGCACGGGATGGCCGTGCGTGCGGGCTGTCGGCATGATGGAAAAGAGGGAAAAGCCCGTATTGCGGGCCGCGCCGGTTTTTTTGAACGGGTCGGGGATAAGGCGATCAATACGGCGTGGGATGGACGATTGGCCGGATGGGGCCGCCGGTCAGGCGGCCCGTACGGTTTCAAGGAATTTGAGCAGCTCGGCGCGAAGATTTTCCGATGTCCGGGTCAGTTCGGCTGCCGCACCGAGAACGTGACCCGCGCCTTTTTCGACATGCGCGACCGTTTCGCCGATGGCGCCGATGGCTTGGAACACACCCTGAGCGCCTTGCGCCGCTTGCAAGACATTATGGGCGATGTCTTGAGTGGCGGTCCCTTGTTCTTCGACCGCCAGAGCGATAGCCGAAGCGATATCGTGCACGCGGTCGATGACGCCCGAAATTTCGCGGATCGCGGCAACGCTGTTCTTCGCCTCGCCCTGGACCGAAGCGATCTGGCGATCGATTTCGCCGGTGGCCTGAGCGGTCTGGTTGGCCAGCGTCTTGACTTCGCCCGCGACCACGGCGAAACCCTTGCCGGCATCGCCGGCGCGGGCGGCCTCGATGGTGGCGTTCAGGGCTAACAGGTTGGTCTGATTGGCGATGTCACTGATCAGACCGCTGACCTCGCCGATCCGTTCGGCGGCCTGGACCAACCCCTGAACCATGGTGTTGGCGCGTGCGGCGTCTTCGGACGCCTCCGTGGCGATGCGTGCTGATTCGGTGACCCGGCCGGCGATGTCGGCGATCGATTCCGACAATTGCCTGGCCGCCGAAGCCGCCACGCGCACATTGCCGGTCGTCTGTTCAGCCGCCGCCGTCACGCTGGTGGATTGCGCGCTGGCCTGGGCGGCTTCGGTGGTCATGGTCTGGGCCGTATGCTGCAAGCCGGCGGCTGAAACCGCCAACGCCTTGACGATGTTCATGACATTGGCTTCAAAGGAGTCGGCCAAGTTGCTCATGCTTTTCTTTCGCAACGTTTCGGCCTCAGCTTTCTGTCGATCTCGCTCCTGGCGCAGTCGTTCCATTTCGACCGCGTTATCCTTGAATATCCGTACCGTTTCGGCCATTTGGCCCACTTCATCGGGCTGGCCGCGCGCTGGGACGTTAACTTCAAGGTCGCCCGCCGCCAGACGTTTCATCACGCCGGTCATGGCCATGATCGGTCCGGCCACGCCGCCGGCGACGATCCACATTGCACCGATGGCCAGCGCTGCTGCGCCCAAGGCCGCGAGGATCTGCCAACGCAAAGTGTCGGCATTGCGTGTTTCGATTGCTTGGCGCATGCGGTTGGCGTCGGCAAGAACGACGTCGCGGGGTGCGGTGATCAGGATCGACCAGGGGGTGCCGGTTTCCCCCATCACAATGGGCGAAAAGGCGCGTAAGGCTGTTTTGTTCCGTGACCAGGACGTCGAGGCATCGCCTTTCTGAATCAAAGCGATATCCTCATCCCAGCTTTCGCTGATGTCGGAAAAACGTTGTCCGATCAATTCCGGGCGGCTGCTGTGAGCAACGATCAGGCCGCCATGACTGACGATGACGACATCATTGTGGCCGTCCAGGACAGACTGGTTGACCTCTTCGGCCAGTTTCTGGATGAAATCGAGATTGAAATCGACTCCGGCCACGCCGGCAAAACGCTTGCGGATCATCACCGGCACGGACAAGGTCGCCAGCAGCACTTTTTTGCCCTGAACGACATAAGGCAGGGGGTCCAGAACGGTTTCCCGCCCGCTGGATTTGGGGCCCAGATACATCCCGCCTTTCATCACGCCGTTGGGATGCAATTCCCGGCTTTCGTAATCGACCAGGGGTTCCATGGCGATATTGCCCTGGGCGTCGCGGCTCCAATAAGGCACGAAGCGGCCTTTGATATCCGCGCCGGTCTCTTTGATGCCCGCATGGGATTGGTCCTGGCCGTCCAGAATATCAGGCTCCCAAGCGGTGTAAGCGCCGTTCAGATTGGGATTGCCCTGAAGCACCGCCAGCAGGATCTCGTTGATGTAGGCGCGGCGGAAATCGACCGGGATATTACGGGTGCCGGACGCCACCTTGAAGCTGACGGCCATGGTGCGGGCCGCGTTCAGGGCATGATCGAATTCGGCGCGGATCAATCCCGCCTGGGTCGAGGCCAGGGTGCTCATGTGATCGCGCATGCCGCGCTCGACCAGGGCGGTGGTGCGTTCGGCGACGAAACCGGCGGTGTTCCGCGCGAATAGGATGCTGGCGGTTCCGATGGCTCCGGCCATACCGAGCAGGCAAAGCCCGGTCAGTAGGGCGATGCGGATTTTGATCGAATGAAAGGACATCGTTCCTGTTCTCCGGGTTACCGGAAAGAGCGGCCACCTGCGGCTGTCTATCACGGCCCGCGCGCGGACTTTCATCACCGTTTTGCGACAATGAGGGGAATGCAAAGCCGATGGATCGCAAGGCCCGGCTTGTGCTATGTGAGAACGCCGGAAAGGTGGGACGATCAAGAGATGGCGATCCTTTACGCGGCGCGCAGCGCCGCCATGACCAAATGGGCCAGCGATGTCGGGCTGGGAAAGGTCCTTTATAAGGTTGGCGTGGCCGACGACGCAGAAAGCCTGGCCGAGCAGGCCAAGGCCGGATGGTGCGGCAGCGCCGACTGGACCGTGATGGCCAAAACCGAGGTCGATGGTTTGACCGAGGACGAGGCGATCGAGCGTCTGGCTGTGCGCGAAAAGATGGTCGACCCGGCGCTTTATCCGCGCCTGAAGGGTCAGAAAGGCTTATTCAAGGTCAAAACCGCGAATGTGGAGAACCATATTCTGGTGGCCAAGGCGTTGAAAGGCGAAGATACCGCGTCGTTCAAGCTTAAACCGGCCGATATCGCCGCCTATCTTCTGCATAACGCGAAACGCTAGGAAACGGGAACGAGTCGG
>JAYFRE010000078.1:0-21758 GCA_034926235.1 Rhodospirillaceae bacterium
GGAACGCAGGGTTCCCTTCGGCGCGCCGGCGCGCCGCGCGATCGAGGACTGGCGCGCGGTCCGGACCCCAAAGGAAAGCCGCTGGCTATTCCCATCCGATAGCGGCAAGACGCCGTTCAGCCGTTCGGGCGTGTTCCGCGCCCTGGACAGGCTGGCCATCGCTGCCGGCATCCCGCCCGACCGGGTGTCGCCCCATGTGCTGCGCCATTCCTTCGCCAGCCACATGCTGGCCCACGGGGCCGATCTGCGCAGCCTTCAGCAGATGCTGGGCCATGCCGACATCGCCACCACGGAAATCTACACCCATGTGCAAGACGAGCGGCTGATCGATCTGGTCACGCGCCATCACCCCCTGGCCAAGCGGTAGAACGCACCCGAGACGTCAGGCGAACCCTGCCATGCGCCGCACCTGTTCGGGGGAAAGCCCCTGTTCCCGAAGCCCACGCAACGACGGCGCGTTGTCACGTTTGGCCAAGCGCCGCCCTGTTTCATCCAGGATCAGAGGATGATGCCGCCAGACCGGAACCGGCAGCCCGAGCAACGCCTGCAACAGACGATGCACATGGGTCGAGGGGAACAGATCCATGCCCCGCGTGACGATGTCGATCCCTTGCAAGGCGTCGTCCACGCTCACCGCCAGGTGATAGCTGGTCGGCGTGTCCTTGCGCGCCAGCACCACATCGCCGAAATCGTCAGGTCGGGCCTCGATCTCGCCCTGATCCAGATCCCGCCAACTCAGCGGACCGGTCTCGGCCAGAGCGCGGGCCATATCCAGCCGGAGCGCAAAGGGAACGCCCTGCGCTATCCGCTCCGCCCGCTGCCCCACCGACAGAGAATGGCAGATGCCGGGATAGATCGGTCCGTCCGGACCCTGGGGCGCATCGCCGGCGCGCGCGATGTCGGCGCGGGTGCAAAAACAGGGATAGAGCAATCCCATCCCATCCAGCCGGGCAAGCGCCGCCCTATAATCCTCCATATGCGCCGATTGACGGCGCACCGGTTCGGGCCAGGACAGGCCCAGCCAGGACAGATCGTCGAAAATGGCCTGAACGAACGGTTCGCGGCAGCGGCTGGCATCGATATCCTCGATCCGCAGCAGAAAAGAGCCTTCCGCCCCGGCCTCGCGAGCCGCAAATAAAGCCGCATGGGCGTGACCCAGATGAAGCAGGCCGGTGGGGCTGGGCGCGAAACGGGTGGTGGCCGACATCATGGGCGTGACAATAGCATCCTCAATCGGTTAAGACTCGTTCCAACTTTCCATTATGGGAGTCGGGAAAAATGCCCAGTCTCTCCGCTGCCCGGGTCGATCCGGCTTCTGGCGAAAAAGCCCAACAGCTTGTCGTGTTCCTGCACGGCGTCGGCGTGGACGGCAATGACCTTATCGGTCTTGCGCCCTATTTCGCCGCCCGTCTGCCGCACGCCGCGTTCCTGGCCCCGGACGCTCCCTTTCCCTATGACATGGCGCCGATGGGGCGGCAATGGTTCAGCCTCGCCGACCGCTCCCCTGCCGCGATCCTGGCGGGCGTGGAACGGACCGCGCCAATCCTGAACGGCTTTCTTGACGACGCACTGGACTCGTTCGGATTGGATGAGCAGCATTTGGCGCTGGTCGGATTCTCGCAAGGCACGATGATGGCGCTCCATGTGGCGCTGCGCCGACCACACCCATGCGCCGCCCTGGTCGGTTATTCGGGCCGGCTGATCGCGCCCGAACAGCTTGCTCGTGCGATCAAAAGCCGGCCTCCGGTGCTGCTGGTTCATGGCGATTCGGACGAAATGGTGCCTCCCACCAGTTTGCCGGCGGCCGAACAAGCGCTGCGGGCGGCGGGAATCGACGTGACCGCCAGGATGTGTCCAGGACTGGGCCACGGCATCAATGACGAGGGCGTGACCCTGGGAGTTGCGTTCCTCGCCCGCCATCTCGGCATGACGCATTAACCGGGAAAGTCAGCAGCGCACAAACACGCGGTTCAGCTTGCGATAGAAATGGTTTCGTCACTTGATCCGGAAGCGATTTCGGAGGATACCCTGATCAACCCGTCCTCGATCCCGAAAGGGGGTGACCGTCGGTGGTTCTGGCGCTCGATGCCTGTCCGGCTCTGGTCCTGAACGCGGATTTCCGCCCGCTCAGCTACTTCCCCCTGTCTCTATGGTCCTGGCAGGAAGCGCTGAAGGCGGCAGTCGCGGGACGCGTCGATGTCGTGTCCGTCTATAACCGCCAGGTGCGTTCGCCCCGTTCGGTCCTGTCCCTGCCCAGCGTCATCGCGCTGAAAGACTATATCCCCCCGACGCGGCGACCTGCCTTCACCCGCTTCAATCTGTTCCTGAGGGACCGTTTCACCTGCCAATATTGCGGCGGGACTCTGCCGACCCAGGATTTGACCTTCGACCATGTCGTCCCCCGCTCACGCGGGGGGCTCAGCACCTGGGAGAATGTCGTCACCGCCTGCGCGCCCTGCAATCTCGCCAAGGCAAACAAGCTGCCGCGCGAGGTTGGCATGATCCCGCTCAACCGGCCTATCGCGCCTTCAGGCTCCCAACTTCAGAATCTGGGCCGCGCTTTTCCGCCCAACCATCTGCATGAAAGCTGGCGCGACTTCCTCTATTGGGATAGCGAGCTGGACCCCATCTGATCCTGGACGGGACCCCGGAGGAGCCGCTTTGCACAGGGCTTCCTCCGGTTTTTCTTATCCCCGATCAGGCGACGATGCGGTCCTGCCAGCGGCGATAGGCGGCGATGTCCTCGATGGTCACCACCGGCAGATCATAGCGTTCGGCGAAACGCTCGATATCAGCACCCCGCGACATGGTGCCGTCAGGGTTCATCAGTTCGCACAAAACGGCGGCGGGCTTGAACCCCGACAGGCGGGCCAAATCGACCGATCCCTCGGTGTGGCCGCGCCGACCCAGGACGCCGGCCGGATGCGCCGCCAGCGGGAAGATATGCCCGGGGCGCACCAGATCATCGGGCTGCGCGCCATCGGCCACCGCAGCCAGGATGGTGGTCACGCGGTCAGCCGCCGACACGCCGGTGGTGACGCCGCGCGCGGCCTCGATGGTGACCGTGAAGGCCGTTCCCTGGCGGTTCTGATTCTCGCTCACCATCGGCGGCAGGCCGAGGCGGTCGAGTTCGGTCCGGGGCAGGCACAGGCAAACGATGCCGCTGCATTCGCGGATCAGCATCGCCATGTTGGCGTCATCGACCTTTTCAGCGGCGATGATCAGGTCGGCTTCATTCTCGCGGTCCTCGTCATCCATCATGATGACGGGGCGGCCTTCGCGCATGGCGGCGATGGCGCGGTCGATCCTTTCCCGGCGCACGGCCAAGGCAGGCATGGGCATTTTGGGGGTAACAGTTTGAGTAGACATTGAAACGCTCCTCGCGAACAAAAATAAGGCGAAAAAAAGCGTTTCAGGGCAACAACGGACACGGTCCGGTATGCCCCCTGGAATCGGGGGCGCCGGAACCATGGCGCCGCATCTTCTTTCATCCGGACTATGACCGTCGGCTCTGGCATTCGACCAGATCTGCTGACCTTGCGTTGCCGCAAGCGCTCGCGGGCTTGCCCCGGGTCGCCCCGAAGCCTACCGCCGGTGGGGAGTTTCACCCCGCCCTGAAGACGTAATTTAAGTCCTAGCACACAAGAACGGCGCAAGGAAAGCCCCCCTGGCTTGAAGCGGGAAAAGAAAAATGCTGTGATGCGCCCGGTGAAGCAACCGGCCGCCGCGCCGGCCCTTGTGGCACGCCTCCTTATCCCTGGAACCGATGGCCCGTTTTCCGATCACCCGCCGCCGACTAGCCCTCGCTCTCGCGGCCGCCGTGATGCTGCCCATTCTGCTGGTTCTACTGTTCAGGGTCGTGCCGCCGCCGGTGACACCGCTCATGCTCATCCGTTTGGTCGAAGGCGAGGGAATCGACCGCCAATGGAAACCGCTCGACTCCGTATCACCCTCCCTGATCCGCGCCGTCATCGCCTCCGAAGACGCCAAATTCTGCCGTCATAGCGGCTTCGATTGGGAGGCCATCGACAAGGCCATCGACCGTTACGGTTCGGGGGGCCGCGTTCTGGGCGCCAGCACGATCTCGATGCAGACGGCCAAGAATCTGTTCCTGTGGCCGGGCCGGGATTTCGTGCGCAAGGGATTCGAGGCCGGCCTGACCGTTCTGCTCGAAACATTCTGGAGCAAGGACCGGATCATGGAAGTCTATCTCAACATCGTCGAATGGGGGCCCGGCATCTATGGCGCGGAGGCGGCGGCGCGTCACTATTACGGAAAGCCGGCGAAAACACTGACACAAGGCGAGGCTGCGGCGCTGGCGGCGGTGCTGCCCAGCCCGCGCCGCTGGTCGCCCACCCAACCCACGCGGCTGGTGCGCAACCGTATCCGCGTCATCAGCCAGCGCATGAACCAGATTCCTGCCCCGTCCACCCGGCTCTGTCCTTGAGATTTCCTCCCTTCCGCCATGGCATTGCCATGCGGGCTCGCCTATAGTACGGAGACCATGGAAAACAGAACGCACCCCGATTCCCCCACGCCCCGTCCGGTCGTGCTCTGCATTCTGGACGGCTGGGGCTATCGCCCCGAGCGCACGGACAACGCCATCGCGCTCGCCAATACCCCGGTCTGGGATTCGCTCCTGACCGATTGCCCTCATGCCTTGCTCGCCACTTCGGGCGGCGATGTCGGACTCCCCGACGGCCAGATGGGCAATTCCGAAGTCGGGCACATGAATATCGGCGCGGGCCGCGTCGTCATGCAGGAGCTGCCCCGCATCGACCGCGCCGTGGCGGACGGATCGCTCGCCCGCAATCCGACGCTGCTCGACGCCATCGCGGCCTTGAAAAAATCCGGCGGCGTCCTGCATTTGATCGGTCTGCTTTCGCCGGGCGGCGTCCATTCCAGCCAGGCTCACATTCTGGCCCTGGCCCGCACGGTCGCCCAGGCCGGCGTGCCGGTCCGGATTCATGCGCTGCTGGACGGGCGCGACACGCCGCCCTCCTCCGGTCTTGGCTATATGAAGACGTTCCTGGCCGGCATCCAGGGACTGGACATCGCCGTCGCCACCGTGGCCGGGCGCTTCTACGGCATGGACCGCGACAAACGCTGGGACCGCGTTCAGTGCGCCTATGACGCCATCGTCAGCGCAAAGGGTGCGCCGGCAAAGGACGCCTTGGCCGCGATTGAGGCGTCTTACGCGGACGGTAAAACCGATGAGTTCATGCTGCCCGCGATCATCGGCGATTATGCCGGCATCAGGGACGGCGACGGCGTGGCCATGGCCAATTTCCGCGCCGACCGCGCCCGCGAGATTCTGACCGCACTGCTGGATCCCGCTTTCGACGGCTTCGCGCGCGGCCATGTCGCCTCCTTCGCCGTCCGGCTGGGGATGACGGAATATTCCGACGCCCTCAACCCGTTTCTTAACACCCTGTTTCCGGCAGAAAGCCTGACCGGCATCCTGGGCGAAATCGTCTCGGCCTCGGGACGCACCCAGCTGCGCATCGCCGAAACCGAGAAATACGCCCATGTCACCTTTTTCCTGAATGGCGGGCGCGAGCAGGTCTTCGCCGGAGAGGATCGCATCCTGGTGCCCAGCCCCAAGGTGGCGACCTATGATCTGAAGCCCGAAATGTCGGCGTTCGAGGTCACCGACCGTCTGGTCGAGGCGGTCGAGTCCGGGCGCTATGATTTAATCGTGGTCAATTACGCCAATGGCGACATGGTCGGTCACACCGGCATCCTGGCTGCGGCCATCCAAGCGGTCGAAGCGGTCGATTCCTGCCTGGGCCGTCTGACGAACGCGGTGCGCAAGGCCGGCGGCGTCATGCTGATCACCGCCGATCATGGCAATGCCGAACAAATGAAGGACCCGGTCACCGGCGAACCCTTCACCGCCCATACGACGGGCCGCGTTCCGGTCATCCTCGTCAATGGAGGCAGCCGGAACCAGTTGCATGATGGACGCCTGGCCGATATCGCCCCGACTCTTCTAGCCTTCCTCGGGCTTAAACAACCGGTGGAAATGACCGGCCGGTCCCTGCTGGACCCAGCCTCCCCAAAGGAGGAACACGCGCGATAGTGCCCCGGCCTGACACCTCGTTGCGGGCGCGAACGGCCGCCGTCCTGATTCTGGCGGCGGCCCTTGCCGTTCATACTCTTCCCGCCGCCGGGGCCGATCCAGCGCCCGACATCCGGCTGAAGCAGTTGGAACGGGAAATGAAGAAAAGCGAGGCCGAAAGCGAAACCATCCGCCGCAAGGCCGACACTCTGGCCCGCGAACAGGCTCAGATTCGCAAGGAAATGGTGGCCGCCGCCCGCGCGGTCCAAGAACATGAGGACAAGCTGTCCGAACTGGAAATCCAGCTTGAAGATCTGGGGCTGCTCGAACGCGAGAAAACCGCCGCCCTGGACTGGAAACGCCAGCAAATGAACGGCGTGCTGACGGCTTTGCAACGGCTGGCGGTCCGCCCGCCCGAAGCCCTGATCGTGCAGCCGTCCCCTCCGGCCGATACGGTGCGCAGCGCCATCCTGCTGCGCTCAGCCGTGCCCACGATCGCGGAACAAGCCGCATCCTTGCGCGCCGAAATCGACACCCTGACCACCTTGCGAAGCGATATCGGCCGGCAGAAAGAACGGATCGCGATCCAGACGAAAAAACGCGACGAAGAGCATCGGCGTCTGACGGCCCTGCATGAACGAAAACAGCAATTGCAGAAAGACACCGAAGAGCAGCGCGCCGAAAGCGAGCGCCGTCTCAAGGCCATGGCCGGAGAAGCGGCGGATCTCAAGGATTTGCTCGCCCGCCTGGATGCCGAAAAGAAGCGCGCCGAAGCCGAACGCATCCAGCGTGAAAAAGAACGCAAGGCGGCAATGGCGAAAAACCAGGCCGGAAAACCGGGCCGGGATGAGGATACGTCCTCCCGCTCCAACTCGTCGGACAACGCCTTCAGCCGCGCCAAGGGGCAAATGCCGTTCCCGGCCCGAGGAAGGGTTGTGGCTTCTTTTGGTCAAAAGGATAATACGGGCCAGGACAGTCGCGGCATTTCGATCGCGACCCGAGACGGAGCCCAGGTCATCGCCCCGTCCAACGGTCAAATCCTGTTCGCCGGACCGTTCCGCGGTTACGGGCTGCTCTTGATCATCGAGCATGGCGAGGGATATCATACGCTGCTTGCCGGAATGGCCCATATCGACGGGGCCGTCGGCCAGCATGTTGTTGCCGGTGAGCCGGTCGGCGTCATGGGACAAGCCGGAGGCTCGCCTCTTCTTTATGTCGAGTTGCGCCATCACGGCCAACCCGTCAATCCTCTGCCGTGGCTCTCAGCGCAAAAAAACAAGGGTTAGTGGATGTTTCGGAAGGTTTTGATCACTGCCTGCACCGGTGCCTGCCTGGCCCTTTTCGCCCCTGTGAGCGTCAATGCCGAATCCGGCGGACAAACACCCCCCATCAACGCCGACACCTACCGGCTGCTGACCCTATTCGGCGATGTCTTCGAAAAGACCCGCAGCGAATATGTCGAACCGGTCGGCGACACCGAACTGATCGAGGCTGCCCTAAATGGCATGCTGACCTCGCTCGATCCCCATTCCGGCTATCTGAACGCCAAAAGCTTCCGGGACATGCAAGTCCAGACCAAAGGCGAATTCGGCGGTTTGGGAATCGAAGTGACGATGGAAAATGGCTGGGTCAAGGTGATCTCGCCCATCGACGACACACCCGCCGCCCGGGCCGGATTGCAGCCCAACGATTTCATCACCCATCTGGATGGGGAACCGGTTCAGGGTCTATCCCTGAACGACGCCGTCGATCGCATGCGCGGGCCGGTCAACACGCCGATCAAGGTAACGGTGCGCCGCGAAGGCCGCGCGCCTTTCGACGTCACCCTGAACCGTGCCGTGATCAAGATCCAGACGGTCAAATCCAAGCTGTTGGACAATATCGCCTATGTCCGCATCAGCCAGTTCGTCGAAAGCACTGACACCAATCTGCGCAAGGCCATCGAGGATCTGAAGGCCGAATCCGGCGACAACCTCAAGGGCTTCGTCCTCGATCTGCGCAACAATCCCGGCGGTCTTCTGGAACAGGCAGTCGCGGTGGGCGGTGATTTCATCGAAAAAGGCGAAATCGTCTCGACCCGTTCCCGCCATCCGGAGAACACCCAGCGTTTCAATGCGCGCGGCAAGGATCTGACCGGCGGATTGCCGATGGTGGTGCTGATCAATGACGGCTCGGCCTCGGCCTCGGAAATCGTTGCCGGCGCGCTCCAGGATCACCGCCGCGCCATCCTGTTGGGCACCAAAAGCTTCGGCAAGGGTTCCGTCCAGACCATCATTCCGCTGCCCGGACATGGGGCCATGCGCCTGACCACGGCGCGCTACTACACGCCGTCGGGCCGTTCGATCCAGGCGGTCGGCATCGAACCGGACATCATCGTGACCCCGACCAAGACCGCCCCCGTGGCCGGCGCCGCCAACGACAACAATATCCCGGTCCGCAGCGAGGCTGCCTTGCGCGGCGCGCTCAAGAACGACACCTTGCCGAATGGCAAATCCGCCGATGGCAAGCCTGCCGATTCAAGCCAGCCCGCCACCGAGGAACCCGAAATGACGGTCGTGACCGATCCGATGCGGATGGGCGACCCCGCAACCGACAACCAGCTGGCGCGGGCGCTCGATCTTCTGCACGGCCTTTCGCTTTACAAGGGTGGCAAGCAAGGCAATTAAGCGAGGATACCCGTGACGCCGACCATGTCCCCGAACCGTCCAGACGCGTCTTTGCGCCAGAAGTCCGGGGGAGGCGGCTGGTTCCGGAATCTGGCGATCGGAATCGTCGCCCTGTTCTCGGTGGCCGCCTTCGCCGGATCGGGTTGGTATCTCGTCACCGGTCAGAATCCGCTTCGTCTCATCGAAGCGGATTTATCCGACCGGGCATTGCCCATCGCCGCGCCGCCCCGCATCGGCATGGCCATGCCGCCGCCCCTTCAGCAACGGCCGCCCGAGGCCGCGCCGGCGCACCGGGCCCCAGCCGCAGAACCGGCGCGGGAAGAACCCCAGCCCGCGATCCGCGACCCGCTGATTCCTCCTGGCGGCGCACGGCCGCCGCCATCCTTCGCCCAATTTCCGGCCAGAACCGATCTGAAACCCCTTGGCAATGCGCCGCTGGCCGAACTGTTGCGGGATTCTCCGTCCGGCCCCTTGCCGATCGCGGCCAAAGGCCAGGAGCCGCGAACCGCCTATGCCCGCCCCTTCGCCAGCCCGCCCGGGGCGCCCAAACTCGCCGTGGTCGTGGTCGGATTGGGGCTGTCGCGGGAGGCCACCGAGGCAGCGATCATGAAGCTGCCGCCTGAGATATCGCTGTCCTTCAGCCCCTATGCCTCGAATCTCGACGGGTGGATGCGCCGTGCGCGCGCTCACGGCCATGAGGTTCTCCTGGATCTACCGCTGGAACCGGCAAACTTTCCCATGCGCGATCCCGGCCCCCTGGCCATTCTGACCCGCCAAAGCCCCGCCGAGGCTCAGCAACAGCTTCTGTCGGTTCTGGGACGGATGACTGCCTATGTCGGTTTGGCCGCCGGGCTGTCCTCGCCGGTTTCCGCGACCGAACAATGGCCGGCGCTGTTGCGGGACATCCGGTCGCGCGGATTGCTGTTCGTCGGCGACGGTCTGGTCGGTGTCGCCGGAAAGGATATGCCGGCTGCCGCTCCGGTCACGCTGGTGGCCGACGAGGTGCCGTTCCGCGCCGCCATCGATGCCCGGCTGCTGCGCCTTCAGACCATAGCCGAACGCCAGGGCAGCGCCGTCGCTTATGCCTCGCCGCGCCCCATCACGTTCGATTGCTTGCTGAGCTGGAGCGCCCAATTACCCCAGAAAGGACTGGCGCTGGCCCCGGTCAGCGCCTTGGCGGTCGCGCCGCCGTGACAAAAATGGAAATCGTTGAATGAGCATTGCCGGCAAGACGATCGATCCCGCCCTTTTGCCCTATCGCCGGGGTGTGGGCATGGTGTTGTTCAACAAGACCGGACTGGTTTTCGCCGGGCGACGACTCGATACCGACGCCGATGCCTGGCAATTCCCCCAAGGCGGCATCGATGACGGGGAAACGCCCTTGGAAGCGGCCTTGCGTGAACTAAAGGAAGAAATCGGCACCGATGCCGTCGCCATCCTGGCCGAAACGCCCGGCTGGCTGACCTATGATCTGCCCGCCGATCTTTTGGGTAAGGCATGGCGGGGCCGGTTCAGGGGACAGCAGCAGAAATGGTTCGCCCTGTCCTTTCTGGGGCAGGATTCGGATATCGATATCCGCACCTCCCACCCCGAATTCCGCGACTGGCGCTGGATGACTTTGGATCAGACCGTGGAACGGATCGTTCCCTTCAAACGCGCGCTTTATCGCGACATCGCCGCGTCCTTCCGCCCTTTCGCCGCGCGGGGATAGGAAAGAAACGGGTGGTCCGGAGGCCGCCGAGCCTCCGGGCGGGTTCGGGCGGCACACCCGATTACAAGTCCAGCGCCCCTAACATCAAAGGCCGAAACATCGTTTCCGATGTTCCGGCCTTTGACATAATCCAGCCTTCCGGCCAACCGCATCCCTCAGGTGATGATCACCTGAATCGCCTCGACCACCTTCATGGCGCGCTCGGCGCGCGCCCGTTCGGCGTCGCTGGTCGCTTCGTCCAAAGCCTTTTGCGCCGCCTCCAGCCGCAATTGGACCAGATCAATGGTCAGTTCGGGCAGCGCGAAAGCCTCATCCGCCAATACACGGCAACCGGTTTCGTGAACCTCGGCAAAACCGCCGGTCACGAACACCCGTTCGGTAATCGCTCCGTCTTGATAGACGTCGATGATTCCCGGCATCAGGGCGGAAATCAGCGGCGAATGCCGGGGCAGAGCACCGAAATATCCGGCAGCCCCCGGCACCACCACCATATCGACTTCTTCCGAGAACAGAAGACGCTGCGGTGCGACCAGTTCAAACAGGAGCTTTTCCGCCATCATCCAACCCTTTATGCGTTAAGCGGCTTCAGCGGCGATCTTCTTGGCCTTCTCGACCGCCTCCTCGATGCTGCCGACCATGTAGAAGGCCGACTCGGGCAGATGGTCATACTCGCCATTGACGATGCCTTTGAAGCCCTTGATCGTCTCTTCCAGCGGCACCAGCTTGCCGGGCGAGCCGGTGAACACTTCGGCGACGAAGAAGGGCTGCGACAAGAAGCGCTGAATCTTGCGCGCGCGGGCCACGACCATCTTGTCGTCTTCGGACAATTCATCCATGCCCAGAATGGCGATGATGTCCTGCAAGGATTTGTAGGTTTGCAGGATGCTCTGCACGTCACGCGCGACCTTGTAATGCTCCTCGCCGACGACAGCCGGGTCGAGCACGCGTGAGGTCGAGTCCAGAGGATCGACCGCCGGATAGATGCCCAATTCGGCGATGGCGCGGTTCAACACCGTGGTCGCGTCCAGGTGGGCGAAAGACGTCGCCGGCGCGGGGTCGGTCAAATCGTCGGCAGGCACGTAAATTGCCTGCACCGAGGTGATCGATCCCTTCTTGGTCGAAGTGATGCGTTCCTGCATCGCGCCCATTTCGGTGGCCAGCGTCGGCTGATAGCCCACCGCCGACGGCATGCGGCCCAGCAGCGCCGACACCTCGGAGCCCGCCTGGGTGAAACGGAAGATGTTATCGACGAAGAACAAGACGTCCTGGTTTTCCTGGTCGCGGAAATATTCCGCCACCGTCAGACCGGACAGGGCGACACGCGCGCGCGCACCCGGGGGCTCGTTCATCTGCCCATAGACCAGCGCCACCTTGGAGCCGGGCCCATCCAGCTTGATAACGCCCGACTCGATCATCTCGTGATAAAGGTCGTTACCCTCGCGGGTCCGTTCGCCGACGCCGGCGAAGACCGAGACGCCACCATGAGCGCGGGCGATGTTGTTGATCAGTTCCATGATGATGACGGTCTTGCCGACACCGGCGCCGCCGAACAGACCGACCTTGCCGCCCTTGGAATAGGGAGCGAGCAGATCGATGACCTTGATGCCCGTCACCAGAATCTCAGTCTCGGTCGACTGGTCGGTAAAAGACGGCGCTTCCTGGTGAATCGGGCTGCGTTGCGCGGTTTCGACCGGGCCGCGTTCATCGACCGGATCGCCGACGACGTTCATGATGCGCCCCAGGGTCTCAGGCCCCACCGGAACGCTGATCGGAGCGCCTGTATCAACCACTTCCTGACCGCGGGTCAGACCGTCGGTCGTGTCCATGGCGATGGTCCGGACCGTGTTCTCGCCCAGATGCTGGGCCACTTCCAGCACCAGATTCTGGCCCTGATTCTGAGTGTGCAGCGCGGTCAGGATGGCCGGCAATTCATCATCGAACCGGACGTCCACCACGGCGCCAGTGACCTGCGTGATGGTTCCGACGTTGTTCTTCGTCATGAGAGGCATGCTCCTAACTGGCCATCACAGCGCTTCCGCGCCCGAGATGATTTCGATGAGTTCATTGGTAATCTTGGCCTGACGGGTACGATTATAGCGCAACGTCAAATGATCGATCATCTCGCCCGCGTTCCGGGTGGCGCTGTCCATCGCCGACATCCGGGCCCCATGCTCCGAGGCGGTGCTTTCGAGCAGCGCGCCGAAGACCTGGACGGCGAGATTGCGCGGCAGAAGGAGGGCCAGAACCTCTTCGTCGGAGGGTTCGAATTCATAGACCGCTTTGGGTCCTTGCCCGGCATCCGGCGCGGTCTCTTCCACGACCGGGAAGGGAACGAGCTGCTTGACGGTCACGACCTGCGAAATGGCCGATTTGAAGTGGTTGTAGATGACCGTGCAGACGTCGAACTGGCCATCATCGAACATCGCGGCGATCTGGGCGGCGACGATTTCGGCTTCACCGAAAACGACGCCCTTGCGACCGATATTTTCGTACTTCTCGACGATCCGATCCCCATATTCGCGCTTGAGCTGATCGCGCCCCTTGCGGCCGATGGTCATGATCTTGACCGTTTTACCGGCGGTGGACAGATCCTCGATCAACAGTTTGGCGGCACGCACCACCGAACTGTTGAAGCCGCCGCACAATCCGCGGTCCGAGGTTACGACGACGACCAGATGCACCGAATCGCGCCCGGTTCCCGCCAGCATTCCAGGCGCGCCGTTCGCGGCGGACGCGCCGGCCGCCAACGCGCCCAGCATACGTTCCATCGCGGTGGCGTATGGTCTGGCCTGTTCGGCGGCGCTTTGCGCCCGGCGCAACTTCGACGCCGCGACCATTTTCATGGCCGAGGTGATCTTGCGCGTCGAGGTGACGCTAGCGATTCTGACTCTTAAGTCCTTGAGGCTTGCCATCGGGCGACATCCTGAAAGTTACGCGGCCAAGACCCTAGACGAAGGTTTTGACGAACGCGTCAAGCACCGCCTTCAGCTTTTCCTCGGTAGCCGGAGAAAGAGCCTTTTCCTTGGCGATCGCCTCCAGGATATCGGCATGCTTTGCCTTAATCTCGGCGAGCAAGGTGCTTTCAAAACGTCCGATGGCCGATATCGCCAGCGTATCCAGATAGCCCTTGACGCCGGCATAGATGGCGACGACTTCCTCTTCGGTGGACAGCGGCGAATATTGCGGCTGCTTCAAAAGCTCGGTCAGACGCGCGCCCCGGTTCAGAAGCTTCTGCGTCGAGGCGTCGAGGTCCGAGGCGAACTGAGCGAAAGCCGCCATCTCGCGGTACTGGGCAAGATCGAGCTTGATCGAACCCGCCACCTGCTTCATCGCCTTGATCTGGGCCGCCGAACCGACGCGCGACACCGACAGGCCGACATTCACCGCCGGACGGATGCCTTTGTAGAACAGCTCGGTTTCCAGGAAGATCTGGCCGTCGGTGATCGAAATCACGTTGGTCGGAATGTAGGCCGAGACGTCGTTGGCCTGGGTTTCAATCACCGGCAACGCAGTAAGCGAGCCCGCGCCGGCGGCGTCACCCATCTTGGCGGCGCGCTCCAGAAGA
This sequence comes from Rhodospirillaceae bacterium, assembly GCA_034926235.1. Lineage (GTDB taxonomy): Bacteria > Pseudomonadota > Alphaproteobacteria > Rhodospirillales > Magnetospirillaceae > JAYFRE01. Next base: position 14,004 of record JAYFRE010000078.1, read on the forward strand.
CGGCTGTGCAGATAGAAAACGTCGCCCGGATAGGCTTCGCGCCCCGGCGGGCGGCGCAGCAGCAGCGACATCTGACGGTAGGCCACCGCCTGCTTGGACAGATCGTCATACATGATCAACGCATGCATGCCGTTGTCGCGGAAATATTCGCCCATGGTGCAGCCGGCGTAGGGCGCCAGATATTGCAGCGGCGCGGGGTCCGACGCGGTGGCGGCGACGACGATCGAATAGTCGAGAGCGCCATTGTCGGCCAGCGTCTTGACCAGACGGGCGACGGTCGAACGCTTCTGACCGACGGCGACGTAGATGCAATAGAGCTTCTGCGATTCGTCGCCGGCGTCGTTGATCCGCTTCTGGTTGAGGATCGTGTCGATCAGAATCGCGGTCTTGCCGGTCTGGCGATCGCCGATGACCAGTTCGCGCTGGCCGCGCCCGATCGGGATCAGGGCGTCGATCGCCTTCAACCCGGTGGACATCGGTTCATGCACGGATTTGCGGGGAATGATGCCCGGTGCCTTGACTTCGACATGGCAGCGCCGCTCGGCGACGATCGGCCCTTTGCCGTCGATGGGATTGCCCAGCGCATCGACGACGCGCCCCAGCAGCCCCTTGCCCACCGGCACCTCGACGATCGCGCCGGTACGCTTGACCGTGTCGCCTTCCTTGATGGTGCTGTCGTCGCCGAAGATGACGACGCCGACATTGTCTTCTTCAAGGTTCAGCGCCATACCCCGGATGCCGCCGGGGAATTCGACCATCTCGCCGGCCTGGACCTTGTCCAGCCCATAGACGCGGGCGATACCGTCGCCGACCGAAAGCACCTGGCCGACCTCGGCGACTTCCGCCTCGGCGCCGAAATTGGCGATCTGTTCCTTGAGGATGGCCGAGATTTCCGCCGCACGGATTTCCATCACCCGATCCCTTTCATTGCGAGCTTGAGATGTTGCAGCTTGGTCTTCAATGAATTATCGACCATCCGCGAACCGACCTTGACCACGAGACCGCCCAAGATGCCGGGATCGACCCGGGCGTCGAGACTGACGCGGCCCCCGACATATTTGGTCAGGGAGGCGGTAACCGCCTCGACCTGTTCCTTAGACAGCGGAATCGCCGAAACCACTTCGGCCGTCACCTCGCCGCGCCGGCTGGCCAGCCGGCCGAGATAGGCCCGGATGACCTCGCTGGTGACGAAAAGACGGCGGTTCTGAGCCAAAAGACCCAGGAAATGCGCTGTCAGAGAGGAAAGGCCAGCCTTTTCGGCCACGGCCAAAACCGCCTTCTGCTGTTCGCTCCGGCTTAAGACCGGACTCTTCAGCAAACGGCGGAAATCCTCGCTTTCCAGGATCAACGCATCGACTGTCTTAAGGTCGGCGGCAACCGGATCGAGGACACCTTGTTCCTCGGCCAGTTCAAACAGCGCCGTGGCGTAGCGTTCGGCAATCGCGCCGTGAATTGAGGATGACACGTGGTTCGCCCCTAAGACACGTTTCCAGGGTGGTCGCGCCGATGGCAGGATATAGCTTGATTTTCAAGCGGTTCCATACCGTTCAGACCCCTCCCCAGGAGATGAAAGTTCCTAACACATTGGTAGCCCCCTGACAAGACGCTGAACTGGCCTTCTGCACCTGCGAAGGTGGCTTAACCGGGAAAATCCGCCCGAATCGCTGATGGACGCTAGAAAAACGCATAAGGGTCTATGTCTATTTGCAGATGAATCTTAGACGGAACCGGGCAGGAATCCAGCCAGGCGCGTAAGACTCCCTGCGGCGCGATACCCCGCCCGGTCTTCAGCAGGAAACGGCGGCGGTGACGGCCGCGCAGAATCGCCAGCGGCGCGGGCGCAGGCCCCAGAATCTCGATTCCCTCGCCACGGGGAGCGGTCCGGGCCAACGCTTCAGCCACCGAATCCGCCGCATAAGCGTCGGGAGCCGACACGATCAGCGCCGCCAATCGACCGAAGGGCGGCATACCGGCGTCGCGGCGCTCGGCGGTCTCCTCGGCATAGAAACGCTCCACATCGCCCGAGGCCAGCGCCTGCATGACCGTGTGGCCGGGCTGATAGGTCTGAAGCAGCACCCGGCCCGGATGCTCGGCGCGTCCGGCGCGCCCCGCTACCTGAGAAAGCATCTGGAACGTCCGTTCCGCCGCCCTCAAATCGCCGCCGGCCAGCCCAAGATCGGCATCCACCACGCCGACCAGGGTCAGAAACGGAAAATGATGCCCCTTGGCCACGACCTGCGTGCCGACCAGCAGATCGATCTCGCGGTTGACCATTGATTCGACCAGCTTGGACGCCGCCTGCGGTCCGGTCAGCGTGTCGCTGGACATGACCGCGAGACGCGCCTGAGGGAATCGGGCTGCCGCCTCTTCGGCCAAACGCTCGACGCCAGGCCCGCAGGCGGTGAAAGAATCCTCGGCATCGCAGGATGGACACGCTTTGGGAAGGGCGGTCCGATAGCCGCAATGATGGCATTCCAGCCGCCCGGTCAGGCGATGTTCGACCAGCCAAGCGGTACAGTTCGGGCATTGCAGACGATGCCCGCAGGCCCGGCACAGGGTCAGCGGCGCATAACCCCGGCGGTTCAGGAACAGCATGGCCTGTTCGCCCGCCGCCAGGCTGGCCTCCACCGCTTCGACCAAGGGCTCGGACAGCCAGGACCGGCGCGAGGTCTGATGACGGCGCAGATCGACCAGTTCGATCTCGGGCAGGACCGCCCGTCCGTGGCGGCTTTCCAGTTTCAAAAGCCGGTAACGCCCGGCCTCGGCGTTGGCGCGGCTCTCCAGCGACGGCGTGGCCGAGGCCAGAACGGCGGGAATGGCGGACAGGCGGGCGCGCACCACCGCCATGTCGCGGGCGTTGTAGATCACCCCTTCCTCCTGCTTGAAGGAAGCATCATGTTCCTCATCGACCACGATCAGGCCCAGATTGGCGAAGGGCAAAAACAGAGCCGACCGTGCGCCCACCACCACGCCGCCCCACCCTTCGGCCACCGCCAGCCAGTTGGCGCGCCGCCGCACCAGGCCGAGATCGGAATGCCATTCCAGCGGCGGCGTGCCGAAGCGGTCGGCGAATCGGGTCAGCCATTGCGCCGACAAGGAAATCTCGGGCAGCAGCACCAGCACTTGGCGACCCATCGACAGGGTTCGGGCGATGGCTTCGAAATAGACCTCGGTCTTGCCCGATCCGGTGACGCCATCCAGCAGATGAACCGAAAAACCGTTGCCGACAGCATCGTTCAGAGCATCGGCCGCCTTGGCCTGATCAGGAGACAATTGCGGGCCGGGACGACGCCAGTCGGGCCAAGGCAAGGCAGCGGGCACCGCCGGACAGGGCTTCAAGGCCCCGGCGTCGATCAACCCCTTGACCACCGCCGGCGCGACGCCTGCGGCCCGGGCCAGATCCGCCAGCGGCATCGGCGTCAGGGCGGCCTCAAGCACTTTCCGGCGCGTCGGCGTGATTTTGAGATTCTCGGGCCGTTCGGGGACAAGAGCGAAGGAAGACCGGCCCGGACGCGCGCTTTCCAGACTGGCGGGCACAGCGGTCGCCAGCTTCAGAACCAGCCCTTCGGGTGTCATCGTATAAGCGGAAATCCAGGAAATCAGCCGGCGCAGGGGGTCGGGCAGGGCCGGAATATCGAGACGGCGCACCAGCGTGCGCAGCTTTTTCGCCGCCACGCCCCCCGATCCCTCGCCCCAGACCACGCCAACAACCTGACGCCGGCCCAGCGGCACCTCGACGAAATCGCCAAGCCCCAGCACCGCGCCCTGCGGCACGAGATAGTCGAGCGGGCCGTCCAAAGCGAGCGGCAGCAGCACCGCCACCCTGTCCTTGCCGGTGAAGAGCCTTAAGGGTGGCATGGGAAGGTCGGGTAAAAAAAGGGTCATGATCCGGTGATCTTAGACGTGCGGCTTCGTGCTTGCCAGTGGGGGGAGGGCCGGCATAGGGTGTTTTTGCGCATCTCTGCCGCCTCCTCCGGACCCGGACGATCAAAGAGCTTGTGCCCCGGCGCACAGACTGGCAGAAGACGGCGAACGGAGCTTTTGGAGTTCGATGGATGGCGCGTAAAGGCGAGCCTGCCGACACCCTATCCCGCCCCCCGGTCACGGAAGCGGATGTTCTAACCTACCTCCGGGCGAATCCGTCCTTCTTGACCGGACATCTCGATCTCGTCAGCCACATGACGCCGCCGTCACGCTTTTCCGGCGGGCCGGTGTCCGACCTGCAATATTACATGATCGAGCGCCTGAACGAGGAATTGGAACAGATGCGCGGCTGCGCCGAGCATCTCATCGCCACCTCGCGCAGCAACATGTCCACCCAGAACCGCACCCATGAAGCCGCGCTGGCCGCGCTGGCCGCGGACGGGCTGCGCGGCCTGACGCGGACCGTGGCCGACGATTTCGCCACCCTCCTCGACGTCGACGTGGTCACGCTGGGGTTCGAATCCGGCGATGGAATCACGCCCATGCTGCCCGGGGTTACCGCCCTGCCGCCGGGCCTGGTCGAAAAATTGCTGGGCGAGGCCGATGTCATGCTGCGCTCCGCCGCCCAGGCCGACCCGCTGGTGTTCGGCGCCGGCTCAGGCCTGGTCAAGTCCTTCGCTTTGGTCCGGATCGCCCCCCGGAACGGTCCGCTCGGCCTGCTGGCGATGGGTTCGCGCGCCGAGCGCGCCTTCCACGCCAGCCAGGGAACGGACCTGCTGGCGTTCCTGGGCAATGTCGTCGAGGATTGCGTGAGACGGTGGTGGCCGGCGGTCTGATCTTTTTTACCGGCGATTCCGGCCTCAAAGAGGCCATCGCCGGCTGGCGTTCCTGGCTCGCGGATGAACGGCGCGCATCGGCCCACACCTTGGATGGTTATGGCCGCGACATCGCCGCTTTCCTGACCTTCCTGTCCGGCCATCTCGGCAAGGAACCGGGGCTGGCCGATCTGGCCGCCCTTACCGCGCCGGATTTCCGCGCTTTTCTCAGCGAACGCGCGTCGGAAGGATTGGGGCGGACCTCGATGGCGCGCACCATGTCCAGCCTGCGCAGCCTGTTCCGTCATCTCGATCGCCGGGGATCGGTCCATAATCCAGCCCTGACCGCCGTGCGGGCGCCGCGTCCGCCGCGTTCGGTGCCTAAACCGCTGGCGCGGAACGAAGCGCTGGAAACCCTGGCCGCCGCCGGAGAAGAGGCGGCCCAACCCTGGATCGCCGCCCGCGACGCCGCCCTTTTCACCCTGCTTTACGGGTGCGGTCTGCGGCTAGGCGAAGCCCTGGCGCTCAACGGCCAGGACATCCCCGAGAACGGGGTAATGACCATCACCGGCAAGGGACGCAAACAGCGGCTGGTGCCGGTGCTGCCGGTCGTCCGCGACGCCGTGGCCCATTACCGCGACCAATGCCCATGGCCGATGGACCGGGACCGGCCCCTGTTCGTCGGCGCACGCGGCAAAAGACTTAATCCCGGCGTTGTCCAGCGCCAGATGCGCCATCTGCGCGCCCTTTTGGGTCTGCCCGATTCGGCCACACCGCATGCGCTGCGCCACAGTTTCGCCACCCACCTTCTGGCCGAAGGCGGCGATCTGCGCACCATCCAGGAATTGCTGGGACACGCCTCGCTCAGCACCACCCAGCGCTATACCGAGGTGGATTCACACAAGCTGATCGATATCTATCGCAAGAGCCACCCGCGCGCCCAAGGCTAACCCGGTCTCTTACGCGCAGCGGCGCAAAGCCAGGTCAAGGACATGGCGATAGGGGCCGCCGGGGCGGCGGAGCGATCCGTCTCGGAAGGGAAATATGGGTGCGGCGAGGCCGCCTCGCGGCGTGCCCTGGAGACGCCGCCCTTCCCGCTTTCTACCCAATGGAAGACGACGCCAGAACAGATCTGCTCGCTCGAGCCAGGGGGGTAAAAGGAGCGAAAACGCCCTGGTCGGCAGTTTAATGGCGACGCCCGCCAGCGGAGCGGACGGTATCTTGCAGGCCCGGGACACGGCAGTAGAAACCGATTGCCGCCACAGCCCAAAAAACCGGTGTCGGATCAATCGGCGCGACCGGCCCTCCGGCATCGGAAAAAGCAGAACCGTCAGCCATCCGCTTGCAGGCGGAATGCATCTGGCCACTTTAATACGAAGGGGGAAACCTTAGGGGATGAGCGATCACGGGAAAAATGAATTCCCGGAATGACTGCCATTCCTTTTAGGAATTTTCAAACGCACGAGCCGGCGGGGACGACCTCCATCCCCACCGGACTTCGCGTAAAATTCCCTACACCACGTAAGAGCGGGAATCGACCAGACGCTTGTAGTAGTCGAATTCGTCGCAAGCCCCGAGGGCATAGGCATTCACCGAGACCTCTTTGGCCCGGGCTTCAACGTTATCGTCAAGTGTCGACGTCAACATGTGGATGACGTTCATGATCAGACCCCATTTCCTACAGTCATGTGCCTAGCTTCTTCGTCCCGGCGGCCCAGGAGGAGCAAAACCGCCTTAAGGACTGGAACCACCATAGACTGTCGCATTCGATGTTAAAAATGAATTTATGAAATGATCAAAATTCATTCTTGGAATATATGCCGATGCATATATCCGGCACGGAAATGGGGTTGCTCATCAAAGTCCCATCAGCTCTGGCTGAAAAATACGGAGATCCATCAGCTTAGGCTCAGCCTTGATAATCGGCTTGAACGCCATCTGCCCCAGGATATCCCGTTCGATATCGATCCCAGGCGCGACTTCCGTCAGATGCAAACCATCCGACATCAGCTCGAATACCGCGCGTTCGGTTATATAAGTGACCGGCTGGCGGTTCTGGATCGCGTACGCGCCGCTGAAGGTGATCTGGCCAACCGCCTCAACGAACTTCCGGACATCTCCTTCGCGGTCGATGGACAAACGCCCGTCCCGAACGGACACCCGCAATCCCCTGGTAGTGAAACTGCCCAGAAAGAAAACCTTCTTGGCATGCTGGGTGATGTTGATGAAACCGCCGCAGCCCGAAATCCGTCCATTCATCCGGCTGACATTGATGTTGCCCGCCGCGTCGCATTCGGCCAGACCCAGATAGGCGAGATCGAGACCGCCGCCATCGTAGAAATCGAATTGATAGGCTTGATCGAGAATGCAATCCGGATTGACCGAAACGCCGAAAATCGATCCCGATCTGGGGATGCCGCCGACCGGTCCCGATTCGACCGTCAGGGTCATACGCCCGCCGATTCCTTCCTCGGCCGCGACCGACGCGACCGATTCCGGCACGCCGATACCCAGATTGACCGCCGCGCCGGGCGTAAGCTCCAGGGCTCCGCGCCGTCCCATGATCTTGCGTTCGGTCAAAGGTTCGGGCACCAGCGCTCCCGCCGGAACGCGAACCGCGCCGCAATGCGCCCCGATCTCGTCGCGCGACACTTCCCACATATGCTCGGCTTCGGGCACGGGAACGATGTAATCGACATAGATGCCGGGAATCTTGACCAGTTTCGGATCCAGAGTCCCCGATTCGACCACCTTGCTGACCTGGACAACGACGATGCCGCCGGAATTGCGGACCGCCTGGGCGATCGAGGTCACACACAGGCTGACCCCTTCCCGTTCCAGCGTGACATTGCCGTTTTCATCGGCATAGGTGCCGCGCAGGAAGCAGATATCGACCGGAATCCGCTTGTAGAAAAGCTGCTCCTCGCCACCCAGAGTCACCAGTTCGACCAGATCTTCGGATGCGGCAGCGTTCATCTTGCCGCCTTCCAGCCGGGGATCGACATAGGTGTGCAGC
>JAYFRE010000071.1:0-52214 GCA_034926235.1 Rhodospirillaceae bacterium
CTGGTCTGGTATTGGAATATCGATCAGTTTTTCAGCGCCTTACCCGTTTTTGCCAGATGGGCGATTCGCGCTTGAATTTCCGGCAGCCGGACGAGGCCGAGGAAGGCTTCGCGTTCCAGCGTGCGGATTGCGTCTTCCGAGACCGAAGCGCCTTTCTCGGCGTTTCCGCCGGTCAGCACCGTCGCGAGATGGGCTGCGATGGTTTTGTCGGTGTTGGTTCCGTCCGGCTGCGCATTCGCCCAATCCATCAGAATGGCTGCGCCCGCTTGTCCGGCCACAGACAGGCTTGCGGGCATAGGCGGGCGATAACCCGCTTTGGCCAAGACAATGGCCCGCGCCTTGGCGTCGGCCAGCAGATGGGCGCGGTTCATTGTGATTGTGTCACCCGGCGCAAGGATACCCATATCCCGTGCCCAATGCGCGGACCCGGAGATTTGTCCGGACAGCAAGCCGGCGAAAAGCCGCTGTAGAGCTTCCGGCGGCAGCGCGCCGCTTCCGCTTCGGAGCAGGCTTTGCGCGCATCCGCCCCATGCAGGCAGAAGACCGCTTTTGACGCCGGGCATGCCGGCGGCAAGTTCCGCATGGGCGACGATGGCGTCGCAATGGAGGATCAACTCGCACCCGCCGTCCAAGGTCTGGCCGAAGGCGGCGGCGACCACCGGGAACGGGCTGCGTTTCAAGGCGAACAGGCTGTCTTGAGCGCAGCGAAGCGTTGCCTCAAGCGCGGCGAAATCGCCGGAATCGATGAGTGCTGCCAGAAGATTGGGATCGGTCCCGGTCGAGAATGCGCGGGGATCTTCGCTGCCGATCACCAGCGCCTGAAAGTGGGTTGGGATCTGGGCGATGGTCCTGTCCAGGGCATCGAACACCGATGGATCGAGTACGGCGCGTTTTGCATGGAGTTCCAGACAGGCCACGCCATCGCCGATATCCCAAAGCGAAGCGCTTGGGGTCGAGAGCAGCGCCGCTGCCCCCGCCGCTCGCGACGGCAGGCTTACCATGCCGGCCTTGAGGTCGGGGCGTATCGCTTCGCCGGTCGTGCTCAGATAGCCGTCTTGGGTATAAAACCCACCCAGGGCCGCCGCACGCGCCAAAAGCGGCGGTATGGCCCGGCCTTCGCTGGCAAGCCGTTGGGCGATCCAAGCCACGCCCACACTGTCGGCCAAAGCGAAGGGGCCTTTACCCCAATTGTAGCCAAGCCGCATCGCCGTATCGATCGCGGCGATGTCGCCGGCGATTTCGGGTGCGACGGTGCTGGCGTAAAGGATGACTTCGGACAGGACCGTCCAGGCATAAGCGCCAGCCTTGCCGGGAGTTTCGCAAAGCGCCTTGAGATCGTTTCCAGCCGGGTCGGCGGGGCGGAAAGGCCGGAAAGTCTGACTGGCCGGATCATAGGTTTCGCGCACGCCGTTCTGCGTACGATAAAATCCGGCTTTGGTCTTGCGGCCATGCAGCCCCGCGGCGACCATCGCCGCAAGAGCGGGGTCCTGGCTCAGCCGGTAGACATTGAGTTCGTCCGTTGGCGGCAGCATGGCTTCCAGCCCACCCCAGACGGTCGGGACCAGATCGATACCGACCAAATCCATCAACCCGAACACACCGGTTCCAGGGACCGTGAAGGGGCGTCCCGCAGCCGCGTCCGCCTCTTCGGGCGTCAGCCCTTGGCGGAAAGCCTCGATCACGCCGACGGCCAGCCAGTGACAACCGATGCGATTGGCGATGAAACCGGGCGTATCGCGGGCCATGACGGGGGTCTTGCCCAGCACATTTTCCGCCGCCAGTGTCGCTTTGGCCGTGGTGGCGGGGGCCGTGCCGGGGCCGCTGATGATTTCCACCAGTTGCATCTGCCGGGGCGGGTTGAAGAAATGGGTAATGACGAAATCCCGGTCGAACCGGGGCGGCAGACCGGAGACCAGCCGGGCGCGCGGTAATGTCGAGGTGTTCGACGACACGACCGAACCGTCCTTCCGCACCGTTTCGATGCGGGCGTAAAGGGCCTGCTTGATGTCCGGCTTTTCGACGATCGCTTCGACGATCCAATCGGCGTCGGCCAGCAGCGCCAGATCGTCTTCGGTATTGCCGATGGTGATACACTCGGCCGCCGCCGGATGCATGAAGCCGCCGGTCTTGAGCTGGCGCTGCAAACCGGCTTCGGCCGGTCCATTGCGCTGCCCGTCCTGGCCCGGAATATCCAACAATAGAACGGGAATGCCGGCACTGGCGAATTGCGCCGCGATGCCGGCCCCCATCGAACCTGCGCCGATGACGGCGGCCCGGTCGATGGCGGGCGTCATTCCACTGAACTGATCGCGCTGAATTTTCATGCGATTCTCCACCCATCTGTTTTTCGCTTCGGTCCGAAGACCGGAGTTTGAAGCTTAGAGAAGGAGTGACGGAGCAGGGAATGTTAGAAAAGCGATAGGAGAATATGAGGAGTGTTGTGCTGCGTTGCAGCATAATGCATGGAACCCCGATCGCCGGTTCTTAAAGACCGGGGATCGGGGAGGTTCACACAAACCGGTTTCGTGCGCGTTTTAAGACGCTGTTTGTTCCAGAATCACATGCAGGTATCGATTGAGGCTGACCTTCTTGTTGGATAGGCCGAGCTTCTTGCGGATGTTGTGGCGGTGGAAGTCGATGCTTTCCTTGGTCACGCCCAGGATATGGGCGATTTCCTTGCTGGAGCGGCCGGCTTTGACATAGCGGGCGACGCGGCTTTCCGCCGGAGTCAGGACCAATGCCTCGGCGCGGGCCGCGCCGGGAGACGGCTTGGGAGATGCGCGCCCGGCGCTTGCGACGCAGCATTCCATGGCGTGGACATAAGCCCTTTGTTCGGCGCTCAAGGGGGTGTTCTTCAGCAACCCGATCAGCGGAGCCAGATGATGCTTGAGCGTCCGGTCTTCAAGGTAAGCCGGGTCGGTGCCGCGAGCATCGATCAAATCGATGACCGATTTTAGCACCGTCTTCATATCGTCGAGACTGTAATCCTGAGAGCCGGAGCGCGTCCCGTCATCGAGCTTCCGCCAGACGTCGTCGTCGGTAATGTCCAGGCAGATCATGGCCAGTCCGACGACATCGCCGCCATGGCCGACCAGGGGCGACAGATGGGAATGCCAGTTGCTGGCGATCGGCCGTCCGTGCCAGACGGTGTTCAGCTGGACATTGTAATGGGTTTCCCCTCTGACCGAGTTCATCACACGGTCGAACCAGGGGTCGAAAGGCAGGGAAGGGACGGACAGGATATCGGCGTAATGAACCCCCACCGGCGGCTGGTTGATATAGGGGGTATATTGGCGCATCTTGTCGCTGTAGATTTTGTTGCATTTTCGCAAGATGAGATTCTTGTCGAAAATAGCGACACCCGCGATGCATTCATGCACGGCTGAATGATCGAACGCCTGTTCCCAGTCCGATTCCCATTCCGGCTCTGTGGCGCCCAGGGTGCCTTTTTTCAAACTGATTACGCGAGATCTTATGTTCTCGACCGAAACCGACATCACCATATCGCTTCCTCCGCAGCAACAAGGGTGTCATCACGCTCCATCGCCTTAAGCTCTCGTCCACCGCCCGGGGGCCGGACTGCATTTTTTCGGATCGTAAATAAGCGTCGCGTGCAGCCTGCGGCGGTTTCCCGGCAGGATGGCCGAACGAGGTCAAGGACAAGAGTCAATACAGCACAGCCGCGAGGGACCGCGCAAGGCGCGTTTCCGCTTTTCGTCGGTTCCGGCGGAGAAGCTGGCTTTTCTGCCGGTTTAGAAGAGACGGTTGAAAGCCGCGACCGCCGCCGCAGGTCCGTCGGGGTCGTTCCAAATGGCGCCAGACACCGACAGGAAATCGGCCCCTGCCTCGATCAGCAGCGGCGCGTTCTGTACGGTGATGCCGCCGATGGCGACGCAAGGAACCTCCATTATCTCGGCCCACCAGGCCAGCGTCTCGATCTCGGCGATGATCTCGACCTTCTTGGTCTCGGTCGGAAAGAAACCGCCGAAAGCGACATAATCGGCCCCGGCCTCGGCGGCCTCCATCGCCAGATGGCGGGAATTATGGCAACTGACGCCGATGATCGCCTGGGGGCCCAATATGGCGCGGGCTTCCCGATAGGGCGTGTCGTCCTGGCCGACATGGGCGCCGTCGCAATCGGTGCGGGCAGCCAAATCGGGGCGGTCGTTCAGCAGAAAGGCGACCTCGCGCGATTGCGCGATGGGACGCAAGGTGTCGATGGCGCGCAGGATTTCGTCGTCGGGGCAATCCTTCAGCCGAAGCTGGATGGCGGCGACGTCCCCGCCATCCAGGGCGGAGGACAGGCGGTCGGCGAACAACGCCAGATCGCCCAGATCGGGCGGCGTGATCAGATAGAGGCGGCAGGCGATGGGAGTCTCTCCTTGCTGTCTTTTAGGCCGAGCAGCGGTCGTTCCGTTCCAGGAAACGCGCCGCCGAAGCCTTCATGTCCGGGCAGGTAGCCAGATCCAGTATAGCGCCATCCTCTCCGGGTGCGTAAATCTTGGCGTTCATCTGGGCGGCGATGTCGCGCAATTTCGCCAATGTCGAATCCAGGACATCGACGCGCACGGCCTTGATGCCCGAACGTAACGCGGCCAGCGCCAGGCCCGGCGCGTCGCCGCAATCGAGCATCGCGGTCGCCTGCGCGCCGGGAACCCGGTCGAGCGCGGCCTCGGTCAGGGCGCGGAAGAATAAGGGGCCCATCGATTGCGCGCCTTCGGACGGCGAACGCAAGGTTACGGGAACGCCCGCGTCACGGGCGGCTGTCAAGGCCAGGATGGCCTGGCTCAGGGAATGAACGATAAAGGTCGTCATCGGCGAACTCGTGCAAGGCTGGCGGGCCGCCCCGCATGGGGCGGCCCTGGGTCAGCCCTCGAGATCGATGCTGTAATTCTCGATCACCAGATTGGCGAGCAGGCTGCGGCACATGCCGTCCACGGCCTCGCGCGCGGCCTTGGGGTCCGTTTCAGCCAAATCCAGTTCGATAGACTTGCCCTGGCGGACATTGTTGACGCCGGAAAAACCGAGCGAGGCGAGGGCGTGGCCCACCGCCTTGCCCTGGGGGTCGAGAACGCCTTCCTTCAGCGTGATGTGAACCTTGGCCTTCACGGGATCGTCTCTTCTGTTGCGTTAAAGGGAGGAGGGATGCGGGATATCCAGCTTATTGCACGGTCTCGGGGCCGCGCAGGTCGCGGGGGCCGCCTTCGGGCAGGATGCCCAGCCGCCGGGCCACTTCCTGATAGGCTTCCTCGACACCGCCCAGATCGCGCCGGAACCGGTCCTTGTCCATCTTGTCGTTGGTCTTCAAATCCCACAGACGGCAGCTATCGGGGCTGATTTCGTCGGCAAGCACGATCTGCATTTCGTCGCCATTGTAAAGGCGGCCGAACTCGATCTTGAAATCTACCAGACGGATGCCGACGCCCAGGAACAGGCCGGTCAGGAAATCATTGATGCGCAAGGACAGCGCCATGATGTCGTCCAGTTCCTGGACGGTCGCCCAACCGAAGGCGGTGATATGCTCTTCGGACACCATGGGGTCGCCCAGCTCATCGGACTTGAAATAATATTCGATGATCGACCGGGGCAGGGCGGTGCCTTCGGGGATGCCGAAACGCTGCGACAGCGAGCCGGCGGTGACGTTGCGCACCACGACTTCCAGCGGCACGATCTCGACTTCGCGCACCAATTGTTCGCGCATGTTGAGACGGCGCACGAAATGGGTCGGGATGCCGATTTCGCCCAGCCGGGTCATCAGATATTCCGAGATGCGGTTGTTCAGCACGCCTTTGCCGGTGATCGTCCCCTTCTTCTTGTTGTTGAAGGCGGTGGCGTCATCCTTGAAATACTGCACCAGGGTGCCGGGTTCGGGGCCCTCGAACAGGACCTTGGCTTTACCCTCGTAGATCTGCTTGCGTCTGGCCATGATTTTACATCCGGAACGTGAAGGAGGCCCGCCTGTTTCAGGCGCAGGCGGACCGCGCCACCCTCGATAAAGAAGAAGAACGGCCGGGACGGCATCGAAGCCCCGGCTGCCCGCTAATGATGCAGGGCACCATATAGCAGGGGGACGGACAGTACAACAGCGGCCTCTTCCGCGCCGCTCAGGATGGCGTGCGGGGTTGGACGCCGAATGTCACATGCATGGCACCCCAATAGCGGCCATGAATGCGGATGAGCATCGCCAGGTTGCGCAGCATTCTCATATCGCCGGTTGCCACCTCGCGGATATAGCTGGTGACGACATAGCGTTCGCTGGAATCGGCCGCGAGCTCGGCCGCCCGGGCCGTCGCTCCGGGCAGCATCTTCCGGCTGCGGCAATTGGCCGCGTTCCAGACCGGATCGGACCCTTGCGGCTTGGAGCAATAGCGGTTGTTGGTGGGGACATAGCCGTTCCGATCGGTGGCGCACACCGCGTAAAGGCGGGGATCGCTGGCCAGAAGCGGTTCCTGGATTTGCGGCAGGATACGGTCGGTCAGAGCCGTGAAGCGGGTCATATGCTGAAGGGGATTGGTGCCGCCGATCGGCTGATAGTCCTCGTCGAACAGATCCGCCATGGAAATATCGCCGGAATCGACTGCCCGTTCGAATGCCTCCGTGGCGCGCCGACGCCCTTCGTCCGCGATCGAGAACACCCACAAATCGAGAATGTCGAGACGGTCGATCATCCGTTCCAGCATCCGCGCCGGCATGCGCTCCACATCGTCGAAAACCAGAGCTGTGTTTCCGTCCGGACGGGGGCGGAGCGCGCCCGCGAACGATCCAAGCCAGGGCAGGACCAGCGCGCCGCGCGACAGATCGAGGGGTTGGCGGCAACGCAGCAAGGCGTCTTCGGACGATAGCGATAAGAGCCGCGCATCGACGTTTCTGTCCCCCAAATCCAGGCTGACCGGCATATCGAGGTCGAGGCGGTGCAGCGCCGACCGGGATGCCACGCTGGCATTTACCACCGCCGACAAGCGGGTGGTCATGCCGGCCAGGGCGGCGGCGATGCCGCTTTCACGCTGTTTGACGTCATCGGCCTTTTCGGTGGCCCGGTTGGCGTAATCGCCGATGGCGACGACGTCTTCGACCGTCTGATTGACGTCCGCCGTCATCTTGTGGGCGCTTTTGCTGATTTCCCGCGTGGCTTCGGTCTGCTGGCCGGTAGCGATGGCCGCCTCGCCGCTGATGGCGCGGATGCCGTTCACGGCCTGGCCGATCTGCACGATCGCGGCGGCGGCGGCCGTGCTGGTGCGTTCGATGCCGGCGATCTTGGCCTGGATATCCCGGGTGGCGGCGCGGGTTTGCGCGGCAAGATCCTTGACCTCGCCCGCGACCACGGCGAAACCCTTGCCCGCCGATCCCGCGCGCTGCGCCTCGATCGACGCGTTCAGCGCCAGCATGTTGGTCCGTTTGGCGATAGTCTCGATCAACACCAGGACGCCGCTGATCGCCTCTGCCGCTTCGACCATGCCGCCAATGGTGTCCGACGCCTTGGCAACGCTGCCGACGGCCTCTGCCGACAGCGCCGAAACCTTATCCATCATGGCGGCGATCTGGTGCGCCGAAGCGGCCAATTCCTCGGTGGCCGCAGCAACGGTCTGGACGTCTCCGACCGTTGCCTTGGCGGTGCCGGCGACGGATCGCGCTTTGTCGCTGACTTCCGAGGCGGCGCCGATCGCATCCTGGATCGATTCTTCGACCCGGTCGATTTCTGTGCCGATGATTCCGACCGTGCCGGCGATCTCGCCGCCGACTGCCGCGGTCAGGGCGTCGGCGGCATGAAGACGTCGGATCGCGCGAATGCGTTCGTCATGCGCCGCCTGTTCAGCCTGATCGTCGATTTCCGGTTTTTCCGCGCTATCTTCCCGCCGTGGCCTGCGGTTGAGCAAATCCTGGAAAAACATGTTTCCCCCTATCCCCTGTTTTCGCTTCAGGCCGGTTTGAACGGCTGTCGAAAAAGAGGAGGACTGCAATGCCCGTGCCACGGGTAAGAGACGGTAAAAGGCCGCCCATGTGCGGAAACGATGACGGCGCGTATCGGTCCGGGTGGTGAAAGAGCGTCGGAATGGAGCGGATGCGCGGGGTTTCGGGGTGATGACGATGGAGATCGCCCCGATCACGAGCGGGATCGGCCTATCGTGAAACAATAGCGGAGACGTTTTTTAGCAACGAGGCTTTGGCGGTGGTGACGTTAGGGCCTTGTCCTGAAAAATGACGGCGGCGTCCTAAAAACTGACGGCGGCGTAGCGCGCTGTGTCGGGCGGGCCGGGGGCGAACAGCCAGCGGGGCGGGGTGCCGATCCGTTCGACCGAGGGCAAGGCCAGCAGCGAGGCGTTGCGCGTGCCGAAACCGCCGTCGCGCTGGACGTTCAGACCCAGCGGGCCGGTTTCCCCAAGCAGCGCGCGCCAGCCCCGCCAATCGTCCAAGTCGGGTTCGGGGATGGGGGCCTTTTCAAACAAAGGCAGATAATGTTGGATGCGCGAATCGTCCGGATCGTTCAATTCACGCGCCGAGATCATGAACAACCCTTCGCCTAAAGGATGGATACGCAAGGATTCTCCGTCGGAACGCAGCCAGAAAGCGTCGCGGTTGTCTGCGACCATCAAATTGAAGGGACGATAGGCGGTGACTTCCAGCGCGGACAAAGCGCGCACTGCGTCGATCGCGTCGGCGTGATCCAGGGCTTCCAGGACCAGTTCCCCGCGCGAGCGTTTGCCGGCCAGGGGGCCCAGCGTGCCCACGCGGTTCAGCAGCATCGCCGCCACACCTTCGTCATTCACCCCCATCCAGGAGCCCCCGGCCAGGACGTCCAGCCCGGCGACCAGATTGGGCCGGTCGGGCCAGTGCCGCCCGGGCGGCCGCCAGGGACGGTCGATCATCTCGTCGCGGTTGGCGCCGATCAGGATCGGCCAGTCATGCTCCGGTCGGCGCAGGATGACGACAGTACACATCGCGGTCGGCTTCTTTCCAATGCGTTAAGCTGCGGCGTTCGCGGCTGGTTTCCATTATAATGGGGACGGTACGGATCGTTACACGCGATGTCCATGAGGTTTTAAGGATGACGGGCGGGGATACGCAATCGGCGGAATTGTTCGAAGACCGCAAAAAGGCGGCCGAGGCCAAGTTCCGACAGGAACAGGCGCAGGCTTTCCGGGCCGAGGCGCGGCGCGCCAAACTGGCCGGCTTGTGGGCTGCCGAACAGCTGGGTCTGGACGGCGACGCAGCCGTCGCCTATGCCGCCGATATGGTGGGGATCGCGGCGGTCGGCGCGTTGAAGGCGCTGGAAGCGCGTATCGCGGAGGATTTCGCCGCCCGGTCCATTCTTCTGGCCGAAGGCGAACTGGTGCGGCGGCTGGGTGAATTATTGGCCGAGGCGCGGCGTCAAGTGGCGGCCGATCTAGAGGCCGCCCGCCCGACGCCGTCCTGATCCGGCCTTAGGATTCGCCGAACACCCGTTTGAACAGGGTGCCGACATGGCGCGTATGGTGGCCCATGTCGAACAAGGCGTCGATTGCCTGAACGGACAGATGGGCGGCGACGGCGTCATCGCCTTTCAGAAGATCGGCGAAATGACCGCCGCCCTGCCAGGACGCCATGGCGTTGCGCTGGACGGTGCGGTAGGCGTCTTCGCGGCTCATGCCCGCCTGGGTCAAGGCCAAAAGCACGCGCTGGCTGAAGACCAGCCCGCCCAGACGGTTCAGATTGGCGGCGACGGCCTCGGGGTTGATCACCAGCTTGTCGATGATTCCGGCCAGCCGGACCAGAGCGAAATCCAGCGTCACGGTGGCGTCGGGACCGATCATGCGCTCGACCGACGAGTGGCTGATATCGCGCTCATGCCACAAGGCAACGTCTTCCAGGGCGGGGATGGCCATCGACCGGACCATTCGTGCCAGACCGGTCAGATTCTCCGACAGAACCGGGTTGCGCTTGTGCGGCATCGCCGACGAGCCTTTCTGCCCGGGCGAGAAATATTCCTCGGCCTCGCTCACTTCGGTGCGCTGCAAATGGCGAATCTCGGTGGCGACGCGTTCGATCGAGCTGGCGATGACGGCCAGTGTGGTGAAGAACTGGGCGTGGCGGTCGCGCGGGATCACCTGGGTCGACAGCGGTTCGGGCGTCAGTCCCAGCTTGCCGGCGACGTAATCCTCGACGAAGGGATCGATATTGGCAAAGGTGCCGACCGCGCCGGAAATGGCGCAGGTGGCGATGGCGGCGCGGGCCTGGGCCAGCCTTTCCCGGTTGCGCGAGAATTCGGCGTAGAAACCGGCGAATTTCAGCCCCATCGTCACCGGCTCGGCGTGAATGCCGTGACTGCGGCCCATGCAGACCAGATCGCGGGTTTCAAAGGCGCGGCGCTTCAGCGCGGCCAGCAGCGTCTCGATATCGCGGTCCAGCAGGTCGGCGGCTTGGACCAGTTGCACCGCAAGACAGGTGTCCAGCACGTCCGACGAGGTCATGCCCTGATGGATGAAGCGCGCCGATTCGCCGACATGTTCGGCCAGTTCGGTGGTGAACGCGATCACGTCATGCTTGGTTTCGGCCTCGATCGCGTCGATGCGGGCGATGCGTTCGGGCGTATAGGGCTTGTCGCCCCGTTCCCACACGGCGCGGGCGGCATCCTTGGGGATCACACCTAACTGCGCCTGGGCGTCGCAGGCATGCGCCTCGATTTCAAACCAGATGCGGAATTTGTTCGCCGCATCCCAGATGCGGACCATGTCGGGACGGCTGTAGCGTGAGATCATCGAAGCGCCATGTTGTGGTCGGTTGGGAAAAGCTGACCGTTCCTTAGCGCAAAGCGGGGCGATTATCCACTCAAGATCAAGGACGGGGCCCGGATTGCGGAGCCAAGCCCCGCAGCCTCGGTCATGAGGCGGGCGGGAGCCAGGGGGCCACGCCGCCGTCCGTCATGCCCGTCAAGCGCGATGGAGCGGGCATCGTCCCGCTTCATCGCCGGTTTCACTGGTGTGGGATCAGTGTTTGGAGCGCGAGATCGCCTTGATGATTCCGCGCGGCCGTCCTGACGCTTCCTCTATCTTGCGGTCCTGGGATTCGAGATAGGCTTTGGCGGCGTTATCTCCCCCGTCCAGACCTTCCAATTCGGCGGTCGGGACCTTGCGGTTGGAGGTTTGCGAGCCGTCCTCATAGACGACGTCGAACAGGGTGAATTCCTTAGTCTTCTTTTTCGCTCGCGTGTTCAGAGACATCATGATCCTCGGCTAATGCGGTGGATGCGCCATCGGCATCCTCTTCCATCGGGGCGGAGTCGGCGCGGCCGGCTTTGCGCCGTGCGGCCTGGGCTTCGCGCTTTTCGATCTTTTTGGCTTCTTTGCTGCGTGTCCGTTCGGTCCGGTCGAACCTGTAATTCGGTTTCATTCCTGTCCGATCTCCTGTCGCATCCCGATGTTAGGGGGCGAATCATCTCCGTCCGCTGCCGGACAATAGGGCAATCGTTTCCGGAATGCCCGATCTATCGCACCACCAGCAGGATCAAACCGCGCGATTTCTTCCTGGTTTGGGACGTAATGGTCCGATTCCGTTCGGTTAGGCCGCCGCCACAGAGGCGGGCAGAGACTCACCCGTGCGCCGCGACGGCTTTGGCGCGGTTGCGGACACTATGCCTTCGCTGCGCCGGACGCCAAGGACGGGCACCTCGATTCGCCCCAGCCGCTTGATGCCGGAGGCCGACAGAGCCATCGCCTCGCCCGCCGTGCAGATCGGGGCTTCTTTTGCGCCGCAATCAAGCGCAAGGGCGGCATGGGCCAGCAAATGTTCCTGAGCGCCGTGAACGGGGATGACGAAGCGGGGACGGGCGTGGCGGTGCATGGTCGCAAGCTCGGCGCGTCCGGCATGTCCGCTGACATGCACGATCAATCCGTCCGGCGCGTCGTCCCGGGTCAGAATTTCGACACCACGGTCCCGCAGCGGTTTCAAGACGCGGGCAACCTCGTCCTCGTTGCCCGGAATCACGCTGGATGACATCACCAGCGTGTCGCCGAGGCCGAGTTGCGGCAGACGCCAGTCATTGCCGCCGGCCAGACGGGCTAGGGCCGCGTTTTCCTCGCCCTGTGCGCCGGTGCAGACAAGCGCGATCTCGCGCCGGTCCAAACCCTTCAAATGCGAGGATTCGGCCAGAATATCCCGCAAATCGATCAGGCCAAGCGCCTCGGCTGCCTCGGTATGTTCCCGCAGCGACCGTCCGGCGAAGGCGATCTGCCGTCCGGAGCAAAAGGCCGCATCGGCAGCGGACATGGCGCGGACGATATTGGTTCCAAAGCAGCAGACGGCCACGGTTCCCGCCCGGCTTTGGAATATCTGGCGCAAGGAATCGCGGACCGTTGCTTCCGACGTTACCGGCAGGTCCCGCTCGGCATTGGTGCTGTCGCAGACCATGGCCAGCAGCCCGGCATTGCCCAGGGCATGGATCGTCTCGAGGTCGGTCGGTTCGCCGATCAGCGGCTCGGGGTCGAGCTTGAAATCGCCGGTATGCAGGACGGTGCCGGCCGGAGTCGATAGGGCCAGGGCCACGGCTTCCGGTACCGAATGGGTCAGCCGGATCGAGCGGATGGCGAACGCGCCGACGCGGAAGGTTCCGCCTACCGGGAAGATGTGCAGATCGGCTTCATTGAGCGTGCCCGCCTCTTTCAGGCGGCGGGCGATCGCCGCGCCGGCGAAGGGCGTCGCCCAGATCGGGCACGAGATATGGCGGGGAAAGACATATTGGATGGCGCCGATATGGTCTTCATGCGCATGAGTCACGATCAGGGCGTCGATGTGCCCGACGACTCGGCGCAGGGCTTCGGGATCGGGGATCAGAGCGTCCACCGCTCCGGAGCGATCCTCTGGAAAGGCGATGCCGGCATCGACCAGAATCCAGCGCCCGTCATGCCCGTACAAAGTCCAGTTCATGCCGATGCGGCCCAGCCCGCCAACCGGCACGACAATGGTCTCGCTTGCGCGTGGGCGGGGAAGCCGCCTTAGAACCCGCAATTTCGTTTGAAGTGTGGGCGTATCGGCCCGGTTCTGCTCAGGGGGGCTTTTTCGTGCTCCCCTGGAAGTGCGCGGCTTATGCTCGCGCTGTTTTTCTAAATCCATTGCGCCAAGAGATAGAACGTCAGGGCGCGATAATCAAGGGGGCTGGATTTCAAGAACGGTTTTGAGGTTCGTCCGGCACCCGTCCATTGCCGTTTTATGATTGCACCGCAAAGCCTTCCATTCCTGGGTCGGCTTTGCGGCGCAAAACCCGGTTATTCGGTCAGGATATCCAGAAAGGTTTCCGTATCCAGGTTCTGGAAATATTCGCCCACATCGATGGTGGCAAGAACAGTGCGCAGGCTGTCGCGTTCCAGTTTCTTTCCCTCAAGCAGGGCGCAGAGATCGCCATTGTCCATATTGCCGAAATAGTCGCCATAAAAAGCGATGCGGGTGATCAGACCCTTTTCCACATCCATATGGATTTCGACTTTTCCGCATCCCTCAACACGCCGGCTTTTCCGGATGTTGTAGTCGGGCGAATTGCCGTAATTCCAGTCCCAGGTTTCGTAGACATCTTGTTGCAAGCGGGTTGTTTCCGCTATGTCCTCTGGCGTCAGTTCGTAGGCGCTCATATCGTAATTCTGGAACATGGCATCGCGCAGGCCGGCCATGAAGCGTTCGACGCCGATGTCTTCCGGCATGTAATCCTTGATGTTGGTCACCCGGCTGCGCACCGATTTCAGCCCCCGGGATTCGATCTTGTCCTTGGGCACCACCAGGCATTTTCCCAGCACGGAAAGATCGGAATCATAAAGAAGGGTGCCGTGATGCATCACCCGGCGGCGTTTGCGGTACTGCGCATTGCCGGAAAATTTCTGGCCGTCGATGGTCATATCGTTCCGACCGTTAAGCTCCGCCTGTACGCCGAACTGCGTCAGCGCGTCGATCACCGGACGGCAGAAAATACCGAAATCAAGCGGCATTCCCGGCTCGACCGGGGCGATGAAGGTGTAATTGATGTTGCCCATGTCGTGATAGACCGCCCCGCCGCCGGACAACCGGCGCACCACGCGGATATCCCGTTTGCGCACGACCTCGGCGTCGATTTCCTCGGCCGTGTTCTGATGCTTGCCGATGATGATCGCGTTGTCATTGCGCCACAGCATGAAATAGCGGTGATCGGGGCTTAGGCGATCGAAAACGAACTGTTCCAGCGCCAGATTGAAATAGGGATTCGTGGACGGGCTTTCGATGTATTTGTACTGCGTCATGGGGAGGGGCTTTCCGCAAGGATAAGGCCGGATGCTCCGGAAATAATGGCCGCCCCGATAAAACCGTCTAGGCCCCTCTTCCCGCAAGCATAAAAGAGGGGCGACGGATCGCTAGAATCGTGTTCCGCACCATCTTCGCCGGTTTTGGCTTGGAAGGTGATGCCCACCATCCGCACTGTCCAGGACAGGGCAACGTGCCGCTCGCGCTGCAGAATGGATCGTCAGCGGGTATAATAGCAAACTCTATCGGGATAGGCTGAGCGCTCTTTGGCAAGCGAAAAGCTGTCCTCATCGAGGACGAGTTGTCCTCTACGTCTGTAGCTGGCGGAAGACTGTTTTGCGCCCCATCTCGGTCGTTCGCCGAACCATTGGTCAAGCCCGAAATCCGCCATTTCATGGGTTGCGGGTTTCAGACGACCGGCACGAAGCCCATTTCGATCTTGAATGGCAAGGCGCTGACTATGATTATGCGACGGAAAGCAATCGCTGACCCGCCGGCAACCGACCGTCACAACAGCACCCAACCGACCTCCATCGGGCTGGTCAACGCGATCGGAACGGACCGATCTCTTGCTGACAGCCTGATGCGCCTCCGATAGCTATCCAATCGATAGAGGGGGGATGAAATGGAAATCGCCAGCTTAAAGATCGAGAATTTCCGAGGCGTGCAGAACGGTATGATCCGCTTCTCGCCGCACACGGTGCTGGTCGGCGCGAATAACTGCGGCAAGACTACAGTGATCGAGGCGCTGGCGCTGCTGTTCGGCCGCGACCGGATGATCCGCCAGCTGACCGAGCATGATTTCCACGGCAGCAACCCGCAGCCGGCAGATCGCATCCGACTGACCGCAACGGTGATTGGGTTCCATGATGACGATCCCGCCCAGCATCCCGAATGGTTCCGCGACGACAGGGGCATCGTTAAGTGGTGGAACGCGGCGGCCGGCACCGTCCATCCCGTGCGCACCGATCCGGCATGGAGGCTCGCCTGCCAGATCGCCTTCTCGGCGCGGTTCCACCGGCCGTCGCTCGAAGTGGAGACGCTGCGCTACTTCCACGACGACGACAGTGTCGGCGATGTGTTCGACGACGAGACGGCAACCCTGCTTCCCGCCCGTCTGATCCGCGAGCTCGGCTTCTTCTTCGTACCTGCCGCGCGGACCTGGGACCGGACAGTGTCGTTCGGCTCCGAGCTCTTCCGACGCGTTGTCGCCGCCGGCGACGGACAGCCTTCAGAATCAGTTCTCGCCGAGCGCGACCGTCTGCGCGCGCCGGAAGCGAGGCTCGAGCAGGACGAGCGGCTCTTGCCGATTGTCGACCGGCTCAATCAGGAACTGCGCGGCTTTTTCCGGACGAACCCAACGCTGCATCTGCGGGTGACCGCCACCGATTCCGATGGGCTGCTCGAGTCCGTGGTGTCGCATTATGCGCACAGCGGGGTGGACGTACCGCTGCCCGCTAAGCGACATGGCAGTGGGCTTTTGTCACTCCAGCATCTGCTGTTGCTCCTGCAATTCGGACGGCTGCGTGTCGAGGCCGACGAAAATTTTTGGATGGCGCTGGAAGAGCCCGAGCTGCATGTCCCCCCGGCTTTGCAGCGTCGGCTGGTGCATCGCATCCAGTCACTGTCACGCCAGACCCTGGTCTCGACCCACTCGCCGATGGTCGCAGCGCTGGCGGATCCGAGCGGCGTCGCGGTCCTGCGCAACGAAGGCGGCGTCTTGACCTCGGTGCCGCTGCTGCAGTCGACCTTGCCGGCTGACACGCCTAACAGCGTCCGCAAGCTGTTCCAGGTAAACCGCGTCGAGACGATCGCGGCGGTCATGCATGAATTCGTGCTGATCCCCGAGGGCAGGACGGATTACGAATGGCTGGGTCTCCTCGTCCGAGCCGTCGACCTCCATCAGAGCTGGGCCGCGGCCGATGAATGCCGGTTCGACGCATTTGTCGGCGTGATTCCAACCCATGACGGGTCTGTCGTGCGCACCGCGGCGGCGATGTCGCCGCTTCACCCGCGCGTTGTTGCACTCGTCGATGGCGATCCCGAGGGCTTGGGCTATGCCAATGCGCTCGCCGCAGCCGGTGCTCCGAATTCGGGGATCATCCTGCGCTGGGCCGCCGGCCAGATGCTCGAGGATGTGATCGGCTGGATCGTCGATGCCGACGCGGCCGCTTGCCTGCGGACCATCTCGATAGACAATCCTCCCACAAATGTTGCCAATCTCGTTGCGCGCCTCAAGGACGAGGTGCGGGCGACAGGCGGGCTCAAGAAGGACAGTTCAAGCTACGAGGCAATTGCGGGGGCGATTGGCGCACACGACGCGTGTTGCGCGCGAGCTCGATCGCTCCTCAACGCTATCACTGAAGTTGCCCAGGGTATCGACAATCCACTGTTCGTGGCGGACCCGACACATCCGACGATCAAGGTTTTCACGCCGTGACTATCCAAGCTGTCGAAGGCGGTGCCGGATGCGGGAAGACATATCGGCTCATGGCGATGCTGGCGGAGCGGCTCGAGATTCACCCGCTGAACGACGGGCAGCGTGTTCTCGCCCTCACCTTCATGCACGGGTCGCGGCGGCGCCTGTCCGAGCGGCTGCGCTCGGTCGCCAACCTTCGCGGACGCGTGGAATGCTGCACGATCGATGCCTTTGCATGGCGCATCTATCGCCGGTGGCGGGGGGTGGCAGGCGCGCTCGCCATCGCTCCTGCGACCGAGGGCGAGTTCGATCGCGTCTGCGAGGCAGCCGGATTACTGCTGGAGCAGCCGCAAGTTTGCGCTTGGGTCGCGGCGAGCTTCCCGATCGTGCTCGTCGATGAAGGTCAGGATCTTAAGCCTGAGCGTCTGCGCATGCTCAAGGCGCTCGCGGGCACCGTCCATGCGCTGATTGCCGCCGACGAGTTCCAGTGTCTGGATCAGGCGCTTCGCCCCAATCCACTGGTCGCATGGCTGCAACAGGACGCAGAGCCGGAGACATTGGTGCAGGT
This sequence comes from Rhodospirillaceae bacterium, assembly GCA_034926235.1. Lineage (GTDB taxonomy): Bacteria > Pseudomonadota > Alphaproteobacteria > Rhodospirillales > Magnetospirillaceae > JAYFRE01. The sequence goes on from JAYFRE010000071.1 coordinate 17,223, forward strand.
ACGCCGCACAAATGTGCCGGGTCTGCTGGCGGCAGCGACCGCGATTCGCGCGGGCAATGCGCCGGTCAACGGCGCCGGATTCAAGCTGCTGCCGCCGGGAACCAGCGTGCCGCTCGCCACGACGTTGCTCGCCAATGCCATCGCCTGGCGGCAGGGCGGCGATGTCGCGGTGATCACACCGGCGCTGCAAGGCGGGTTTGCCACGTCGGTTGTCGCCCGGCTCGCTCAGGGGCCGTGCGGCAAACACAACAACGGGCCTTACACCGTCCATTGGGAAGGCAATGACCGCGACGAGGCGCAGGCCATCATCGCAGGACTCGATCTTGCGGCCGATGCGCCGGCGGCGGCTGCCTGCGCAGCGTTGCGGGCGATGCCGCGGACCGGACCCGTGCGTGCGACACTGTCGTGGGTCGAAAACCAAGTTCACGCTTGCGGACGGGCTAATTTCACCCGTGCGGAGATCGAGGCCGTCATTGCGCGGCAGGTCTCGCTGCGACGGCAGCATGGTGGCGGCGCGTTGCATCAACTGATGGCGATGACGGTACAGCAGGCAAAGAACAGGGAGTTCGAGGGTGTCGTGATCATCTGGCCCTATCAGGTGGGCGGTGATGCTGAACACAAGCGTCGCCTGCTCTACAACGCCATCACGCGAGCGAAGCGATGGTGCAATATCATCGTCCAGAGCAAGAAAATTCTCGCTGCCGCGCCGTTCGCCTGAATGCTCGACCCCGTGTGCCCGTCTTAGCGCCGGGCGCTTATGATGGATCTTAGAATCCGCCTCCGAACCTCACCTCGATGAACGAAGGTCCGGTTGTTGGAAGTGGCACGAACGGATTGAACGTCCGGCGTCGGGTCATAGCGATTCGATCGCCGAGCTACGCCAACGTCACTATGTCTATGCTATAGCCCTCCAAAATCACGCTTGAAGCGAACGGACGAGGCATTATTCTATAATAAAAAATAGATTTAGCTCATAGTTTAATCGCTTCTCTTTCAGCTTGAGAGCTGAGAACGTCCTCGAAGCCGGACAACAAAGTGATCACGGCAACCGTGTCGCCGCTGATCGACTAAGCCACCTTCGACGCCGTTCAAGCGTATAGTCGTCGAGGTTCGGATCAGACCGGCCAAGCTACCTTGTCTAGCTCACGCAGCAATCCATCGCCGTAGACGACGTCGATCTGCCGTGCATAGGTAGCAAGACCGTGCAGGTGGTTCCGAAACCCTGCGACGGAGACAAACCCCCTGACCCTAGCGTGGCGCACCGGGCCGACGCCATCCTTCCGGAGGTAGTGCAGATGCTGCCGCATCAACGCTCGAAATTCACGGCTGAGCCTCGGCTTCTTCCCATCGACAAGGAGGCCGAGGACGACTTTCCGCGCGCCCGGGGGCGAGACGCGAGTCTTCGTGACGTTTGGCGATAGGCCGATTGTGCCCATTAGATTGTAGATCTTCCCAATGAGCCTGCTGCAGTCCGCCTTCGTAATGGACTGGTCGGTCGAGAACGACAGGTCGTCGGCATAGCGCGTGTAGATCATGCCGCTCTGGTTGGCGATCGCGGCGGCCTTAGCGTCAAACTCCCGCATGGCCAGATTGGCGAGCATCGGGCTCGTGGGGGCGCCTTGGGGCAAATGACCAAGGAGCGGCCCTGGATCGTCCCGGTAGGCTTGATAGGCCTCAATTTCCGACCAGCGCCGCTCCATGTGCCGCCAAGCGTCCACGCTCCAGCGATCTGTCGCACGCCGCGGGCTCCAGCCAGCCAGCCGCGTGCTGATTCGTGCCATCTCCAGCGATACCAACGGCTGATAGCCGAGAGAGCGGAACACTCGGTAAGCGGCGATTTCGTTGATGGACTCAAAGAAATTCCGAACATCCATCTTGATCAGCCACTTACACTCGCAGTGGGGTGCGGCCGCGTCGACTAGCTTATCGCCCTTCGAAAAGGCCACGCTCGCCGAATGGGCTGCCGCCTTGCTAAGGATCGCCTGCGTGATCCAACGCTGCACCTTCATCAGCTGGGGCGAAGGAACCGCGATTTGCCGGTAGCGTCGTTCGCCGGTGTGGGCTGGGCGTTTCCGAATGCGGAAAACCCGATACCCCTCGTTCGGTGATCGCTGGGCCACCCGCCGCAACACGCTGTAGTCGACCCCCGCCTGTTGGGCTAGGTGGGCCAAGGTGAACACCGGCGGCAACGAGGGGATCGTTAGCTGGGACGCCGTCGCCAGCGCATTTGCCAACACAGTGGCGTCGACGCTCAGCGCTCGACCTTCTCGCTCATAGAGTTGAGGGCGCCACCCGACCATCTACTTTGACACCCTAGGGGTGAGACAGATCGCGGAGTGGAGCAAGACATCGCCGCGAACCGCCGCAGGCGGCACTTCGCGATCTGCCTTAGCTTCAAGCGCCCGCTTTTCCTTAGACGCGCAGAGTCTGCGGCCCATGGACGTCAAGCCCGAAGGCTTTCGGCCCGGCGCCGGCCTCTCGACCGGCATCAACTAGAAAGTCCCTGCGGCGCCCTCAACGAGGACGGATAGTAGAACGGCGGCGCTTCGATGGGAAGCGGGTCCTCAGGAGGCGCCTTACGCGCCTGCTGGAGTTGCGCGTGGCCTATGTCGGTCAGGCGATACTGACCGTCGACCCAGTCGTTCTTCAATGCAGCCCTGAAAGCGGCCTCGACCTCGATCACTGTCAGACCGGTTTTTCGGGAGATCGCTTCGGCCCCGCGCGGCGGGTGGCTCAAAGCCGCGAGAACCATCAATAGATTCTGGGCGTGGGGTTTAGCGCCGGCGACCTGACCGGCTTCGGCGAGCCGGGCTTGGCGCATCTTGACAAGGTGCGTCCGGACCGCCTCTGCGTCTTGCGCCGTAGAAAAATGCTGCCGGGTCGCCGACGTGACCCGCGCGGGGAACAGCGGGGCCCAGCCACCCCCGCGCTTGTGCAAGATCAGAGGCGCGTTGTTCGGGACGCCGTGGGCGAATGCGATCAGCGCGCCGCCGTGGGCGTAGCCGGTCGGCGGCATCACGCTGGGGGGAACCGGCGAATACTTCACGCAGAGTTTGCGCACATCGCCGTTCGAGAATTCGGTGCCGAGGGTCGGACAGCCCACGACGACGTGAACCTGGGGACGCGAGGGGTGGCGTTCGACGACCGCGCGCCCAGTCTGCGTTGCGGCATAGGCGACCACCTCGAACGAAAGCCCCCTAGTGGCGCGCCCGGACCACCAACTTCGGACCGACCGAACCCGCCAAGCCGCCTGCAGGAAGGTGCGCGCGCGCTTGCCGGACCCGATGAAGTCCGTGACAAGAACGAAGCGCCGGATGCAATGCTTGCGGATGGCGTCGGGACCGGGGTGATTGAAGACTTGCTGGGAATGGGCGCGGCAGACCTCGGACACCATCTGCGCCACCAAGCCTTCGCTGCCGACATCGGCGTCATATGCCTGGGTCGGTTGGACGGGGGGTGGCCCGACGCCGTACGCCCGACGTACTTTCGTCTTGGATTCCTTAAAGAGACGAAACGGCACGCCATGCCGATGGCGGAGCTCACGCTCGACATAAACTCCAATCGGCCCGTTTCCCTCGGCCAACCGGGCCAGCAGCAGTGCCCGTAGTCCTTCCGCGAACGCATCACGCGAGACCAAGGTCATCGCCCGCAACAAGGCGACCGCGACCAGCTGGTCCTCCGGCTCGAACTGGCCGAGCCACGCCAGAGTCGGTTCCGCTTTCAGGAATGCCGAGTTGCCGGCCAAAGTCGCCTCTCTCCTGCCTGTGCCAGTATTATGAGCGAGCCTACCCACTGATCGGTCGCCTTCGCCAGCCCTAATCTTCGCTTCCTACACTGTGATGTCGCGGAGGGACAGCGCGCCATCGGGCGAGCCTCTACTTTATGCCAACGGGGTGATCGCCTGACTCAGCCCGGCGTTCCGCGCCAGATACGGACATACCGTTTGCCGGCCTGCGGCTGGCCAAATCGAGCCATGAGACGTGAGCACGCGAAGGTCCGCTGTCGCTGTCGGCTGACCAAAAGCTGCCGGGCAGCCAGCGGCCCAGACAAGCCATGACCGTGCATATTGCAGGATGCGCGCGTGTCTCAAATCGCCCGCCGCGCTACAGTTGCTGCGCTATAGCGGGGGCGGTAAAACAAAAGCCCGTCAGGCGATGGCCTGACGGGCTTTTGTTTGTTGGTAGCGGCTCCCGGACTCGAACCGGGGACACCGGGATTATGATTCCCGTGCTCTAACCAGCTGAGCTAAGCCGCCGCAGAGGAGGCGTTTTTACTGATTCGTTTCCCGGCTGTCAAGGCGGGGTTGCGCGGTAATCCATCCCCCGCCCAAAACCAGGTCATCGTCATAGAAAACGCAGGCTTGGCCGGGCGAGACGCCCTCCTCGGGATTGTCCAGGATTACGGTTGCCCGGTTTCCTTCGTGCAGAGTCAATGTGGCGGGGGCTAGCCCGCGGGTCGAGCGCACCTTGACCTGGACGCGCCGTTCGACGCCAGCCTGGGGATGGTCCGTGCCCAGCCAATTGACTTCGCGCAAGGCGATACGGCTTTGGCCCAGGGCCTCGCGCGGGCCGACCAGGACGCGCCGTGCGCCGGCGTCCAGCCGGATGACATAAAGCGGTTCGCCGCCGCCGATGCCCAATCCCTTGCGCTGGCCGACGGTGAAGCGGGCGATGCCGTCATGGCGGCCCAGAACGCGGCCGTCGATGGCGTGGACGATCTCGCCTGGCTCCATCGCCGTCGGATTGAGGGCGGCCACTACGCGGGCGTAATCGCCATCGGGGACGAAGCAGATATCCTGGCTGTCGGGTTTCGACGCGACCGGCAGGCCCAGGCGTTGGGCCAGAGCGCGGGTTTCGTCCTTGCCCGACATGCCGCCCAGGGGGAAATGCAGGAATTCGAGCTGGTCGCGGGTGGTGGCGAACAGGAAATAGCTTTGGTCGCGGGTGGTGTCGGCGGCGCGCAGCATCACCGGTCCTTGGTCCGTATCGGCGCGGCGGACATAATGGCCGGTGGCCAGGGCCTCGGCCCCCAGATCGCGGGCCAGGGCGATCAGGTCGCGGAACTTGACCGTCTGGTTGCACAACACGCAAGGGATCGGCGTTTCACCCAGACCGTAGGACCGGGCGAAGGGCTGGATGACGTCTTCCTGGAAGCGCCGTTCGTAATCGACGACGTAATGGGCGATGCCCAGCGCATCGGCGACCCGGCGCGCGTCGCGGATATCGATGCCGGCGCAACAACTGTTGGCGCGGCCCACGGCTTGGCCGTGGTCATAAAGCTGCATGGTCACGCCGACGACGTCCCAGCCCTGTTCAAGCAGGAGCGCCGCGGTAGCCGACGAATCGACCCCGCCCGACATGGCGACGAGAATACGCTTTTTCATGCGGTCAATACCGGTTCGTTCCTAATATTGGCCCAAGGCGCGGCGGGTGCGGGAATGGAATTCACGCCGCCACAGCACGGCGACCACCATCAGCGCCGCGACGATCATCGCAGCCGGATGTATGAACCAGCCGACCACGGTCAACGAGAAATAATAGGCGCGCAAACCCTGATTGAAGCTGCGCGCGCCCAGATTGCCGACCCGGGCCGCCTTCTTGGCGAAGGACAGTTTTTCATCGTCGCTTGCCGAGACGGGGGGCGCGCCGCCGATCACGACGCAGCAATAATTGAACTGGCGCAGGCTCCAACTGAATTTGAAAAAAGCATAGACGAATACCAGCCCCAGGGTCAGCAGCTTGATCTGCATCAGCCCTTGCGATCCCTGGGCCAGGAAGGGCATGCCCTGCACCGAGGCGTGCAGCCGGTCGGCTGCGCCCAGAAGCGCTAAGACGGCGCCCAGGATGATGATGGTGGCGGACGCCAGGAACGACACGCTGTGCATCAGATTGCCGATCAGGGTGCTGTCCAGGATGCGGTTGTCGCGGTCGCACATCTTCAGCATCCATTGCAGGCGCAGACGGATGACCGAGGCGCTGAGGCTGTTTTTGGCCCAGCGCGAGCTTTCGACCAGCCAGGCAAAGCCTTGCCATAAGGTCCAGGTCAGGATCGGAGCGAGAATATCGGGTAAAAGGGCGGTGTTCATCGTGATGTCAATTGCTGGCTTTCAAGCCGGTTTCCCAAAATTGCGCTTCGAGGATTGTGGCCTTGCGGAAGGTTTCGATCAATGACGGCATGCGTCCGTCGCCGCCGCGCGCGGCCAGGGTGCGGTCCAGTTTTTCGATATGCGCCGCCGCTGCTTTGGTGTAATCCGCGCCGGCATAGGCTTCGATCCAGGAGCGGTAGGGATTCTGCGCCAGCCGGTCGCCGTTTTCGCGGGCCAGTTGCGCGCCGATTTCGGCATAACCGATGACGCAAGGGGCCAGCGCCACGTCGAGATCGAGCAGATCGCCGGCCATGCCCCGATCGAGCACGAAACGGGTATAGGCCAGGGTCTGGGGCGCTTCCGCGCACGCTTCCAGATCGGCCTCGGCGATTCCCCAATCCCCGCAATAGGCTACATGCAGCCGGGTTTCATCCAGGATCGCGGCCAGCCCGTCCGAACCGCGCCGCGCTTCTTCGATCGTTTCGGACTTGAACACCGCCAGCCCATAGGCGCGCGCGAACTGGATCAGGAACAGATAATCCTGGCGAAGATAGTCTCGGAACGCCGCCTGGGGCAGGGTGCCATCGCCCAGCCCGCGTACGAAGGCATGGTTTGTATAAGCGGCCCATTCCGAGGCGCAGGCGCGCTTCAGCTGGTCGAATAAGGAAATCATGCGTTTTTCCCCTAAAGATCAGTCCCGTTCGTCGATCCAGGCCATCTGAATGGCTTCCAGCACTTTTTCATTCGACGCAGCCGGATCGTCGGCAAAGCCGGGCAGGGCGCAGACCCAGCCATGCAGGTCGGTGAAGCGCAGATTGACGGCATCCGCGTCGGGATGCGTCTCTTCCAAAGCGATGGCGATGTCGGTCACATCGGTCCAGCGCAGCGGTTTCACTTGTCCACCATCATGTTGCGGGTCGCGGCGGGCAGGCGCACCTCAAGCCCGTCCAGCTTGTCGTCCATGACGATCTGACAGCCCAGGCGCGAGGTGTGGGTCAGGCCGAAGGCCAGATCCAGCATGTCCTCCTCTTCCTCGCTGGCCGGTTCCAGGCGGTTGAACCAGGCGGGATCGACGATGACATGGCAGGTCGAACAGGCCAGAGATCCTTCGCACGCGCCTTCCAGCGGCACCTTGTTGCGGTGCGCGATCTCCAACACCGAAAGGCCGGCGGGCGCATCGACCTCGCGCCGGGTGCCGTCAGTCTCGATGAAGGTCATCTTGGGCATGGTCTCGGCTCCTATCGTTTCTTGGCGGGAGGCGGTTTCGTCCTCTACGCCCAGGCTTTGGCTCAGGGTTTCGACGGCCATGCCGGCCAGGGCCTTTTGGATGCCCCGGTCCATGCGTCGTTCGGCGAAGCTCTTGGTCGCGTTTTCCAGCGCCTCCGACGCTTGCTGAACCGCGTCGCGGCTCCCTTGGCTCAGTTGGGTTTCGACACGGGCGATGGCGTCGCCGATCAAAGCGCGCTCGTCCGCGCTCAACAGATCGCCATCGACGCCCAGGGCGGCCTTGACCGCCAGAACGGAACGCTCGGCCTCGACCCGGGATTCGGCCAGCAGACGGGCTTCCATGTCATCGCGGGCATGGACCATGGAATCGCGCAGCATGGTCGCCATCTCGTCGTCGGACAGGCCGTAGGACGGCTTGACCGAAACCTCCTGGGCGACGCCGGTGACGGTTTCCTGGGCGGTCACGGTCAGCAGTCCGTCGGCATCGACGGCGAAGGTGACGCGGATGCGCGCCGCACCCGCCGTCATCGGCGGAATGCCGGTCAGCACGAAACGGGCCAGGGAACGGTTCTGATCGACCAGTTCGCGTTCGCCCTGGACGACATGGATCAGCATGGCGTCCTGGCCGTCCTGATAGGTGGTGAAATCCTGCGCCATCGCCACCGGGATCGGCGTGTTGCGGGGAATGACCTTTTCGACGATGCCGCCCATGGTCTCGATGCCCAGCGACAAAGGTGTCACGTCCAAAAGCAGGGTGTCCGCGCCCACGGTCAGCGCCTCGGCCTGAAGCGCTGCCCCCAGCGCCACCACGGCGTCGGGATCGATATCGGCCAAGGGTTCCTGTCCGAACAGTTCGGCGACGCGCCGCCGCACCAGGGGGATGCGGGTCGATCCGCCGACCAGGACCACGCCCTTGACCTCGGATGGGGCGATACCGGCATCTTCCAGCACCCCCCGGCATAAAGAGATGGTCCGGTCCACCAGCGGCGCTGCCAGGGATTCGAACGTCGCGCGGTCCAACCGGTGGCGGGTGACGTGGTCGTCGATTTCCAGCATCCATTCGCCGCTGTTGCCCGACGACAGGCATTCCTTGGCCAGTCTGGCGGTCGCCAGCGCCTGTTTGGCTTCGCCCTGGGAAATCGCCGGCGCATTGGCGCCTTCCGCCCGTTCGGCCAGGAAGCGTTCGGCGATGGCGTGATCCAGATCGTCGCCGCCCAGGGCAGCGTCGCCGCCGGTAGCGCGCACCTGGAAAACGCCCTTTTCCATATGCAGGATCGAAATATCGAAGGTGCCGCCGCCCAGATCATAGACGGCGTACAGTCCCTCGGCCTCGGAATCGAGGCCATAGGCCAGCGCGGCGGCGGTGGGTTCGTTGACCAGACGCAAGACGTCGAGCCCGGCCAGCCGCGCGGCATCTTTGGTGGCGCTGCGCGCGGCGTCGTCGAAATAGGCCGGCACGGTCACGACCGCGCGATCGACGGGGCGGTCCAACACGGCTTCGGCGCGGGCCTTGACGGCGCGCAGGATGTCGGCGGAAATCTCGACCGGCGTTAAGGTGCGGCCCGATATGCGCAGGCGGACCATGCCACCTTCGGCGGCGCTGTCCAGCTCGAAGGGCAAGGCCCCGGCCAGGGAGCGGACATCGGCGACGCCCCGGCCCATCAGCCGCTTGATCGAACCGATCACGGCGTCGGGCATTTCCAGCAATTCGCGGCGCGCATTCGCGCCGACGACGACCGGGCCGTTGGGGTCGTAGAAAACCACCGAGGGGATCAGCGCCCCGCCTTTATCGTCCTTGAGCACACGGGGGCGGCCGTCCTCGGCGATGGCGACGACGGAATTGGTGGTGCCAAGATCGATGCCGATGGCGGCTCCCCGATCCTCGGTTTGGGGACGGGACGCTTCGCCCGGTTCGTTGATTTGCAGCAGCATCAGGAAACAGGCTCCGTCATCAGGCGGCTCCGCCGGGCGCGGGCTTCTTCCACCAGCCGCGCCAGATAGCGCATGCGGGTGGTCAGCCGTCCGGCGGCGTCAAGATCGTTGTCGGCGAAGGCTTGCGCCAGCGCCGTCTGGCAGGTTGCCACAGCGGCCTCGGCCTCGGTCAGCAGCCGGGCGGCTGTTGCCGGATCTGCCGCGTCGGCCAGGGCTTCGCGCATCTCCATCGCTTCCATCAAGAGGGCGGGATCGCTGACGGTGGCGTTCTTGTCGATATCGGCGTCGCGGCCCGCCAGATGCAGCAGATAAGCCGATCGCCGCATGGGGTCCTTCAGCGTTTCATAGGCTTCGTTCAAAGCGGCGGCCTGGCCTTGCGACAAGGCGCGTTCGCGGGCCGGACGGCGGGAGAAACGGTCGGGATGCAGGCAGCGCTGAAGCTGGAAATATTGGCGGTCGAGCAATGCCGGATCGAGCGCGAATCCGCGTTCCAGCCCCAGCCGGGCGAAATGGTCGAGATCGCCTGCGGGCTGGACCGCATTGCAGGTGGCGCAGAACAGGGATTGACGTCCGACCGGCCCCTTGCAGGACCAGCAGGGCCGCGGCATGGCGGCATTGGAGAACGTACGCTCGACCTCGCTCATGGTCTTTGATCTGGCTTCTATCAAGAATGTCGCCGCCTTAGCCCCGTCCTGTCCGTTCGAGCCGGACGGCGGGGCAAGGCGGAACCAAGGTCAGACGTGGAAGGATTCGCCGCAGCCGCACCGGCCCTTTTCATTGGGATTGCGGAAAACGAAACCGCTTTGCAGCTTGTCGGAGACGAAATCCATCTCGGTGCCGATGATGAACATGGTGGCCTTGGGGTCGATCAGCACGGTCACCCCGTCCTTTTCCACCATCTCGTCCAGCGGCCCTTTCTCGTCGGCATATTCCAAATTGTAGGTCAGCCCCGAACAGCCCCGGGTCTGCACGCCGATGCGGATGCCCAGCGCCGGTTTCGAGCGCCGGGCCAGCAGGGCCTTGACCTGCGCCACCGCCGAATCGGTCAATGTCAAAGGAGCCATGGTATCGGTCATGTCGTTTGCCTTTCCCACCCGTCGTTTCAGTCCGCCGCGCCGTCTTCGGCGAGACCGTGCTTCTTTCTATAATCGGCGATCGCGGCCTTGATCGCGTCCTCGGCCAGCACCGAGCAGTGAATCTTGACCGGCGGCAGAGCCAGATGCTGGGCGATGTCGGTGTTCTTGATGCCCGACGCCTCGTTCAACGTCTTGCCCTTGATCCATTCGGTGACCAGCGAACTGGACGCAATGGCCGATCCGCAGCCGAAGGTCTTGAACTTCGCATCTTCGATGACACCGTCGTCGCTGACCTTGATCTGAAGCTTCATCACGTCGCCGCAGGCCGGTGCGCCGACCAGGCCGGTGCCGATATTGGTCTCGTCCTTCTGGAACGATCCCACATTACGAGGATGCTCGTAATGATCGATGACTTTTTCGCTGTATGCCATGCTTGTCCTCCGCAGAACCCTTCGGGCCTTCTTTCTTGGTCAGTGGTCGGCCCATTCAATGGATTTAATGTCGACACCCTGCTGATGCATCTCCCACAGAGGGCTTAGATCGCGCAGTTTGGTGACGGCCTCGACGATGTGATCGACGGCATAATCGACGTCCGCCTCGGTGGTGAAGCGTCCGATCCCGATGCGCAATGACGTGTGCGCCATGTCGGAATCAAGCCCCAGCGCGCGCAGCACATAGGACGGTTCAAGCGAAGCCGAGGTGCAGGCCGATCCCGACGACACCGCGATGTCCTTGACCCCCATCATTAGCCCTTCGCCCTCGACGAAGGCGAAGCTGATATTGAGACTGCCGGGCAGGCGATGATCGTGGTCGCCGTTCAGATAGACCTCGGGCAGACGGGCCGTGATCGCGTTCAGCATGCGTTCGCGCAAACCCAGCAGCCGCTTGCTTTCGCTTTCCATCTCCTCGCGGGCGATGCGGCAGGCGGTGCCGATGCCGACGCACAAGGCTGGCGACAGGGTGCCCGAACGCATGCCGCGCTCCTGACCGCCGCCATTCATCTGGGCCAGCACCCGCACGCGCGGCCGGCGGCGGACGTAAAGAGCGCCGATGCCCTTCGGCCCATAGATCTTATGACCGGAGATGCTCATCAGATCGATATTCATCGCATTGACATCGAGCGGGATCTTGCCCACGGCCTGGGCCGCGTCAGTATGGAAGAAAACGCCATGTTTGCGGCAGATCGCGCCGATTTCGGTGATCGGCTGCAACACGCCGATCTCGTTATGAGCCGCCATGATCGACACCAGCACGGTCTTGTCGGTGAGTGCTGCTTCCAGCTTGGCCAGATCGACCAGCCCGTTGCTTTCGACCGGCAGATAGGTAACCGAAAAGCCTTCCTGTTCCAGATGGCGGCAGGTGTCGAGCACACATTTATGTTCGGTGACCAGCGTGACGATATGGTTCTTCCGTTCCTTATAAAAGTTGGCGACGCCTTTTAAGGCCAGATTGTTCGATTCCGTCGCGCCCGAAGTAAAGACGATTTCCTTCGGGTCAGCGCCGATCAACCGGGCAACCTCGGCGCGGGCGTTCTCGACCGCGTCCTCGGCTTCCCAGCCATAGGAATGGCTGCGTGAATGCGGGTTGCCGAAATGCTCCGTGAAATAGGGCAGCATCGCTTCGACGACGCGCGGGTCGCAGGGCGTGGTGGCCTGATAGTCGAAATAGATCGGCTGTTTCGGGCGGGCGTTCCGTTTCGGATCCGCGACGCTCATGGTCTCGGTGTTCTCCGTTTTCTGGCTACCGGCTATCGTCATCTGTCCCTCATCCTCTTTAAGCCGCATGCTGCGCCCGGCGTGAGCCGGCTAGACGCGAAAAGGCAGCAATAAATCCATCCACATCGTCGAGGCCGCTGTTCCAGCCCAGGCTGACCCTGATCGCCGATCCGGCCAGGGACCCTGCGCCCATCGCCTCCAGAACGTGGCTTGGCCCGACCTTGCCCGACGAACAGGCAGCACCCGCGCTGACCATGATCCCGGCAAGATCGAGCGCCATCACCAATGTTTCCGCCCTCATCCCGGGCACAGCGAGACAGGCGGTGTTGCCGACGCGCCGTGTCCTGCCGCCCAGTACGGTCAAAGCGGGGCAGACGTCGCGCGCACGTTGTTCCAACGCATCGCGCAAGGCTTCGATCCGGGCATTGTCGCAAGACGCGTTCAACGCGGCGGCGAAACCGGCGATTCCAGGCAGATTCTCGGTGCCGCCCCGGCGCGACCGTTCCTGGCCGCCGCCCGGGATCAAAGGGCGCAAAACCCGTTCGGGATCGGCCAGGATCAGGGCACCCGTTCCTTGCGGTCCGCCGATCTTATGCGCCGACACGGCCAGGGAATCGGCGCCCAACGCCATGATGTCGATGTCCATCCTGGACAGGGCCTGAACCGCGTCGCAATGCAGAGCTGCCCCATGGGCGTGAGCGATGCGCGCCGCTTCGGCCACAGGCTGGATAATTCCGGTCTCGTTGTTGACCAGCATCAGCGCGACCAGGACGGGGCCATCCGCCGTCTCGGACAACAGCCGGTCCAGGGCGTCCAAATCGATGACGCCATCGTCATCGACGGGGATGCGGGCGTCGGCCCAGGCCAGAACGGACGGATGTTCGACGGACGAGGCGATCACCCGGCCCGGCCGGACCTGGGTCAGGGCCAGGGCGTTGGCCTCGCTGGCGCCTGACGTGAAGATCACGCCGGCAGCGGGGGCGTTCAGGCGGACGGCCAGGGCTTCGCGGGCATCTTCGATCACGCGGCGCGCCCGGCGGCCGGAGGCATGCACCGACGAGGCGTTGCCCGGCTGTGTCAGGGCGTCAGCCATCGCGGCGGTTGCTTCAGGCCGGATTGGGGCCGTGGCGTTATGATCGAGATAGATGCCGCTCATCGGTTTTGTCCGAAAAGGGGAGGGAACCGGCCCGCCCCGGCTGATTCGCTATTGGGCGGCGGCGATGCGTTCGCCGCCCGAATGAAAGATGCCGCTGCTGCCCAATAGGCGCCGTTCGATCACATCGCCCAGCGATACCGCGCTTAAATAGAGATAGATCTGGTTGCCCAGTTCCTCCCACAGATCGTGGGTCAGACAGCGGCCCTTGTGATGATGGCAGCCGGCCGGCGATCCCGGCGCGCAGCGCGTCGTCTGGATCGGCTCGTCAACGGCCAGGATGATGTCCGAAATCCGCAACTGCCCTGCAGGGCGGGACAAAAGATAGCCGCCGCCCGGGCCGCGTACGCTGCGGACCAGTCCGCCCTTGCGCAGCTTGCCGAAAAGCTGTTCCAGATAGGACAAGGAAATCTCCTGGCGGCTGGCGATGTCGGCCAGGGCCACCGGCCCGCCTTCGGCGTTACAGGCCAGATCGACCATCGCCATCACGGCGTAGCGTCCCTTGGTGCTGAGTTTCACCGTCTCACCTCTCATCCTGGGGTCTTCGAAACCCCGATCGCTCGACCGGACGTCCTCGAACCACTGGGGCCCGGAATCCTGTCCGAAAACTGTTTTCTTCAAAAAAATCCGCGCCATCCCGATAGATCGGGCCCGAAGTTCTTGAAGTTCCACCGCGCCGGTGTGGTATGCTGACCCATTCAACGGGAACCTGTTTTCCGGATCCTGTCCCAGCGGGGCGGAACGGACAGCGATTGGAATATAGGATGCCCGACAAACCGGATCAAGAATGTCCAAGAGCCGATCCCGGCTCATTTTTGGATATTCCGTACCTGAGGGGTCGGATTTAGAGCCGGTAGATCGTCGAGAGAGAGTCCAAAGGGTCGTAATGCCAGAAGTGATATTCAATGGGCCGGATGGACGGCTCGAAGGCCGTTACCATCATGGTTCCCTGCGCAATGCGCCCGTGGTGCTTCTTTTGCATCCCCAGCCTCAGCTCGGCGGCACGATGAACAACAAGGTTGTCTATGCCTTGTATCATGCTTTCGTGCGCCGGGGGTTCTCGACCATGCGGTTCAATTTCCGCGGGGTAGGGCGTTCCCAGGGGCGTTTTGACAACGGTCCCGGCGAATTGTCGGACGCCGCGTCGGCGCTGGATTGGCTGCAAACCGTCAATCCCAATGCGGGAAGCTGTTGGATCGGCGGTTATTCCTTCGGCGCCTGGATCGGCATGCAGCTTTTGATGCGCCGGCCCGAGATCGACGGCTTCGTCTCGATCGCGCCGCCGGCCAATCTTTATGATTTTTCGTTCCTGGCCCCTTGTCCGTCATCGGGCCTGATCGTTCACGGCTCGGCGGACCGCCAAGTTCCGGAGGCGGCGGTGGCCAAGCTGGCAACCAAGCTGTCGGGGCAACGCAACATCACCGTTCGCTTCGACACGATCAAGGGGGCCAACCATTCCTTTACCGGCAAGCTTGACGAGCTGACGGTTCTTTTGGACGATTATCTGGCCACCATCGCCGTCGAACGGCCGCTGGCGACGCCGTCGCCCGACCTGGACATGGTCGCCGGCTGAAAACGCTTTTCCGTTTTACCGGGATGCAGGATGTGAGAACCGGGCTGGACCTTTTTGGTCCGGCCCGGTGCCGTTTCAGCGTTCTTGCAGCGTTTTTTTCGTCAAAGGACGGGCCGCGGCGGCGACGGCGATCATGGCGGCGGCGATGCCGGCAAAGGCGGTGGCAAGGCTGCTGATGTCCGCTATGAATCCGATTAGCGCCGGGCCGGCCAGGATGCCGGCATAGCCCAAGGTCGTCACGGCAGGAATAGCCAATGTTGCCGGCATGACCTTCTGCTGCCCGGCCAGCGAGAAAAGGGCGGGGATGATGTTCGCGCATCCTCCCCCGATCAGCGCGCAGCCGAACAGGGAAACAGCCGGATGGTCGATCAGCGTCATGATCAGGAAACCGGCGCTGGCGACCAATGATCCCAGTGCAATTGTCCGGTATCGGCCCAGGCGGCGGACTTGGCGGTCTCCGAACAGGCGCATCACGGTCATCGCCAGGGAAAAAAGCGCGAAACCCCAGCCGGCTTGCGCAGCATCCATCCCCCGCGTTCCGGTCAGGAACACGGCACTCCAATCCAGAATAGCGCCTTCGCATAGGAAGGTGATGAAGCAGAGCAGACCGATGAAGGCCACGACACCCCGGGGCCGGGCGAAAGCGGGCGTGCTGTGCGCGATACGGTCGGTGCGCCAATGGGCGGACACGGAAAGCAAAAGGCCGAACACAACCGCCGTCGCTGTCGCGGATGCCGTCAAGGGCGACAGACCCAGGCTTAAGAGAGCGGCCATCGCCGCCGCTCCGGTCAGTCCGCCGATGCTGTAAAAGGCGTGGAAACCGGACATCATCGCGCGGTCGCTGTCGCGTTCGACCATCACCGCCTGGACATTGATCGCGCAATCCATGGCGCCGATGCCGATACCGAAGATGAACAGCGCCGCGGCCAGCAGCGCCGGCGTCTCAATCCAGGACAGGGCCGGCAGGACGGCGCAGATCAACAGCGTCGCCGCCATCAGAACCGTCCGGCATCCCAGCCTCGCCGTCAGGGCTCCGGCCAGGGGCATGGACAGCAACGCGCCGGCCCCCAGACCGAGAAGAACCAGCCCGAGCTGGGCGTCGTCCAGCCCCGCCCGTTCTTTGGCGAACGGAACCAGCGGTCCCCAGGCGGCAAAGGCCAGGCCGGGCATGAAAAAGGATATCCGCGTGGCGTGCTGCTGCGCGGGAAGCGGGCTTGGAATGGATCGTCGCTGAGATGAGAACATAACTTGGAGCGTCGCTGGGAAACGTCAATGCGCGGGCATTTTTAGCCCCCCGCCAGGGAACGCCCATGGAATATATCATGTCGTTCGCCTGCAAGGGTGGGCTCCGCTGTGGCGGAACCTGCCCTTGCAGGTGTGGTTTTCCGGGTTCAGGCCCGGCTCAGGGGCTTGTATTTGATGCGGTGCGGCTGGTCGGCGTCCGCGCCCAGCCGGCGCTTCTTGTCGACTTCGTAATCCGCGTAATTGCCCTCGAACCAGACCACCTGGCTGTCGCCTTCGAAGGCGATGATGTGGGTGGCGATGCGGTCCAGGAACCAGCGGTCGTGGCTGATGACCACGGCGCAACCGGGAAATTCGAGCAGCGATTCTTCCAGCGCGCGCAAGGTATCGACGTCCAGATCGTGGGGCGGTTCGTCGAGCAGGATGACATTCGCGCCGGATTTCAACATCTTGGCCAGGTGGACGCGGTTGCGCTCGCCGCCCGATAATTGCCCGACCTTCTTCTGCTGGTCCGATCCCTTGAAATTGAACTGGGCGACATAGGCGCGGCTGGGCATCTTGCGTTTGCCCAGTTCGATCTCGTCCTGACCGCCCGAGATTTCTTCCCACACGGTGCGGTCGGCGGCCAGGGTGTCGCGCGACTGATCGACATAGCCCAGCTTGACCGTCTCGCCGACCTTGAAGCTGCCGGAATCGGGCGTTTCCTGTTCGGTGATCATGCGGAACAGCGTGGTCTTGCCCGCGCCGTTGGGACCGATGATGCCGACGATGCCGCCCGGCGGCAGGCGGAAGGACAGATCCTCGATCAAAAGCCGGTCGCCGAATCCTTTGCGCAGCGATTCGGCCTCGATCACCAGATCGCCCAGACGCGGACCCGCGGGGATGACGATCTGGGCGGTGCCCATCTGCTTTTCGCTGGCCTGAGCGACCAGGGTCTCGAAGGCGGTGATGCGGGCCTTGTTCTTGGCCTGACGGGCGCGCGGGCTGGCGCGCACCCATTCCAGCTCTTCCTTGATAGTGCGCTGGCGGGCGGACTCTTCCTTGGATTCCTGTTCCAGCCGCTTCTGCTTCTGTTCCAGCCAGCCGGTGTAATTGCCCTCGTAAGGAATGCCCTGGCCGCGTTCCAGCTCCAGAATCCAGCCGGTGACATTGTCCAGGAAATAGCGGTCATGGGTGACGATCACCACGGTGCCGCTGTATTCCTCCAGGAATTTTTCCAGCCAGGCGACCGATTCGGCGTCCAGATGGTTGGTCGGTTCGTCCAGGAGCAGCATATCGGGGCGCGACAGCAGCAGCCGGCACAGCGCTACTCTGCGCTTTTCGCCGCCCGACAAGGTCGCCACCTCCGCGTCCGGCGCGGGGCAGCGCAGGGCGTCCATGGCGATCTCGACATTGCGCTCCAGATCCCAGGCGTTCAGATGGTCGATCTTTTCCTGCAGATCGCTCTGTTCGGCGATCAGAGCGTCCATTTCCTCGTCGCTCATCTCCTCGCCGAAGCGGGCGGACACGGCCTCGAAGCGTTCCAGCAGCGCCTTGGTCTCGGCCACGCCTTCCATGACGTTGCCGATCACGTCCTTGGTGGGGTCGAGCTGCGGTTCCTGAGACAGATAGCCGACCTTGACGCCCTCGGCGGCCCAGGCTTCGCCGCCGAAATCGGTGTCGAGACCGGCCATGATCTTGAGCAGGGTGGATTTGCCGGCGCCGTTATGGCCCAGCACGCCGATCTTGGCCCCGGGCAGGAAGGACAGCCACAGACCTTTTAGAATTTCCCGTCCGCCGGGAAAGGTCTTGGTCAGGTTCTTCATGACATAGATGTACTGATAGGATGCCATCGATCCTCCGGAACGCGCGGCTATTCTGAAAACAAGAGCGAGGTGTAGCCGATGACGCCAGCCGGGGCAACCGGTTAAGACGCCCGGCGCAGAACCGTCATTCCCGTCAAGGCGTCAAGGTTGCAGCGATTTGTCGATCTGGGGATGGAGGGTGTCCTCTCCGGCGGGCGCGGGATCGGCTTCCTTGGGGCGGACCTGAGTGCCGCTGTCGTTGCTGAACAGATCGAAGAACTGGCGCAAAAATCCCGGGGTGAGCACCGACAGCGGATTGACCGAAACGGACGGGTCCGAGGTGGGGCCCTTCAGGGAATAGTTCATGGCGATGATCCCACCGCCTTTCTCGGCCGAAAACAAGCCCCCGATCAGAGGAATGCGGCTGAGCGCGTTGTTGACGGCATAAAGCGGCACGATCGTGCCTTCCAAGGCCAAACGGTCATGGGTCAGATCGATCTGGCCTTTGGCGGTCAGCCCCAATTCAGTGCCCGAGGTCCGGGCGTCGGACAATTCGATGACGCCATCGGTCAGGGTGAAGGGTGCGATCAAGGTCGAGAAATGGATGCCGCTGCCCGACAGGACATCCAAAGCGCCGGTCAGCGCGGCAACGGTCAGCAGCCGGGCCAGGGCAGGGGCCTTGACCAGCCGGTAGTCGCGGATGGTCGCCATTCCCTTGAGCGGGTTGTGCGGGGCGGAATCGTCGAAGGCCCCTTCAAGGGTCAGCCTGCCGCCGACGACATCGTTGAAAATGTCGAGGGCGCGGAACACGCCGCCCGCATCCTCGGCTGAGGCGTTGAGTTTGCGCCGGCCGGCTCCGGCAGGAGCGATCGAAACCGAAAAGGCCGGCCCTTCGGCCAGACGGCCATTGATGGCGACCTGCCGCCACAGCGCATTGCGGCGGGACATTTCGGCATCGACATTCACCAACTGGCCGTCATTGGCGACCCAGATTTGGGAGAAACGGGCCGACAGAATCAGGGGCGTCGATTCTTGGTCGTCGGAAGCGGCGGCGATTGGCGGCGTCCAGCCTGCGGGCGGATCGGTAGGGGCGCCGCTGATCAGCTCGCGGGCGTCGAAAATACCCGAGAAATGCAGATCGACAGGCCCGTTCGGCTTGAAGGCGACCGTGCCTTGAAGGTCGGAGCGGTTCCATTGCGCCTTGGTCAGGACGATCTCGCTCAACCGTCCTGATTTGAAGGCGACGCGGCCCTCGACCGCCAGATCGCCACGAGGGGAAGCGGCGGCAAAGAACGGAATTTCTGTCAGCGCGCCCTTTACGATGCGGATGCTGGCCTGGGCCTGGCCGGGTGCGCCCTTTTCCTTGACCCAGTTGAGGTCGGGCAAGGCCATGGCGGTTTGGGCGAGATCGGCTTTGACCGTGATATCGCCCTTGCCGCCCGCCGTCATGACCGCCGTGACATCGACCGGGGTGGGGCCGGTCATGTAGGGGGGCTGGAATGGGATGCTGTCCAGCCCGATTCTGGCCCTGGCTGCGTCGTCCAGCGACGCTTTCAGCGTATAGCGGCTGGTGAAGGCGGCCTTGGACGAAAAATTTTCATGCCAGGTGATGTCGGACGGTGTGCCGCCCAGCAACGCCTTGCCTGACATATCCAGCCCCTTGGTGTCGACGGTCAAAGTCAGCACGCCTTCGGCCAGATCTTGGCCCAACAGGATGTCTGGTATGGCAACGCCGGTGGTTTCCGCGGCCACTTTGACGCCGACATCGTCCAGACGCAGATCCTTGAGCAACGGGAATTTGATCGAAAGATCGGTCAGCGCGTCACCTTTGACCACCTTCGGGTCGATGCCAAGACTGGTGGCGTAGCCCAGCGGCTTGGAATCGACGACGGTCAGCGCGTCGGTGACCGGTCCGGCGATTTTAAGTGTTATGTCGGCGGTGGGGATGGGATCGGACAGCCCGCCCAGAATGACGGTCCCCTCGCGCACCTTAAGCCCCTTAAGCTCGCCGGCATGGACCGAGATCGTGAAGGCGTTCATATCGAAATGGGCGGTGGCGGCGGCATTGCGGACGACCGGCATCGGCGCCAAATATTGGACGGTGACGCCGCTGGCCGATAATTCACCACCCAGCTCGTCGATCTCGGCGTCGTCCAGGGCCGCGCCGGACGGCACATGCCCTTTGAGCGTGATGGAGGCGTTACTCACCTTTCCGTCGGACAGGTTGGTTACGACCCAGTCACGGGCGTCGGGGGCCAGGGCGGCTGGCCAGACGCCCTGAACGGCGTTCGTCGCCAGATCGGCGAGTGTGGCGGAGGCCTCGAAACGGGGCGCGTTCAGAAAATCGTCGATCCGCGCGGTCGCGTTCAGAACCGGTCCATCCAGATCGAGCTGGAAGGAATCGAGGCTGACCGAATTGCCGCCCTCTCCCATCCGCACCGTGCCTTTGGCCTGGATGGCGCGCACGGGCAGAGTTGCACCGGGCGCATCCGGCGTCGCGGGCAGGTCGATTTGCCCGGAATCGCCGGTCAGGGAAAATTGCGCCCGATTCAGCCCCTGAAACGATCCTTCGGCGGTGATCGAACCGTGAAACGGCACACGGAGCGCCGATAACGGGGCCCAGGACGGATCGACTTCGGCGAAATCAGCCGGATGCAGGTTTGAAAACAGAAGCGTGCCGGACAGTGCGCCGCCATGGCGCGGGAAATGAGCGTCGCCTTTGATCGCAAAAAGGCCGTCTTGTCCCGCTACGGACAGATCGAGCCGGGCGACGAGTTCGGCCCGGTTGCGCCTGAGGACGAAATCGATTCTGGGCGCTTTCCAGGTGCGCCCGATCATCCTGTCCTCGACGGTTAAGGTGCCTCCGGCGATTTCGATCCGGCGTATCTCGGCGGTCAGGGGTGTGTCGCCGGTTCCGTCCAGATAAGAGAGGAACCTTTCCTGGGTCAGGGGCAGGGAGGATCGTACGGCGTCCGCATCCGTATCCGTATCCGTGTCCTTCGGCTCGGCCCCAGGCTTGCCGCCGGCGGACAGGCGGAGGCTGCCATCGGTGTCGCGGACCAGATATAAAGCGGGTTCGATCATTTCCAGGCTGCGCGGCGCGATGGCCCCGCGCAGCAGCGCGGAAAAGGACAGAGTCATGTTCATTTCGGGAATGACCGCCGCGACGGCGCCGTCGGGCGTCAGAATCCGCGCCATCGTGACCCTGATATCGACGTCGCGGTTCTTGTTGTCCCGGGTCAGAACGGTGCGTTCGAGCCGGACGCTGGCGTCTGAGGTGGACAGGGCGTTTTCGATATAAGGGGTCAGGAAATCAAGGTCGATCGGCCCTTGGGACAGGCGCAGCGCCAGCCATGCGGCCAGGATCAAGGCGCTTATGGCCAATCCTCCGAGACCCCTGAAAAAAATTCTTACGGAGCGATGCATCAAGCTCCCTTTTCCCGTGATGCGCGATTGACCCAGGGGCGAGATTTGCCCAGTCTGTTACAAAACTCAACAACAAGGGATCGGCAGGTGGCTTTTTCACTCGATCTTGGTGCGCTGCCGGCCCCTTTCGATGTCGGAATGGCGACACGTAATCTGGACCGCTGGCAGGATTGGACCAAGGCGGAACCGGGCCTGTCGGCGGCTTTGTCGCGGCGGCTTGAAGACGACGCGGCGGCGCGGGCGCTGATGGTGGCGCTGTTCGGCAACAGCCCGTTTTTGTCCCAATGCCTCCTGGCGGAACCCGGTGTTCTGGAAGCGATGCTGAAAGAGGGGCCGGATGCGTCCTTCGATCGGCTGATAGGGAATCTGCGTCGGGAGGCGGACGCAGAACCGGACACGGCGCGGCTGATGCGCCTGCTGCGCATCGCCAAGCGCCGCGCGGCTTTGCTGATCGGCATGGCCGACATCGCCGGAGTCTGGACGCTGAAGCAGGTCACCGCCGCCTTATCGACGCTGGCCGAGGCCGCGTTGTCGCTGGGATTGAGCCACCTGTTGCGCAAGGCCCATGAACAAGGCGACATCGTCCTGCCCGATCCCGCCCGTCCAGAGGAAGGATCGGGCGTGGTCGTCATCGGCATGGGTAAGCTGGGCGCGGTCGAACTCAATTATTCCTCGGACATCGACATCATCGTCTTCTACGACAGTGACCGGATCGATTATCGGGGCCGCCGCTCGGTGCAGGAAATGTGCGTCAAGATGACGCGCGAATTGGTCCGGCTGATGGAAGAACGGACCGCCGACGGTTACGTATTCAGGACCGATCTCAGGCTCAGGCCCGATCCCGGTTCGACCCCGCCCGCGATCTCGCTGCTGGCGGCCGAGACCTATTATGAAGGGTTCGGCCAGAATTGGGAACGCGCAGCCATGATCAAGGCCCGTCCGGTCGCGGGCGACCGCACCGCCGGAGACGCCTTTCTTACCCTCTTGAACCCGTTCATCTGGCGTAAATATCTCGATTTCGCCACCATCCAGGACATCCATTCGATCAAGCGCCAGATCAACGCCCATCGGGGCGGCGGGCGCATTGCCATCGCCGGGCACAATATCAAGCTGGGGCGCGGCGGCATCCGCGAGATCGAATTCTTCGCCCAGACCCAGCAACTGATCTGGGGCGGACGCGATTTCAGTTTGCGCACATCCCGGACGCTGGAAGCGCTGGCGGCGCTGAACGCGGCCGGACATGTCACCCAGGAGGCCAGCGACGCGCTGAGCGAAGCCTATGGCTTCCTGCGCCGGGTCGAACATCGTTTGCAGATGATCGACGATCAGCAGACTCAGACTCTGCCGAACACCCCGGAAAAGCTGGCGGCGCTCGGCGTGTTTCTGGGCTATGCGGGGGAAGAGGATTTCGCCGCTGCGCTGGAAACCCAGTTGCGCCGGGTCGAACATCATTATGCCCGCCTGTTCGAGGATGCGCCGTCCCTGGCCGGAGACGGCGATCTGGTCTTTACCGGCGGTTCGGACGATCCCGGACCGCTGAAGACCCTGGCGGGCATGGGATTTTCAGACCCCGCCGCCGTGTCGGGGGATATCCGCGGCTGGCATCATGGCCGTATCCGCGCCACGCGCAGCGCACGGGCGCGCGAAATGCTGACGGAACTGACGCCGGCGCTTTTGAAGGCGCTGGCGGGCAGCGGCGAACCCGACCTCGCCTTCCGGCGCTTTTCCGTTTTTCTGACGGGTCTTCCCGCCGGGGTGCCGTTGTTCTCGATGTTCAAGGCGCGTCCCGGCTTGCTCGATTTTCTGGCCGAGATCATGGGCGATGCGCCCCGGATCGCCGACGCCTTGTCGGCGCGGCCCCGGCTTTTGGATGGTGTGCTGTCGCGCGATTTCTTTGAACCCTTGGGGCCGCTTCCCACCCTGCGGGAGGATTTGGAGCGGATGCTGGTCCAGGCCGGCGAGGATTTCCAGGAATTGCTGGACAGCGTGCGGCGTTGGGCCAGCGAACAGAAATTCCGCATCGGCGTGCAGATCCTGCGCAACCAGATTACGCCGGACCAATCCTCGCGCCATCTGACCGATATCGCCGAGGCGGTCCTGGGCGCGGTTCAGGATTTCGTGGAGCGGGAGTTCCGCCGTCTTCATGGCGGTTTTGCCGGTCCCGGGGCGGCGATCGTCGCCATGGGCAAGATGGGCGGGCGCGAGATGACGCCCAGTTCGGATCTGGACCTGATTTTGATCTACGAGACGGACCCCGGCCAGGACCAGTCCGATGGCGCGAGGCCCCTGGACCCCAGCGTCTATTACGCCAGGCTTACGCAGCGGATCATCAACGCGCTGACGGTCAAGACTGCCGAGGGAACGCTTTACGAGGTGGATATGCGGCTGAGGCCCTCGGGCAGTTCGGGGCCGATCGCCGCCAGCCTGGAATCCTTCATCCGCTATCACGATTCCATGGCTTGGACCTGGGAACATATGGCTTTGACCCGAGCCCGGATCGTTTCGGGCCGCCCCGAACTGGCGGCGAAAATCGAAGCCGTGATCCGCCGCACCTTGTCGGCGCGCCGGGACCCGGACCGCCTGGTCGTGGATGTGATGGAAATGCATGAGCGCATCCGGCGCCAGCATGGCACGGACAATCCTTGGGACGTCAAATATCGAACGGGCGGCTTGATCGCCATCGAGTTCATCGCGCAATATCTCCAATTGCGATGGGCGTCGGATTGCCCCACACTTTTGCATACCGCGACCCGCGATGTTTTGAAGGAAGCCGGACGGCTGGGACTGATCGGTTCGGACGATGCCGGACGTTTGGACGAAGCATTGGGGTTGTGGTCGGCCATTGGGCTGGTGTTGCGCCAGACCCTGGATGGGCCTTTCGACGAAAAGGGCGCGCCCGAACGGGTGCTGGCGCTTCTGGCACAAGCGGCGGGCCAGCCGGGTTTCGCCCAATTGACGGTGTGGATGGACGAATGCGCGGCGGCGGTTGCGGCGGTCTTCGCCCGTCTGATCGAGGAACCGGCGCGGGCCATCCTGTCCGCCGCCACGAAGGAGAATTGACGGTCATGACGATCGAAGCCGGCGCGAACGCTCCCGATTTTACCTTGCCCACGGATGGCGGTTCCAGCGTCACGCTTTCCGCCCTAAAAGGCCGGACCGTGATCCTTTATTTTTACCCTAAGGACGACACGTCGGGCTGTACCGCCGAAGCCTGCGCCTTTAAGGAAGCGCTGCCCGATTTCTCCGGCGCGGGCGCGGTCGTCATCGGCGTGTCAAAGGATTCGCCGTCGCGCCACGACAAGTTCAAGGCAAAATATTCCCTGGGCTTCACCCTGGCCTCGGACGAAGAAGGGCGGGTTTGCGAAGCCTATGGCGTGTGGGTCGAAAAAAGCATGTATGGGCGGAAATATTTCGGCATCGAGCGCAGCACCTTTCTGATCGATGGCCAAGGGCGGATCGCCAGAGTGTGGCGCAAGGTGAAGGTTGCGGGCCATGCGGCGGAGGTTCTGGCCGCCGCGCGGGCGCTGTGACGGTGGTGCGTTAGGGAGATGGCGGCTTCTCTGGTCGTGCTCGGACTGATGTCCGGGACCTCGCTCGACGGCGTGGATTCGGCCCTGATCGTCACCGACGGCGTGCGCGTCGAAAAAACCGGGCTGGCTTGCACACGGCCCTATGACGGTCCGTTCCGCGCCCGGCTGCGCGCCATTCTGGGCGGGGAAGGGCCGGTGGCCGAGGTGGAGCGGGATCTGACCCTGATCCATGCCGACGCCGTGCGCGACCTGCTTGCCCGCGCCGGGTTGAAGCCCAGGGATGTCGACGCCATCGGTTTTCATGGCCATACCATCCTGCACCGTCCCGACCTGAACCGGACCTGGCAGATCGGCGATGGCGCGCTGCTGGCGAAATTGTCCGGAATTCCGGTCGTCAATGACTTCCGCAGCGCCGACGTCGCCTTGGGCGGGCAGGGTGCGCCCTTGGTGCCGGTCTATCATCGCGCGCTGGCTCCGGCGACCGAAAGACCGCTGGCGGTACTCAATCTGGGGGGGGTCGGCAATGTTACCTGGATCGGCGAAAACGACGAATTGATGGCGTTCGACACCGGGCCGGGCAATGCGCTGATCGATGATTGGGTTCTGGCTCATACCGGCAAGACGATGGACGAGGATGGCCGCCTGGCCGCCGAGGGCCGCGTCGATGAGAAGGTGCTGGCGGTTTTCCTGCGTCATCCCTATTTCCAGAAACCGCCGCCCAAATCGCTGGACCGGGACGATTTCGCGGCGCTTACCGGCCCGCCGACTGCGCGGTTGTCGGCGGCGGACGGTGCGGCGACGCTGACCGCCTTCACGGCCGAATCGGTGGCGCTGGCTGAACGGTATTTCCCGGTCCCGCCCGTCCGCTGGCTGGTCTGCGGCGGCGGACGGCGCAACCCGGCGATCATGCGGGCCTTGCAGGCCCGGCTGTCAGTTCCGGTTCTGCCGGTCGAAAGCCTGGGCTGGAACGGCGATGCGTTGGAAGCGCAGGCTTTCGCCTTTCTCGCCGCGCGTTATTTGGCCGGATTGCCGGCGACATTCCCTGAAACCACCGGCGCGTCCCGTCCGGCCTTGTGTGGCCGCAGCCATAATCCGGGGCCGTGCCGGGATCGGCCGCGGCGGGAGATCGGGTTCTAGCCGGACCGTGACGGCGTTTTTGTCCGCGATGGCGTGTCGAGCGAAAGAATTCATGACGGCATCCGCTCTTCCTTCTTCGGTTTTGTTTCTGTGCGACCGCAACGCCATTCGTTCTCCCATGGCTGCGGCCCTGTTGCGCTCCATTCATGGCGCGTCGGTCTGGGTCCGGTCGGCCGGGGTGGCCAAGGGGGAGGCTGATCCGTTCGCGGTGGCGGCGATGGCGGAAATCGATCTCGATATCGCGGGTCACGTTCCCACCATGGTCGGCGATCTTGACGAGTCGAATTTCGATCTGATCGTGGCGCTGTCGCTTGACGCTCTGCTCAAGGCCGAAACGATGACGCGGACGACGGATTGCCAAGTGGCGTTCTGGGAGGTGGAGGACCCTTCGCGGATCGAGGGCAGCCGGGACGTGCGTATGGATGCCTACCGATCCCTGCGCCACGCGCTGTTGGGGCGGATTCTGGACCGGTTTCCCTTGGACGGCGCGCCGCATCCGCCGATGGAGACGAAAATCCCGTCATAGGGGGCAACAGTGGAAAAACTTGCCCAAGCTTTTCCACAATTGGCGCTCATCCTGATCTCGAAACCGATCTAGAGCTTGCGCGGTTTCGCCGTTTTCCAACAGGCCTCGCCAGAGGCCGTCGCGTCCGCTCCCCAGGCTTTCCGGGGCAAAAAAGCGCGAAAACGGCTTTCGTTCCGAAAATGTCCGGCCCGCATCTGGATCGTTGGGACGGACGGATGATCGAGGGAATGGAAATGTCTCGCATGCACTATCCACAAACCGGGAGTAGGCGGATAGAGCGACGCGCGCCCGGTTCCAGGCTGGCATTCGGCCTGCTGTCCGCCGGCGCGGTTCTGGCCGCTATTCCCGGCATCGCCCAGGCCGGTCCGCCCGACGACCACAGAATGGTGCCCGGCATCAGCCGCATCGAGCATGATTACAGCCATCAGCGCTACAAAGAATGGTCGCGTTACCGCTTGCCGCCCGGAGCCTATTACGTGCCGCCGTCGCTGGTGACCTTGCCGGTGCCGCTGGCCTATTACGCGCCGCCGCCGGCGGGCGCCGCATCGCCGTCCGTCGTTGGCGCGGTCACGCCGTTGATGATCCGCTGACCGGCTCTTAACGAACCGGTTTCCGGCTCCCATATGCCAACAAAAGAGCGCCTGTTTTTCTGTTCCATTGCGTAACAGGAAAGACACGGGCACGCTTGACGTACCGAAGCGGCGCTGGCCAGCGTGCCGGAAGGGCCAGAACTTCCGGAAACGTTCCGCGGATACGATCCTTCCGGTTGGGGCGGGGCCACGGAACCGGCTGGTTCCGGGATGGCGTCCGCGAGTGATGCGAGTGTTCTTGGATTGGATAAGGCGGAGTCGCCGCCGCCGTCATGGAGCAACGATATGATCACGCCCATCGAACAGTCTCCTAATCTGGTCTTTGATCCCGCCAGACAACAGATCACGCCGCCTCCTGTCATTCAGCCTCAGCCCTTGCCGGCTCTGACCGAGACGCCGCTTCGGGAATCGACGCCGTCGAACAAGCAAAATTTCGGTTCTAGCGGTGGTGGCGACAAGGCGCCCGAGCAGCGGGCGCAGAGCCAGACGGCGCAGAAATTGCGCGCGGCCTGGGCCTATTTGCAGCAGCTTAAAGCGGAAGTGGCAATGGCCCTGTCGGGCGGTTATGCCGATAACGCCAAACGCGCGGCGTTGAAGGTGGCCGATGTCGCCTCCAGCATCGAAACCCTGTCGATGCAAATTCCGGTGTCCGGCGATGAACAGGTGCTGACGGCCAATTCCTGGCTGCCGCCGAGCTTCATCGGCGTGGCCGAGACGGGCGGGACCAGCGTGGCCCCTACGCAGTCCCCTTCCAATTATTCCGCCGAAAAGGAAAATAGCAGCCCGGCGGTCCTGATCGATCTGGCTCGAAGCGGGTTGGGGGCGGCCAAGGAAGTCATCATCGAGGCTGCGTCCGCGCCCCAGTTCACCGAAAAGGATCGTGTGGACATCAACGCGTTGATGCAGCGCGTGCTGAATTCGATGGCTGCGGTCGAACAGATCGCGGCCCGTTTGCCGTTGGAACCGGGCGCACAGACTGCCGCGGTCCCGAACCGGGTCGATTTCGAAGCGTAGGGTGGTTATGGCCGGCCACCGGGCGTTCTCCCCCTGGAGCATGGGGATGCCCGGCGGCCGCCGGCCGGCCTAGGGGGACTGGGGGTAGGCAGCAATACCGTCCCCTTCGTCCGGCCGGAATCGCGTTAGAACAGGCTATCTCCGCTTTTGAAGCCCAGGCCGGGATGGTTATCGAAACGAACGACGCCCACCGCCGCCCGGTCACCCACGGCTTCGGCTATCCGGGCCACCCCCTCATGGCCGAAACCGCCGCAAAGTTCGATGGCGGCGACACCGTTCTCGACCAGCTTTCGCGTTTCCTCGACCGCTTCGTCATAATCCTTGACCGCCAGCGTGGTCAGGCGCACGGCAGGCGTGTCCACGACGCTGCGATGGGTCCGGGGATCGGCATCGGGGGCGATGAAGATGAAAGCCGCTTCCAGTGTCATGCTGTTTCTCCTTTGTCCCGGATAGGGGGACAGGCCGTTTGGATCAGAAGCTGTGAATGGCCTGCCCGCGTACGGCCATTGCCGCTTCGGCCATCGCCTCGGCCACCGTCGGATGGGCGTGTATGGTTGCAGCGATGTCGTCCACGGTCGCTTCCAGTGTCAGGGCCAATCCGGCTTCGGCGATCAAATCGGTCGCCCGGGGGCCGATGATGTGGACCCCCAGGATTTCGCCGTAATCGGCCCCGGCGATGATTTTGATCATGCCGTCGGTGCCGTCCATGATCAGGCTCTTGCCGTTGGCGGCCAAGGGGAAACGTCCGACCTTGATCGCCAATCCCTTGGCCCGGGCTTCCTTTTCCGTCAGTCCGACCCAGGCGATTTCGGGATGGGTATAGATCGCGCCCGGCACCGGGGCCGCCATGGCGTCGCCGCCGTGACCGTCCTGCCCCATGATCGCCGCCGCCGCCAGCCCCTGATGCGAGGCCGCGTGCGCCAGCATGATTGGCGAGGCGCAGTCGCCGATGGCATAGATATGGGGAACGTTGGTGCGCATCTGACCGTCGACCAGGATGCGCCGCTTTTCAACCGCTACCCCGGCCTTGTCCAGCCCCAGCCCATCGACCGCCGGACGCCGCCCGGTGCAGACCAGAACCTTTTCCGCCACGATCTCGACGGCGGCGTCGCCTTTTGCCGACAGGGCGTAGCCCTCTTTCGTGGCGGTGATTTTCGACACGGCGGTCTTGATGTGGATCGTGACGCCCAGCTTTTTTAACCGCGCCAGGATGATGGGGATGAATTCCTCGTCCACATTGGCCAGAATCGACGGCAGGGCTTCGATCACTGTCACCTTCGTGCCCAGGCTCGCATAGACCGAAGCCAGTTCGATGCCGATGACGCCGCCGCCCACCACTGCCAGCGATTTTGGCAGATGTTCAAAGGCCAGGGCCTCGGTGCTGGTGGCGATGCCGGCCAGATCGAAGCCGGGCACCGGCGGCATCGCCGGTTCGGAACCGGCGGCGATGACGAAGGTGTCAGCCTTCAGCCGTTTTTCAGGGCCCGAGGCGGGTGTGACGGCCAATTCGTTCGGGCTGATGAAACGCGCGGTTCCCGGCAGGACGGCGATGTTGTGGCGTTTCATCAACGCCCCGACGCCGCCGGTCAGACGGCCGACGACCGTCTGTTTGCGCTTCATCAACTGGCCCCAATCGACGCGGCAATTATCCGCCTCGAAGCCCAGATGTTTGGCCGATTTGGCGGTTTCGTACAATTCGGCGGTGTGCAGCAGCACCTTGGTCGGGATGCAGCCCCGATTGAGGCAGGTGCCGCCCAGGACGTCTTTTTCGACCAGGGTTACCTCGGCCCCAAGCTGGGCCAGCCTGATAGCGGCGACATAGCCGCCTGGCCCGCCGCCGATGACCGCAACGTTTTTTCTGCTCATGATCATATCCTTATTCTTGGCGTCCCGTGTCACAGCACCGACCGGAGCGGATCGGCCAGGAGCTCCAGCAGTACGGCCATGAACTCGGCTGCCGGGCCGCCATCGACGACCCGGTGATCGTGGGTCAGCGACAGGCCCATCACCGGACGGATCGCCAGTGCGCCGTTCTCGACGACGGGCGTTTCCAGGGTGCGGCCGATGCCCAGGATCGCCACCTGAGGCAGATTGATGATCGGGCTGAAATGATCGACCGAGCGGTAAACGCCTTCATTGCTGATGGTGAAGCTGCCACCGGCCATGTCATCGCCGCCCAGCCGGTTGCTTTTCGCCTTAGCGACCAGATCCTTGGCTTCGCGGCTGATTTCGAACAGCGATTTGCGGTTGGCCGAGCGGATCACCGGCACGGTCAGCCCGTCTTCCAGGGCCACGGCGATGCCCATATTGACCTCGCCCATGACCAGGAATTCCTTGCCGTCGAAAACGCCGTTCAAACCAGGCATCCGGGTCAAAGCGCGGGCGACGATCTTGACCAGCATGTCGGTCAGCGAGACCTGCTCTTCCTTGGGCCGGTCTTCGTTGATTTTGGCGCGTAAGGACAGGAGCG
Organism: Rhodospirillaceae bacterium; assembly: GCA_034926235.1. GTDB lineage: Bacteria > Pseudomonadota > Alphaproteobacteria > Rhodospirillales > Magnetospirillaceae > JAYFRE01. Next base: position 47,703 of record JAYFRE010000071.1, read on the forward strand.
GCTGGACATCGGTGGAGCTGTGCTGAGTCACGCGCGGCACGGCGGCCCAGCTTGCGCTCATATTCTGGCCGATGGCGCGGCGCATACCGGTATAGGGCACGCGGCGCAGGATCGCGTCTTCGGGGATGGCGAGCGTGATCGGGGCGGCTGCGGGAGCGCTTGCCGCCGGCAGGGGCGCAGCCGGAGCGGCGGCAAGAGCGGCATCGACATCGGCGCGCACGATCCGTCCGCCGGGGCCGGTGCCCTGAACCCGAGCCAGATCGAGCCCGTTGCGGGCGGCGACGGCGCGGGCCAGCGGGGTGGCGACGATCCGGGCGCTTCCCTTCGCCGTCTGGCGTGGGGCGGCGGCGGATTGCGCCGTCGAAGCCGGAGCCGCTGCGGGAGCCTCGGCCTTTGCCGGTTGGGCGGCAGGCGCGTCGCTTGCGACCGATTCCCCGGCCGCACCGATGATGCCGAGCAGACCGGAAGGCGGCAGCTCGGCCCCCTCACGCGCAGCGATCTTTAAGAGAACGCCGTCGGCGGGGGCATCCACGACATTGGTGATTTTATCGGTAGTCACTTCGACGAGTTCATCGCCCTTGGCGACGCTGTCGCCTTCGTTTTTCAGCCATTTGCCGACCGTAGCCGTCGTCATGGTCAAGCCCATCTTGGGCATCGTCACTTCCGTAGTCATCGGACGTCCTTTCATGCTGCCGCGCTCTTTGTTTCCGGCGCGGCGATGGGGGTCATATCCAGGGTTGGAACCGCGAGGCGCGGTTCCTGTCGGTAAAGAAGCCTCGCTGCTGCGCTCCGGCCAGGGCTTGGCCGATATCCACCACCCGGGGGCCTGTTTCTTCCAGCCGGATCAGGCCTTTGTCTTCGGCGGCCAGAGTCACCTCGCGCTCGCCGTCCAGGGCGATGACGCAAGGGGTTCTCTGGATGGGAATCGCGGTCCCCATGGGGATAGGGGCGAACGATTCGATCCCGACCGGGCATATCAGGCCCGGCGCGATGGCCGCGACCATGTCGGCTCGCTCGGGTGCGAAGACGATGGACAGCCCGCCCGGCTCGCGATGCGAGACGGGATGGAGACCGCCGCCGATAGCGGCCATGCCGATATCGGCGGGCTGACACCGGGTCAGGACGGCCTGGCGCAGATTGTCTGTGTCCCACATGGCCTTGGCGCCGACGAAGACGCCTTCCAGCACGATGGCGTCAACCAGGGCGATGGCGGCGGTTTCGCCGTTTCGGATCACGGCGAGCCGCTTGGCCCGGTAGACGGCGTCGGAGGAAGCGTGGCCGCCGGCGACGATGCCGGCGGCCAGCCCCGCGATGGTGGCCTCGACCATTTCCGGAAAGACATTGTTCGTGCCGGTCGAGATGGGCAGCAGCGGGATGGTCCCGCATTCCCCGGCCACCAGCCGGTTGGTGCCGTCGCCGCCCAGCGTGACGATGCAGCCCGGATCGCGGGCGGCCATCAGTCGGGCGGCGGTGGCAGTGTCCTCAGGCAACCCGGTCAGGGTCATCGGCAAGGGGTCGAGAGGCAGCGAAAAGCCGTAACGGGTGCGGATGCCTTCATGGGCGCGTTCGACGATGCGGTAATAATCCGGCATATAGAGGATCGCGCCCACGCCGGCAGCGTGACAGGACAGCAGAATGCGCCGGACGATGCTGACTTTTTCTTCATTGTCGAACACCGTTCCATGCGCCACCAGCCGCCGGATATCCTTTCCCGACGCCGGATTGGCGATGATTCCCACGACGCTGTCACCCATTGGCTTCCAGGCTCCGTTCAGAAGAGTTCCTTCACGGCGGCGACGATGGCCGGCGCCTGCGGGATGAAGGCCTGTTCCAGCACCGGGCTGAACGGCACCGGCGTGTCGGGCGGGGCGACGCGCTTGATCGGGGCGTCGAGCAGATCAAAGCCCTTGTCCGCGACCAGGGCGGCGATTTCGCCGCCGAACCCGGCGGTCAGGACTTCTTCATGCACGATCACCAGGCGGTTGGTGCGCGCGACCGAATCCAGGATTGCGTCGGTGTCGAGCGGCGCGATGCTGCGCAGATCGAGCACTTCCGCCTCGATTCCGTCCTGGGCCAGCAGCTTTGCCGCTTCCAGCGATTTGTTCACCATCGCCGACCAGGTGACGATGGTCACGTCGCGGCCTTCCCGCTTGATGTCGGCCTTGCCCAGCGGGACTTCGTAATCGCCTTCGGGCACTTCGCCCGACATGCCGAAAAGACCCTTGTGTTCCAGATAGATGACGGGGTTGTTGTCGCGGATCGCCGCCAGCATCAATCCCTTGGCGTCCGCCGGCGAACCGGGAGCGACCACCTTGATGCCGGGGATGTGCGCGAACCAGGAATCCAGCGATTGCGAATGCTGCGCGGCGGCCGAGAAGCCCGCGCCGCAGGGCGCGCGCACCACCATCGGGACCGAGATTTTGCCGCCGAACATGTAATGCATCTTGGCGGCGTTGTTCAGAAGCTCGTCCATACACACGCCCATGAAATCGACGAACATGATTTCGACGATGGGGCGCAGCCCGACTGCCGCCGCGCCGGTGGCCAGGCCCAGGATCGCGGTTTCGCTGATGGGGGTGTCGATGATCCGCTTGGGACCGAATTCCTCGAACAAGCCTTGAGTCTGGCCGAAGCAGCCGCCGAAGGCACCGACATCCTCGCCGGCCAGAAAGACGTTGGGATCGTTTTTCATGGCGATGCGCATGCCGTCGCGCAGCGCTTCCATGTAGCTCATCATAGCCATGCTGTTCTCTCCTTTAAGAAGGCAATCGGGCTTTAGGCCGCGTAGACGTCGCGCAACAGATCGGACGGATCGGGCTGCGGGCTGTTCTCGGCGAAGGTGATGGCCTCCTCGACCTCGGCCTGGACCTTCTTTTGCAGGGCCTTGATGCCGGCCTTGTCCAGATAGCCCAGATCGAGGATCTGCTTTTCGGTGTGGGGCAGAGGGTCCTTGGCCAGCCACGCCTTCTGTTCGGCAGGGTCCTTGTAGGTCTGGGGATCGCCTTCAAAATGGCCGCGCTGACGCCAGGTCTTGAATTCCCGCAGCGACGGGCCGTCGCCGCGCCGCGCGCGGGCGACCGCTTCCAGGGCAGCCTCGTGAACCGCGACGACATCGTTGCCATCGACGGTGACGCCGGGGATGCCATAGGCGCGCGCCCGGTCGGACACGTCCGAGATGCTCATATGGTTCGATTGCCGGTTCGAGATGCCGTAAAGATTGTTCTCGCAGACGAAAATGGCCGGCAGTTTGAAGGTGGCGGCCAGGTTGACCGCTTCGTGGAACGTGCCCCGGTTCGAGGAGGCGTCGCCGAAGAAGCAGACCGAAACCGCGTCATTGCCGCGATAATGGCAGGCGAAGGCGGCCCCGGCGGCGATCGGCATGCCCGCGCCGACGATGCCGTTGGCGCCCAGGATGCCGAGATTGGAATCGGCGATATGCATCGAGCCGCCCTTGCCCTTGCAATAGCCGTCCGCACGGCCGAACAGCTCGGCCATCATCATTTTGAGATCGCCGCCCTTGGCGATGAGATGACCGTGACCCCGGTGCGTGCTGGTGATGTAGTCCTGATCGCCCAGGCAGGCGCAGACGCCGGCGGCGATGGCTTCCTCGCCGATATAAAGATGGACGAAACCTGGGATTTTCTGGGCGGCGAACAGATCGATCGCCTTGTTTTCGAAATAGCGGATGCGCAGCATTTTTTCATACATGCCGAGCATCAGATCCTTGGTTAGCTTCATCGGATGTCTCCTTGGCTGGTGTCCCGACGGACGCACAAAGCGTCCCCCTGCGCGGGCCGGCCATCAGAGCCGGGCCCGCGTTGTGGTAAAGAGCGAATGGTTGGAAAAGCGCCGTCCCTAGCGGACGGCGGGCGTCATGACGCCTTCATGTCCCGGGGAACGGGCGGGACGTATCGGCCTTGCCGGCGATTCGAGGATTCTGTCTTCATGATGCCCACCCCTTAACGTTTATGTCGGTTCGTTTTTTATGACGATCCGGCCGTCCCCCCGGCATCTTCCGGTTTTCAAGGACGGTCCGGCCAATCGACCAGCACGGTCAGCGCGGCCAGGGCGACGGTGATCTTGTCGCCTTCGCCCAGGCTGGCGACATGGAGCCCATCGGCTTTCATGCCGCCTTCGGCGGTCGAAAACTCCACATCGCCGAACGGCACTTCCGCCATCACCGCGTCCCGGTCCAAACGGTCCGGGGTGGGGCAGGCGATATGCAGCCGGATATGCATGTCTTCAGGCCGTTTCAGGCCCACGATTTCGAAAAGTCCGCACAAGCAGGAACGCGACACGGCGTCCCGAACAGCCCGAATCGCCGCCTTGGTGACGTCCTGGCCATGCAGGTCTGTGCCCATACCCAGTTCCACGATGTAACGCTTGAACGCCATGATCCCTCCGAAACCCATTCCAGAACGAATCCCGGAATGGTTGCTTAAGTGACAATGCAAGGAGGGTGCCACCTAAAAAGCAGCAGAAAAACCCATATTTTCTGAGGATGTCGATAGA
>JAYFRE010000150.1:0-19859 GCA_034926235.1 Rhodospirillaceae bacterium
TGTCCGGCAAGGATCGCCAGCGGGTTGGGCAGGTCGCTGCCGAAATCCGCGCTTTCCGGGGTCCCGAGCCCTATAAGGGCAAGGGCGTCAAGTACGAAACCGAAACCATCCTCCGCAAGGAAGGAAAGAAGAAGTAGGGCCGCGCCATGTTGTCGTCGAAAGAGCTTTTCCTGCGCCGTCAGCAGCGCAACCGCTATACTCTCAGGAAGAAGGCGGGCAATCGCCCGCGTCTTTCGGTGTTCCGTTCGTCCAAGCATATCTACGTCCAGGTCATCGACGATGCCAAGGGGGCCACGCTGGCCGCCGCTTCGTCGCTCGACGGCGCGCTGAAGAGCGAGCTGAAGACCGGTGCGGATATCGCCGCCGCCACTTTGGTCGGCAAGCTGATCGCTGAACGGGCGCTCAAGGCGGGCATCACCGAGGTGGTGTTCGACCGTGGGGGTTATATCTATCATGGTCGGGTCAAGGCCCTGGCCGATGCGGCCCGCGAAGGCGGGCTGTCCTTCTGAAGGATCGAGAGCATATGGCACGCAATCCTAATTCCGAGCGCGGAGAGCGGCAGGGCCGCGAGCGCGGCGAGCGTGGCTCGCGCGGCCAGCGTCCCGAGTCGAGAGACCGCGAGGAGAGCGATCTCGTCGATAAGCTGGTCCATATCAACCGTGTCGCCAAGGTGGTCAAGGGCGGCCGTCGCTTCGCCTTCGCGGCTCTGGTCGTCGTCGGCGACGCCAAGGGCCGTGTCGGCTATGGTTCCGGCAAGGCCCGCGAGGTCCCGGAAGCCATCCGCAAGGCGACCGAGCAGGCCAAGCGCAATATGATCCGCGTCGCCCTGCGCGAGGGGCGGACCCTGCATCACGACGCGAACGGCCATTTCGGCGCCGGTCGCGTGGTGCTGCGCGCCGCTCCGGCCGGTACCGGCATCATCGCCGGCGGCCCGATGCGTGCGGTGTTCGAGACCATGGGCGTCCAGGACGTCGTGGCGAAGTGCATCGGCACCTCGAACCCGCATAACATGGTCAAGGCGACCTTTGACGCCCTGACCGGCGTTTCCAGCCCGCGCGCCATCGCCGCCAAGCGTGGCCGCAAGGTTGGCGATATCGTCGGACGCCGTGACGGCGTCGCCGCGGTTGCCAAGGAGGCCTGATCGTCATGGCGAAGAAGACCATCAAGGTGACCCAGACGGGCAGCCCCATCGGCCGCCCCGAGGAACAGCGGGCGACTCTGGTCGGGCTGGGCCTGAACAAGATGCATCGCACCCGCGAGCTCGAAGATACGCCCGCCGTCCGCGGCATGATCGACAAGGTGCGCCATCTCGTGCGCATCGACGGGGAATGAGAGATGAAACTCAACGAACTTCGCGATAATCCGGGCGCGCACAAGATCAAGAAGCGCGTCGGCCGCGGTATCGGTTCGGGCAAGGGCAAGACGGCCGGTCGCGGCGTCAAGGGCCAGAGCTCCCGTACCGGCGTGGCCATCAACGGCTTTGAAGGCGGTCAGATGCCGATCTACCGCCGTCTGCCGAAGCGGGGCTTCAACGCCCTGTCGCGCAAGGACTACGTCCTGGTCAATCTCGACCGGCTGCAGCGGGCGGTCGATAATGGCCGTCTGGACGTCGCCCAGACGGTCACCGCCGAGGCCCTGGTCAAGGCTGGCCTGGTCAGCGCGGTCAAGGACGGCGTGCGCCTTCTGGGGCGCGGCGCGCTGACGGCTTGCCTGACCATCGAGGTCGCGGGCGTTACGGCCTCTGCGCGTGAGGCGGTTGAAAAGGCGGGCGGCAAGGTCATCGTCCTTGGCGCCGGTGCGGTTGAAGAGAGCGCTCCCTAACCGGAGCCTCTCGACCGACCTTTTCTGTCAGGTATCCGGGGAGACGTAATGGCATCCGCCGCCGAACAGCTCGCATCCAGTTTCAATCTGGGTGTTCTTTCCAAAGCCACCGAGCTTAAGAAGCGCATCTGGTTTACGCTGGGTGCGCTGGTGATCTATCGGTTGGGAACCTGGATTCCCGTTCCCGGCATCGATCCCCATATCCTGGCTGATATCTTCAAGCAGACCGGCAGCGGCATCCTGGGGATGTTCGACATGTTCGCGGGCGGCGCGTTGTCGCGCATGACGATCTTCGCCCTGAACATCATGCCCTACATCTCCGCCTCGATCATCATGCAGCTCTTGACGACTGTGGTGCCGAGCCTGGAGGCGATCAAGAAGGAAGGCGAGGCGGGACGCAAACGGATCAACCAATATACCCGTTTGGGCACCGTCGCCATCGCCGCCGTTCAGGCCTACGGTATCGCCGTCGGTCTTGAAAGCATGGGCGGCGGCGGGCCTTCGGCCGTGTTCGATCCGGGCATGTTCTTCCGCTTCACCACCGTGATTACGCTGGTCGGCGGCACCATGTTCCTGATGTGGCTGGGCGAACAGATCACCGCGCGCGGCGTCGGCAACGGCATTTCGCTGATCATCTTCGCCGGCATCGTCGCCAATCTGCCCCACGCCGTCGCCGGCACCCTGGAACTGGGGCGCACCGGCGCCCTGTCGGCGGCGCTGATCATCTTCCTGATCGTGATGGCGGTCGCGATCATCGCCTTTATCGTGTTCATGGAACGCGCCCAGCGGCGCATCATCGTGCAGTATCCGAAGCGCCAGGTCGGCAACAAGACCTATGGCGGCGAATCGAGCCATCTGCCTTTGAAGCTGAACACGTCCGGCGTTATCCCGCCGATCTTCGCCAGCTCGATCCTGCTGATGCCGATCACGGTGGCCAGCTTCATGGCCGGATCGGGACCGGAATGGATGAGTACGCTGACCGCCCTGATGGGGCGTGGACAGCCGCTCTATCTGGCCATCTATATGGGGCTGATTCTTTTCTTCGCGTTCTTCTATACCGCCGTGGTCTTCAACCCGGTCGATACGGCGGACAATTTGAAGAAGCATGGCGGCTTTATCCCCGGCATCCGTCCGGGCAAGAACACCGCGGACTATCTCGACTATGTGCTGACGCGCCTGACTGTGGTCGGCGCCATCTATCTCGCCGGGATATCGGTTCTGCCGGAAATTCTGATCAGCCGTCTTCAGGTTCCGTTCTATTTCGGCGGCACCAGCCTTCTGATCGTGGTCACGGTGACCATCGACACGGTCGGACAGATCCAGTCGCATTTGCTTGCGCACCAATATGAGGGTCTGATCAAAAAGGCTAAGCTGCGCGGCAAAAGAGGCTAGGGGATGCATCTGATCCTGTTGGGACCGCCCGGAGGCGGCAAGGGGACCCAGGCTAAGCGCCTGGAAGAGGATTACGGGCTGGTTCAGCTTTCAACAGGTGACATGCTGCGTGCGGCGGTGGCGTCGGGAAGCGAGATCGGCAAGAAGGCCAAGGCCGTGATGGATGCGGGCAAGCTGGTGTCGGACGATATCGTCATCGGCATCATCGCCGAGCGCATGCGCAATCTGGGCGACGCCAAGGGGGCCATTCTGGATGGCTTCCCGCGGACCGTGGCCCAGGCCGAGGCTTTGGACAAGATGATGGCCGAGAATGGCGAGAAGATCGATCTCGCGATCGAGGTCCAGGTGCCCGACAGTCTGATCGTCGAGCGCATCACGGGCCGGTTCTCCTGCGCTAAATGCGGCGCCGGTTATCATGACAAGTTTCAGCGTCCCAAGGTGGACGGGGTGTGCGATTCTTGCGGCGGGACCGAGTTCCTGCGCCGCAAGGACGACAATGCGGAGACGGTGAGCTCACGGCTTGCCGCCTACCACGAGCAGACCGCCCCGCTTCTGCCCTACTATGGCGCGAAAGGTGTCCTTGCGATTGTGGACGGAACCTTGCCCATCGGTACGGTTACGGCTCGTCTCAAGGAACTCATTGATGGTGTCAAGGCTGATTGTCAGGGCGTCGAATCGCCCTATAATCGCCCACCTTTGTTTCCCGGCCTCATGAGGGGCAGGGCGTTTGTTCTATTTCGGTGAAGGAGTAAGCGGTGGCGCGTATCGCTGGCGTAAATATCCCGACTAATAAGCGGGTTGAGATCGCGCTGACCTATATTCACGGGATCGGCCAGACCAAGGCTCGGCAGATCATCGAGAAGGTCGGCATTCCGGAGGATCGGCGGGTTAATCAGCTCTCCGATGATGATGTGCTGAAGATTCGTGAGCTGATTGACCGCGAATATCATGTCGAGGGCGACCTCCGGCGTGAAGTTGCGATGAATATCAAGCGGCTGATGGATCTGGGCTGTTATCGTGGTCTGCGTCACCGGCGCGGTCTGCCGGTCCATGGGCAGCGGACCCACACCAATGCCCGTACCCGTAAGGGTCCCGCCAAGCCGATCGCCGGCAAGAAGAAGGTTACGAAGTAGTATGGCTAAGCCCGCCACTCAGCGTCCCCGCCGGCGCGAACGCAAAAATATTTCCGCCGGCGTGGCCCATGTGAACGCCACGTTCAACAACACCATGATCACGATCACCGACGCGCAGGGCAATACGATCGCCTGGTCGTCCTCGGGCATGCAGGGCTTCAAGGGCTCGCGCAAATCGACGCCCTACGCCGCGCAGGTCGCGGCCGAGGATGCCGGCCGCAAGGCCGCCGAGCATGGCATGCGTACGTTGGAAGTCGAGGTCAAGGGGCCTGGCGCCGGGCGTGAATCGGCGCTGCGCGCGCTGCAGTCCGTCGGTTTCGCCATCACCTCGATCCGCGACGTTACTCCGATCCCGCACAATGGCTGCCGTCCGCGCAAGCGCCGGCGGGTCTAAGGGATCTTTGCGGTATTTCTTGGCGCACCGCCGGTCCGAACGGGCCGGCGGCAGTGCCGTTGCAGTTGGGACGGCTTTCGCCGTTCTCCCCCAGGCATGAGGCGACGCTCGTGATTCAACGTAACTGGCAAGAACTGATCAAACCGAACAAGCTCGTCATCGAATCCGGCGCGGATGCGGCGCGTAGCGCCACGGTGATCGCCGAGCCTCTGGAACGGGGCTTCGGCCTGACTTTGGGCAACGCCCTGCGTCGGGTTCTGTTGTCGTCGTTGCAGGGGGCGGCCGTCACGGCCATCCAGATCGACGGCGTGCTGCACGAGTTCTCGTCGATCCCCGGCGTGCGCGAAGATGTCACCGACATCATCCTCAACGTCAAAACGCTGGGTCTGCGGATGCATGGCGAAGGGCCGAAGCGGATGACGCTGAAGGCCGCCGGCCCCGGCGAAGTGCGCGCCAAGCAGATCGAGACCGGCCATGACATCGAGATCATGGACCCTGAATTGGTGCTGTGCACCCTGGACCAGGGCGCGGTGCTGAACATGGAACTGACCGTCGAGACGGGCAAAGGCTATGTTCCGGCGGCGCAGAACCGGACCGAGGATTCGCCGATCGGATTGATCCCGATCGATGCGATCTTCTCGCCGATCCGCCGGGTCGCCTACAAGGTCGATAACACCCGCGTCGGCCAGGTCACCGATTATGACCGGCTGTCGATGCAGATCGAGACCAACGGCGCGGTGACGCCGGAGGACGCCGTGGCCCTGGCCGCGCGGATCCTTCAGCATCAGTTGCAGCTGTTCATCAATTTCGACGAGCCGCAGATCGTTACCGAGGAAGAGAAGAAGGACGAACTGCCCTTCAACAAGAACCTCCTGCGCAAGGTGGACGAGTTGGAGCTGTCGGTCCGTTCGGCCAACTGCCTCAAGAACGACAACATCATCTATATCGGCGATCTGGTCCAGAAGACCGAAGCCGAGATGCTGCGCACGCCGAATTTCGGCCGCAAATCCTTGAACGAGATCAAGGAAGTGCTGGCGACCATGCAGCTTCATCTCGGCATGGAAATCCCGAATTGGCCGCCCGAGAATATCGAGGAACTGGCCAAGAAGCTGGAAGAGCCCTACTAAGGTTCCGATCTTTCCCAGCCCGCCGGTTAAGGCGGGCTAGGAGAGGGAACAGGGTTGAAAAGATTACGACAGGACCAAGGTGGTCCGACCATGGCGTGCCGATCGTGAAAAGGGCGTCCGTGGAGAGCAATCGGTTCTCGGGCCAAAGCACTGAGACCAAGCGATAGAAGGAGGTGATCGTCATGCGTCACGGAATGTCCGGCCGCAAGCTGAACCGTAAAACCCAGGCCCGCAAGGCGTTGTTCGCGGCTCTGGCCCATGGTCTGTTCAAGCATGAGCAGATCACCACGACCCTGCCCAAAGCCAAGGATCTGCGTCCCATCGCCGAAAAGCTCATTACCCTGGGCAAGCGCGGCGACCTTCACGCCCGCCGTCAGGCGCTGGCCGTGATCAAGGACGAAAAGATCGTCGGCAAGCTGTTCACGACCCTGGCCGACCGCTACAAAGAGCGTCAGGGCGGCTATACGCGCGTCTTGAAGGCGGGTTTCCGCTATGGCGACGCCGCTCCGATGGCGATCATCGAGCTGATCGACCGCGACGTGAGCGCCAAGGGCAAGGATAGCGGTCCGGTTCAGGTGGCCGCGTCGGACGAAGAGTAAAAACGCACATCCCCGTTCGTTTCATCAATCTGATGAACGAATGGCGGAAACGTGATGGTATGAGGGCAGCCCCCGCATGGGGGCTGCTCTTTCATTTTGTGGGTGCTAAACTGCGGCCTCTTCCGCGCATATCCGAAAGAATCTGGACCCGCTCATGATGCTCTCCCGCCTGTCCGGCGCCTGTCTCGCCGTCTTTTTCCTGTTCGGAATCCTTCCTGCGGGGGCAGAGCAGCGGCCGCCGCAATCCTTTGCCGATGTCAAAGCCAGCTTTGCGCCGGTGGTGCATAAGGTGTCGCCGGCGGTGGTCAACATCTATACCCGCAAGGTGGTGCGCACGGTTTCACCCCTATTCGCCGATCCTCTGTTCCGCCAGTTTTTCGGCAATCAGCTTGGCGTCCCGCAAGAGCGGGTGCAGCAATCGCTGGGATCGGGCGTGATCGTCGGCGCGGATGGTACGGTGCTGACCAATTATCATGTCATCCGCGATTCAGATCAAATCACCGTGGTGCTGGCGGATAAGCGCGAATTCGACGCCGAACTGGTCGGGACGGATGAAAAGACCGATCTGGCCGTCTTGCGGATTCACGACGCCCATGCGCTTCCGGTTCTGCCGATGGGCGATTCCGATGCGCTCGAAGTCGGCGATCTGGTGCTGGCGGTCGGCAATCCGTTCGGCGTCGGCCAGACGGTGACGATGGGCATCGTGTCGGCGCTGGCGCGCACCTCGGTCGGCATTTCGGATTACCGCTCCTTTATCCAGACCGACGCGGCGATCAATCCCGGCAATTCCGGCGGCGCGCTGGTCGATGTCGAAGGGCGGCTGGTCGGCATCAATACCGCTATTTTCTCTTCCGGCCAGGGCGGCGGTTCGATCGGGATCGGGTTCGCCATCCCGACGTCGCTGGTCAAGGCAGTGCTGGCGGGGATTTCCTCGGGCGGTAAGGCGGTGCGCCCCTGGCTGGGAGCCTCGGGGCAAAGCGTGACCGCCGAGATGTTCCAGGATCTGGGGCTGGAACGGCCGGTGGGCGTGCTGGTCAGCGGATTGCACAAGGGCGGCCCGGCCGAACGGGCGGGGCTGAAGGTCGGCGATGTCGTTTTGTCGGTCAATGGCCGTGCGGTCGAGGACGGGGACGCGCTGCGTTTCCGCATCGCCACCTTGGCGGCGGGGGGCACGGCGGCGGTCGGCATCAACCGGCGGGGCCAGAATCTCACTTTGACGGTGGCGTTGGAAGCGCCGCCTGAACAGCCGCCGCGCGACAGCGCCACCATCGACGGCAAGGTTCCTTTCGCGGGCGCTACGGTGGCCAACATGAATCCGGCCTTGGCCGAGGAAATGGGGTTGGATATGGGCGATGGCGGCGTGACCATCACCGGCATCCAGCGCGGAACCATCGCCAACCGGCTGCAATTCCAGCCCGGCGATATCATCGTTCGGATCAATGACCGCGCCATCGGGTCGGTCAAGGATTTGAAGGCTGTGCTGGCGCGGTCCACGGACCGTTGGGCGATCGTCATTCGGCGTGGGGGTGAAACCCTGTCGATGACGATCGGACGCTAGGAAGCGGGGCCGCCATGGCCGGTTTGTTCGACAATCAGGCCCCCCGTCCCTTGGCCGACCGGCTGAGACCGAAAACACTGTCCGAAGTGGTCGGTCAGGACCATCTGGTCGGCGAAGACGGGCCTTTGGGACGAATGACGGCGCAGAAGCGCTTGTCCTCGATGGTGCTGTGGGGCCCGCCGGGATGCGGCAAAACGACCATCGCCCGGCTTTTGGCCCAGCATACCGATCTTTATTTTGAACCGCTGTCGGCGGTGTTTTCGGGCGTGGCGGATTTGCGCCGGGTGTTCGACGCCGCCGCCAAAAGGCGCGAAATCGGCCAGGGCACGCTTTTGTTCGTGGATGAAATCCATCGTTTCAATCGCGCCCAGCAGGACGGTTTCCTGCCTTATGTCGAAGACGGAACGGTGATCCTGGTCGGGGCCACCACCGAAAATCCATCCTTTGAGCTGAACGGCGCGCTTTTGTCGCGGATGCAGGTGATGGTGCTCAATCGCCTGGACGATGCGGCGCTGGACAAGCTTTTGCGCCGGGCCGAGGCGGAAACCGGGCGCGCTTTGCCGGTCACGGACGAGGGGCGTGCCGCCTTGCGCGCCATGGCCGATGGCGACGGGCGCTATCTGCTCAACCTGGTCGAGGAGCTTTTCGCCCTGAAAAGCGAGGCGCCGCTGGACGCCAAGGCGCTGGCCGGCGTGGTGCAGAAACGGGTGCCGCTTTATGACAAGGGCGAGGAGGGGCACTACAATCTGATCTCGGCCCTGCATAAATCGCTGCGGGGGTCGGACACCGACGCCGCCCTTTACTGGCTGGCGCGCATGCTGGCGGGCGGCGAGGATCCGCTTTACATCGTCCGCAGGCTGACCCGGTTCGCGGTCGAGGATATCGCATTGGCCGATCCGCAGGCCGTGCTGCAGGCGCTGGCGGCCTGGGATGTCTATGAAAGGCTGGGCAGCCCCGAAGGCGAACTGGCGTTGGCGCAACTGGTCATCTATCTTGGCACCGCGCCGAAATCGAACGCCGCCTATAAGGCATTCGGCGCGGCCAAGCGCGCGGCCAAGGAATATGGCTCGCTGATGCCGCCCAAACATATTCTGAACGCGCCGACCCGGATGATGAAGACGCTGGGCTATGGTGCGGGCTATGTCTACGATCACGATACCGAAGAGGGTTTTTCGGGACAGAATTATTTCCCCGACGGCATGGACCGGCAGCGTTTCTATGCGCCGGTCGAGCGGGGATTCGAACGCGAGATCGTGAAAAGATTGGATTACTGGGACAAGCTGCGCCGTCGCACCCAAAGTGGAGAGGGACGGTGAACAAGGGGGACTTTTTGGAAAAACAAAGTATGACGGGCGTTCAGACCCTAACGGTTTCCCCTGATGAGGACGAGATTCGTCTCGACCGCTGGTTCAAGCGGCATTTTCCAGACATCACCCATGGCAGGCTGGAAAAATTGCTGCGCACCGGGCAAGTGCGTATCGACGGCAAAAGGGTCAAGGCCAATCAGCGTTTGACGGCGGGTCAGTTGGTGCGCGTTCCGCCGCTGACGCCCGAGGTCAAATCCGATGCGCCGTCCGCGCCGCGCCGGGAAAGCCCAGCCGATATTGCTTTGGCCGAAACGCTGATCGCCTCGGTTCTTTACATGGACGACGATGTTCTGATCATCGATAAGCCGCCCGGGCTGGCGGTCCAGGGCGGTACCAACATGGAACGGCATCTGGACGCCATGCTGGACGTCTTGCGGTTCGAGGCGACGGAAAGACCGCGTCTGGTACATCGGTTGGACAAGGACACCAGCGGCGTTCTGGTGCTGGGCCGGTCGGTGGCGGCGACGTCGAAACTGGCGGCGGCTTTCCGCAGCCGGGCGGCGCGCAAATGCTATTGGGCGCTGGTGGTGGGTGCGCCGCGCCTGCGCCAGGGACGGATCGACGCGCCTTTGGGCAAGATCGGCGGGCCGATGGGCGAAAAGGTGCGGGTTGACGAGGAAGACGGGCGTCGCGCCGTCACCTATTACCGGATCGTGGAATCGGCGATGCGCAAGGCGGCCTGGCTGGAGATGGAGCCGCGCACGGGCCGCACCCATCAATTGCGCGCCCATTGCGCCTTGCTGGGCACGCCGATTCAGGGCGATGGCAAATATGGCGGCAAGGAAGCCTATCTGTCCGGCCAGGGAGTCAGCCGCAAGCTGCATCTGCATGCCCGGGCGCTGGAAATTCCCCATCCCCGGGGCGGTCTGATCCGCGCGGTGGCGCCGTTGCCCGATCATATGGCCGCCAGTTTCGCCTTTTTCGGTTTTGAACCGTCGGCGGCGGGGGAACCTTTCGCCGCGTTCGACGAGGATTGAACACTCATGAGCGCACCCTTGCATCTGGCGGTTTTTGACGTCGACGGAACGCTGGTGGACAGCCAGCACATGATCGTCCAGGCCATGACCCAGGCCATGACCGATCATGGGTTCGATGCGCCTGCGCCCGCAGCGGTGCGCCACATCATCGGCCTGTCGATCGCGGATGCGGTCGCGGCTCTGTTGCCCGGGGCTGCGCCGGAACGGGTTCAGGCGGTCGCGGACGGCTACAAGGCGGCCTATTTCGCCCTGCGTAGCAGCGGCACGGTCACGGAAACGCTGTTCCCAGGCATCGTCGATGTTCTGGCGCGGCTGGACCGGGAAGGATGGCTGCTGGGGCTGGCCACCGGCAAGACGCGCCGCGGCGTCGAGTCGCTGTTGGAACGCCATGCCGTTTTGTCGGGGCGTTTCCTGACCCGGCAGACCGCAGACGGCAACCCGTCCAAGCCGCATCCGGCGATGCTGCAAAAGGCGATGGCCGAGACGGGGGTCGAAGCCCCCTTCACAGTGATGATCGGCGACACCACCTATGACATGACCATGGCGCGTCAGGCGGGTACGCTCGCGCTGGGCGTCAGCTGGGGATATCATTCGCCCCAGGATCTGGCGGCGGCTGGGGCGCACGCCATTGTCGATGATGTCGCGCGGTTGCCCGAGGCGATCGCCGGATTGACACGGAGCCGTCCATGCGCCTGGCCACCGTCCTAAAACTGGCCGCCGCGCTGGCGCTTGTCGCGCTGGTGGCGGTTGCCGCCGTCCTGAAGTCGATCGATATCGATATCTATCGCAATATCTTGATCAGCTCGGCCAACATGGCCACCGGGCGCACGCTGACCATCAAGGGATCGGTGAACCTGGCATTCTCGTTCTCGCCGGTGATCGTGGCCGAGGACGTTACTCTGGCCAACGCGTCCTGGGGGTCCCGCCCGGAGATGATCAAGGCCAAGCGGATCGAGGTGTCCCTGGGATTGATCCCGCTGTTTTCGCGCGAATTGCGGTTGGACCGGTTGTTGCTGGTCGAGCCTGACATCCTGCTGGAAAAGGATGCGAAGGGGCAGGCCAATTGGCGTTTCGACAGCGAGGGGACCATCCCTGTCGAACAGGGCGATGACAGTTTTTTCGACCGGGTCAGCCTGTCCATCGCCGAAATGGCGATCCAGAGGGGACGGCTGGAATGGCGGGAAGGCAAAAAGACCGCGCATGTGCTGGATGTCCGGAAACTGGCCCTGGAAACATCCTCGCCGACCGCGCCGCTGGGCATTTCCGGCGAAGGGCGTTGGAACGGGCGTGATCTGACCGTTTCCGGCGTTCTGGGGCCGGTCGCCGAGTTGCGCCGGGGCGGGACGCCTTATCCGGTCAAGCTGAAGCTGGCCTTGCCGCATCTGGTCGCGCTGGTCGATGGCGCGCTGGCCGATGACGGCAAGGGAGCGCGTCAATTCGATCTGAAGGTGGAAAGCACGATCGTCGATCTGACCGAGGCGGGAAAGCTGATCGGTCTGGATTTCCCCGCATTGGGGCCGGCGCGTCTGTCCTTTTTACTGAATGGAACGTTGAATGCGCCCGTGATCCGGACCATCGACGCGGCCTTTGGGCGCAAGGATCATGTCTGGGTCCTGGCCAAGGGCGGCATCAATGATCCGCTGGACGGCAAGGGCATCGCTTTGGACCTGACCCTGGAGGGGCGGAATCTCAAGGATGCCGGCAGAGCTTTCGGCGTGGCGCTGCCCGCCGTGGGGCCGGTGGCGCTGTCGGGGCATTTGAGCGGAACCACGGGCCGGCTGAAACTCGCCAATCTGGCCGGGACAATCGGCAAAAGCGACGTTTCGGGGCATGGGACGGTCGTTATCCATCCCTCTTTCTCGGAAACCCGCCTGGCCTTGTCCTCGCACCGGGTCGATGCGGCCGAATGGTACGCCGCGATCGAGACGGAGCGCGCCGCTTCCGCACGCCCGTCTTCCAGCCGCTTGTTCGGGCGCGAACCTTTGCCCTGGGATATTCTCGACGGGCCGCCTTTGTCGCTGGAATGGCATATCGACAGGCTGGATTACCGCAATCTGGCGGCAGAATCGGTGGCGATCCGGGCCGGGCTGAAGGACCGTCGCATCCAGCTTTTCAAATCGGCGGGGTCCGTGGCCGGCGGGCAGCTCAAGGTCCGTTTTGATGCCGACGGGGCCGCTTTTCCGCCGAAGCTGGCGCTGGCGATCCGCGGCGATTCGATCGATGCGGGCCGTCTTTTCACCGCTCTCGGCATCACCGGCGCGGTCGATGGCGGGCGGACCGATCTGCGCATCCGGCTGAATGGGCAGGGCGATTCCTTGCACGCGGTCATGGCCGGGCTGGATGGTTCGACCTTGATGGTGAGCGATGCGGCCAGGATCCGCAAGGTGCGGGCCGAAATGCTGGTGGTCGATCTGCTGGGCGCGCTGTTGCCGGCATCATCCGGCAAGGACACGGATATGCGCTGTCTGGTCAGCCAGTTTTCGATCAAGGACGGGCTGGCCAAAAGCGAGACCTTGTTGTTCGACACCGCCAATATGACGGTCCAGGGCCAGGGCAGCATCAATCTGGCCAATGAACGGTTGGACATGACCCTGATGCCCAAGGGAAAGAATGCGAGCATGGCCAGCCTGACGGTGCCGCTGGATGTCGGTGGCACCCTGGCCAATCCTTCGGTGACCCCCGACAAGGGGGCGATCGCCACCGGCATCGTCGGCGCGGTCGGCGGATTGGCGCTGGTGCCGTTCGATATCCTATGGGGCGGCTTGTCCAGTCTTGGCGGCGGCGGCGGAACGGCCAAGGCCAATCCGTGCGTTTTAGCCGCGGAACAGACGCGGGATATGCGCGCGCGGTCCCGGGGGCAACGCGCTGACTCCCCTTCGATCGCCGAGCATTTGAAGCAAGAGGTCAGACCAGAGTGATGTCATGGTGAAGGATCAGGGCGACGCGATTTTGAAGAAACGGCGCTTTTACAAGCAGGCCGGGATCCTTGAAAAGGACGGGATGTTTCTGCCGGCCTTGGATGGGCGGGTCCTGAAAACCCCGGCCGGCGCAGCCCTGTGCCTGGGTGCGCGGCCGCTGGCCGAGGCGATCGCTCAGGAATGGCAGGAGCAGGGCGATATCATCCGGCCTCACACCATGCCGCTGATGCAGCTTGCCGGAACCGCCATCGACCGGATCGCGCCCCGCCAAAGCGAGGTCGTGGCCGAGCTGGTGCGTCATGCCGAAACCGACCTGCTTTGCTATCGCGCCGATGAGCCTGCGGATCTGGCCGAGCGTCAGGCCCGTTTCTGGCAACCGATAACCGACTGGGCCACCGCGCGTTTCGATGTCGGCTTCATCATCGTCAGCGGCTTGATGCCCGCGTCCCAGCCCGCCGCCACATTGGAGCGTCTGGGCGCATGGCTTGGCGCCCGGGACGCGTTCCGGCTGGCGGGCATCCATCTTGCGTCGGCGTCGATGGGGTCGTTGCTGCTGGCGATCGCCCTGGCCGAGGGGCGTCTGTCCGCCGATGAGGCTTTTGCGGCATCTCAGCTCGACGAGACGTTCCAGATCGAGCGGTGGGGTGAGGACGAGGAAGCGACGCGCCGTCGTGCGGTTCTGAAGGGCGACGTCGCCGCCGCCCATCGCTTGCTGACCTTGCTGGGGCCGGCGTGAACCGGAACGGGCCGCGTCACTCCATGCCGAGCGCGCGCTTGTAGATTTCGATCAGTTCTTCCTGTTCCTTGCGGTCGTGATCTTCGACCCGGCGCAGCGAGATGATCTTGCGTAAGATCTTGACGTCGAAGCCGGTGGATTTGGCTTCGGCATAGACCTGTTTCACATCTTCGGTGAGCGCCTTCTTTTCATCCTCCAGCCGTTCGATCCGGCTGACATATTGCTGAAGAGCCTCGGCGGCGATGCCGCCAACCGTTTCAGTCGAGCTTGAGCCATCGGGCATGATCGGGCTTTCCTTGTCGTCATGACATATCTGCCGGCCGGTTCTGCCGGCCAGGGAGCAGGAAGATAGCCAGACCGGTTCGAGACAGGCAAGGCGAAAGGCGAAGATCGACGGCTGCGGCTCTGGAAAAGATGCGTGGGCATTTCGTAAAAAGATATACATTATTGACGCAAGTGAATTGTCATACCGTCGCGTTTAGGTAGAAATGGAGGCATATGACGATGTCGATCGGTGCGACGATCCGGCGGGGCGGTTCTGGGATGACGATGGGGGAAGCAATGACGGATCCGAGCATCAAGTTCTTGGTGCGGCTGAAAGGGTTGGCGGAAAGCGCCAACGGCTACAGCGCCGCCTATATCCATGTATCCTCGCTGCCTTCCGCCAGGCGCACCCGCGACCGGCTGTCCGATGGGCTGGGCGTCTTGTCCAACCTGAAGCGGCGCTACAGGAACGGCGACATCTATCTGATGCGCAACGCGGATATCGTCTTTCTGGTCCGCAACGCGCCTGGGGAGGAATTGGCTTCCGCCGGACGGAGAATCAGGGAAGTCTTCCTGGGCAAAAGTGCGCCGACTGGCGATGAGGGCGAGGGAGACATCGTCACCCTGTTCCAGTTGCCGCAGGATTTCGATTCCCTGATGGAGCTGGCCGAGCAGGCGGCGGGGCTGACCAAGCTGGCCATGGAGCCAGCATTGGACAAGCAGGAAATCAATCTGGCGACATTGGCCCAGATCAAGGAAGAGCTGCAAAAGGTCGATATTTCGACCATGCTGTTCAACCAGCCCGTTTACGATATTTCGGAGGCTAAGCCCCGGATTCGCTTCCACGAGATCTATGTGTCGGTGCGGGTGCTGGAAGAGATGTTCTGCCCCGGCCTGTCTTTGACCTCGAAACGCTGGCTGTTCACCGATCTGACCCAGGATCTGGATGGCGCGGTCTTGCGCTTCCTGACCGAACCGGACAGCGCGCCCGGCATCGGCGGTATGAGTCTCAATCTCAACCTTTCCACGCTCGCTTCCGACCGTTTCGTGAGCTTCGATACGGAACTGGACGAAAAGCGGCGGCGGTCCACGGTGTTGGAACTCAACAAGACCGATGTGTTTGAAAATATGCGCCTTTATCGTGAATTGGCGCCTTTCCTCCGCCAGCGCGGCTATAGCCTGCTGCTTGACGGCCTGTCCTTCCTCAATATCGCCGCCATCGATTTCGCCGGCCTGCCCTGCGACTACGCCAAATTGTTCTGGTCCGGCGAGGCGGCGCATCTGGATGACGACGCCGCACGCTATATCGCGCAGAAGATCAAGAAGCCCGACATGCCCCGTTTCCTGCTCGCCCATTGCGACAGCGCCGAAAGCCTGCGTTTCGCGCGCAGCATGGGCATCGACCTAGTGCAGGGCCGCCTGGTCGATCACATGGTCAAGAAGGGCATCCCCTTTTCCTGAGCGGGCTTTAAATTCCGGGCGGGATCAGGGGGGGTCATCAAATCCCCTGCTGCGCCCAGCCCGGAATAGAATCGCCGGCGGGGCGATCTCTAATATGGCCCCTTTCCGCTTCATCTGGCACATGGCCGCCGAACCGCACGGGTTGGCGGAGCGCGCTTGTCTGGATCGTGCGGACGGCATAAAGGACAACCGGGTTCCGGCCATGGCCGGATGAACGAACAGGGATAAGGCCGCAAGGATGAAATCCGAAGGGACGCCGGCATGAACGCGATCGAAACCGACCGGCTGATTCTAAGAAATTTCCGGCAGGGCGATGCCGAGGATTTGTTTGCCTATGTGCATCAGCCCAGGCCGCATTGTTTCGTCTCGCTCAAACTTGCCGATCTCGATGCGGCCCGGGCCGATGTGGAGGCGCGCGCCGGCAGCGATGAGCAGATCGCCGTTTGTCTGAAGGGCTCGGATCGTTTGATCGGCGATTTGTTTTGCGAGCACGAGCCGCCCGATACCTATTCCGTCGGCTGGAACTTCAACGAAGATTTCGGCGGCGCGGGCTATGCCTATGAAGCCGCGCGGGCGCTGTTTGCGCATCTGTTCACGGCAAAGCGCGCCCGCCGTCTTTATGCTTATGTGGAGGAAGACAATATCGCCTCCCGGCGGTTGTGTGAAAAATTAGGGATGCGGGAAGAGGGGCTGTTCCTGGAGTTCATATCCTTCGTAACCGACGACAAGGGTGCGCCGATATTCGAGAACACGATGCAATATGCCATCTTGCGCCGGGAATGGCGGGCCGAGCCGTAAACGCAGCATCCGTCTTCGGATCGGCCTTTTGGAATCACTCTGTTAACCGCCGCGTCACGGTTTGAGCTATCGCGTGGAAAGTGCGGACGCTATCGTGTGGGCGGCGTTCAGGCGCTGCTTTGAGAAAACGGTCGCCGGGGCGAAGGGATGGAGGATCACGAAGCCGGATTGCCCGTAAAAGGAGAGAACTCCGAACCGCCCTTGTCCTCCCGCGGAAGGCTGGCGTTCCGGGTGCTGGGCTATGTCTTTCTGGCGTTGGGAGCGATCGGCGCAGCGTTGCCGGTCATGCCGACCACGATTTTTCTGATCGGTGCGGCCTGGGCCTTTGGCCGGTCGTCGCCCAAGCTTGAAGCCTGGCTGCTGGACCATCCGCGCTTCGGCCCCTCTCTCCGAGCCTGGAGAACGCATGGCGCGATGTCGCGGCGCGCCAAGCTTTACGCCTGTCTTGGCAAGACGGTAGGTTTTGCCTGCTTCCTTTTTTTCGCGCAGCCGCCCCTGTGGCTGGCTGCCGCCGTCTTTGCGGTCATGGCCGCTGTCGCCCTGTGGATCCTGCGGCGGCCCTCTCCCCCGATGGACGATAACGCCATCGCCGGCTAACGGCGTGAATGCGGTGGGTTTCACGCCGGCAGAGGCTGCGGGGCAGCATAAAATTCTGGCCGGAACACAGAGGTGGAGTTATGCTTTTTGTGTAGTTTTTCAATATAAAAAACGCATCATGGGCATAATTTAAGTAATCTTTCGATAAAATTCAGAATTTATGGGAGTGACGCGCAGTCATAATTATTGATCATCGATAAGCGCAGCGTGTTTTTAAATTAAATATACTAAATATGCGCTGATCTTATTTTTTCGGTCATTGTTATCCTGTCTTTTGCGGAGGTATGACGATGTCAAAAAAATATTCCGCTATCGAGCTTGCCAAGCAAGACGCTATCGCCACGATTTATCTCAACCGACCTTCCGCCATGAACGCTTTGAACGATGTTCTGGTCGAGGATTTACTTGCCGCGCTGGACGATATCGCGGCGGACCAGACGGTCCGCGTCGTGGTCCTGACCGGCAGGGGCAAGGCCTTTTGCGCCGGCGGCGATCTGTTCCATCTCGTTTCATTGGATGAGCTGAGCGCGGCGCGCACCTTCATCGCCCGCGCCGGCAGCGTTACCGCGGCGATGATGAACCTGTCGAAGCCGATCATCGCCATGGTCAATGGCGTTGCCGCCGGGGCGGGGTTCAGCCTTACCCTGGCCAGCGATATCGTTTTCTGCGCGACGTCGGTTCGGTTCGCGCAAAGCTTTTCCAAGGTCGGGCTGGTTCCCGATTGCGGCGCTCATTACTTGCTGCCGCGCATCGTCGGTCCCTACAAGGCCAAGGAACTGATGTTCACCGCCGATCTGATCGACGCGGAAACCGCCGAAAAACTGGGCTTCGTCAACCGGTTGGTTGCCGATGACCGGTTGGAGGCGGAAACCTACGCCTTTGCGCGACGTCTGGTCGCAGGGCCGCCGATGCCTTTGGCGATGATCAAAAAAGTCATCAATATGAGCGGCATGATCGATCTGGCGACGACGCTGGAGATCGAGACCGAAGCCCAGACGGTCTGTATGCGCACTGCCGATCATCGGGAAGGTGTGGCGGCGTTCAAGGATAAGAGAGCGCCTGTCTTTACCGGGAAATAACCGCGAAGCCTTGGGAGCCGATGGTTCCCGCCCTCATGACCAACAGGTGCATCATGACGTGGAAGGACATCTACAAAAGAAAATTGCTGTCGGTGGAAGAGGCTGCGGCCAAGATCAAATCTCATGATCGGGTCGTCTATCCGCCCTGCGGCAGCGCGCCCTCGACACTGATCGAGGCCATCGGGCGGCGTTACAAGGAACTTGAGGACGTCACCATGACCGGGGTGCTGCTGCTCTACCCCTTCGACTATATGAAGGGCGAGTATCGCGGCCATATCCGCCATCACGCCATCTTCATGGGTCCTTATGAGCGTCGGCACTACGCGGAAGGCAATATGGACCTGACCTCCTACGCTTTTTCGCAATCGGACCGGCTGGTGCAGGAACGGATCAAGCCGACCGTCTCGATCATCGAGGTCTCGGCCCCGGACGAGGACGGCAATATGAGCTACGGGTCGATCGGGACCTTCTACAGCGCCGCCGCCAATGCCTGCGCCGAAACGGTGATCCTGCAAGTCAACCGCGAGGTGCCCTATGTCTTCGGCACCAAGGACGCCTTCATCAATGTCCGCGACGCGACCTGGATCTGCGAAGCGGACCATAAGGTCGCCGAACTGCCCCAGCCCGCCGTCGGGGAGACGGACCGCAAGATCGCGTCTTTCGTCCTGGAACGGCTCGATGACGGGATCACGCTGCAACTGGGCATCGGCGGAGTGGCGAACGCCATCGGCTTTTCGCTCGACCGCTTCAAGGATATCGGCATCCATACCGAGATGCTGACCGATTCGATGATGGATCTGGCGCAAAAGGGCGTCATCACCGGCAGCCGGAAAACATTGCATCCCGGCGAGATGACCATCGGTTTCGGCCTGGGATCGACCGCGCTGTACAAATTCATGGACCGCAACCCGGTGATCAAGGCCTATCCGATCAGCTACATCACCGATCCGCGCGTGATCGGCCAGAACAAGAATTTCGTGTCGATCAACAGCACGCTGATGTGCGATCTGACCGGGCAGGCCTGTTCGGAATCGATCGGATTCGATCAGTTCAGCGGCACCGGCGGGCAGATCGATTTCGTGCGCGGCTCGGCCTTTTCCGAAGGCGGGCGAAGCTTCCTCTGTTTCCCCTCGACCGCCAAGGCCAAGGACGGTTCGCTGGTGTCCAGGATCAATGTCGCCCTGCCGCCGGGCGCGGTGGTGACCACGCCGCGTACGGACAGCCAAAACTTCGTCACCGAATATGGCATCGCCAACGTCCATAATGACTGCGTCCGCAACCGGGTTCAGTCCCTGGTGCGGATCGCCCATCCGCAATTCCGCGACTCTCTGGTCGAAGAGGCGCGGAAGGTCGGGCTGATCTCGAAAACGGAACGGATCGTGATCGGACCGGCAGTCTTGAAAAGGGGGCACCCATCCGGTTCGGCGGACCGGATGGGCAGACCCGGAGCCATCGTCACGCGCGCCGGATAGGGACGCATCTATCCCGATTCCTGGAAGGCGGAGGCGGGGAAAAGCGCGCCTATTTTCCCGTCGCCAAAAGCCCATTTTTGCCGGTAGATTCTTTGACATCGTGAATAGTCTTATGGATCAATGGTTTCCAGCCAGAGTGTTCCCCGCACGCGCGGGGATGAACCGG
>JAYFRE010000113.1:0-5608 GCA_034926235.1 Rhodospirillaceae bacterium
TGCCCGGGCTTGAAGGTGGTCGCTCCCTATTCGGGCGCGGACGCCAAGGGATTGATGAAGGCGGCGATCCGCGACCCCAATCCGGTGGTGGTGCTGGAGAACGAGCTGCTTTACGGCCAGTCCTTCGACGTGCCCGAAGACCCCGATTTCGTCATTCCGATCGGCAAGGCCAAGATCGAACGCGAAGGCCGGGACGTCACCATCATCGCCTTTTCGCGCATGGTGAAATTGGCCCTGGACGCCGCCGAAACCCTGGCCGGCGAGGGCATATCCGCCGAAGTGATCAATCTGCGTTCGCTGCGGCCCTTGGACACGGCAACTCTGATCGCCTCGGCGGAAAAGACGGGCAGGGTCGTTTCGGTCGAAGAAGGATGGCCGGTGGCGGGCATCGGCGCTGAAATCGCGGCGCAGATCCAGGAGATGGCCTTCGACTGGCTCGACGCGCCGGTGACACGGGTGACGGGCAAGGATGTGCCGATGCCCTATGCCGCCAATCTGGAACATCTGGCCCTGCCGCAGACCGAGGATATCGTCGCCGCCGCCAAGGCCGTCTGCTACCGCTAGAAGGGGAATCCGATGCCGATCGAAATCCTGATGCCGGCGCTGTCGCCGACGATGACCGAAGGCAAGCTCTCGCGCTGGGTCAAAAAGGAAGGGGATCGCCTGAAATCCGGCGATGTGGTGGCCGAAATCGAAACCGACAAGGCGGTGATGGAGGTCGAAACCATCGACGAGGGCGTCCTGGGACGGATTTTGGTGCCGGAAGGCACCGCCGGGGTCAAGGTCAATCAGGTCCTGGCCCTGATCCTGGAGGAGGGCGAGGCCGCCTCGGCTCTGGATGCGCCCGCTGTCGCCCGGAGCCCGGTTGCCGCACCGCCGGCAGCAGCCGCCGCTCCTGCCGCACCGTCGCCCCGGCCCGCCCAGCCTTCATCCGCCGGGACAGGCCGGACCAAGATCTTCGCCAGCCCGCTGGCGCGCCGTCTGGCGCACGAGGCCGGCCTCGATCTTGCCGGCATCACCGGCAGCGGTCCTCGGGGCCGGATCATCAAAAGCGACATCGAGGCTGCCTTGAGGGCCCCGCGCCAAGCCGCTGCCATGCCGCAACCCGTTCCTGCCGCCGCGCCATCCCCGGCCCGGCCCGTTTCGGCTGCGCCGCCTTTCGGCCCCGCTTTTGTCGAGGAACCCTTGTCCTCGATGCGCCGGGTTATCGCGACGAGACTGTCCGAATCCAAGAGCACCATCCCGCATTTCTATCTGACGGTGGATTGCGTCGCCGACAAACTGCTGGCGCTTCGGTCAGATTTGAACGGAAGATCAAAGGACTACAAGCTTTCGATCAATGATTTCATCATCCGTGCCGCAGCCCTCGCCTTGCGCAAGGTGCCGGCGGTCAACGCCTCCTTCGCCGGGGATTCGATCCGGCGTTACACGGATGTCGATGTCTCGGTGGCGGTGGCGACGGGGTCCGGCCTGATCACGCCGATCATCCATCATGCCGATCATAAGGGGTTGGCGACCATCGCTGCGGAGAGCAAGGCGCTGATCGCCAAAGCGCAGGAAGGCAAGCTTCGTCCGGAAGAATTCCAGGGCGGCAGCTTCTCGATCTCCAATCTGGGCATGATGGGGGCGCGAGAATTCGCCGCCATCATCAATCCGCCCCAGGCCGCCATTCTGGCCATAGGCTCGGTCGAACCGCGCCCGGTGGTTAGGAGCGGAGAATTGGCGGTGGCGACGGTGATGAGCTGCACGCTTTCCGCCGACCATCGCGTCGTGGACGGCGCGACCGGGGCCGAGTTCATGAGTGTCTTCAAGGCATTGATCGAAGAACCTCTGACCATGCTGCTTTAGGGGAAAAGGAACCATCATGGCTGAAACCCAATTCGGCGTTGTCATTGTCGGCGGCGGACCGGGCGGTTATGTCGCGGCGATCCGCGCTGCCCAACTGGGCTTAAATCCTGCCCTGGTCGAGGAAAAGCATCTGGGCGGCGTCTGCCTGAACTGGGGCTGCATCCCGACCAAGGCGCTGCTGCGTTCGGCGGATGTCTATCGGACGATGCGCCATGCCGAATCCTATGGCTTGTCGGCCACGGGTATCGGTTTTGATCTGGCCAAGATCGTCGCCCGGTCGCGTGGTGTCGCCGGCCAGTTGCAGGCCGGCGTCACCCATCTTTTGAAAAAGTACAAGGTGACGGTGTTCGACGGACGGGGCCGTCTTGCGGGCAAGGGCCGGGTCCAGGTGGAAAAGGATGGCAAGGAAATCGCCACCCTGTCGGCCCCGCACATCATCCTGGCGACCGGCGCGCGGGCGCGGGTGATCCCCGGATTGGAACCGGATGGAAAGCTGGTTTGGAGCTACCGCGAGGCCCTGGTCGCCGATCTGGTGCCGAAACGTCTGGCGGTGATCGGGTCTGGTGCGATTGGAATAGAATTCGCCAGTTTCTTCAACGCCTTGGGCTCAGAGGTCCACATCATCGAAATGGTGGATCGCATTCTTCCCATTGAAGACGAGGAAATATCAAATATTGCCTTGAAATCATTTACAAAACAAGGAATGAAAATCGTCACGGGCGCGCGCATTGCCGGTATTGTGAAGGGCCCGGATCATGTGACGTTGACCATCGAGGCGAACGGGAAAACGCAGGAGATTTTAGCCGACCGGGTTCTGTCCGCGGTCGGCATTGTCGGCAATGTCGAGGGGATCGGTTTGGAAGAGGCCGGGGTTGCGGTCGAAAAAACCCATGTCGTGGTCGATCAGTGGTTGGAAACCGGCGCGCCCGGTATTTACGCCATCGGTGATCTGGCCGGTCCGCCCTGGCTTGCCCACAAGGCCAGCCACGAAGCCATCCTGGTCGTCGAACGCATTGCCGGCCTAGCGGAACTGCACCCGTTGAAGGCGGGATCGATCCCGGGCTGCACCTACAGCCATCCGCAGATCGCAAGCGTTGGTCTGACCGAGGCCAAGGCCCGCGAGAGTGGACGCGATATCCGGGTCGGACGTTTTCCCTTTATCGGCAATGGTCGCGCCATCGCCTTGGGCGAGACGGAAGGGCTGGTCAAAACGATTTTCGACGCGCGGACCGGCGAACTGCTGGGCGCGCACATGATCGGGGCCGAAGTCACCGAGCTGATTCAGGGCTTTACCATCGCCCGAAGCCTGGAAACGACCGAAGCGGAGTTGATGGAGACCGTTTTCCCGCATCCCACCTTGAGCGAAATGATGCATGAATCGGTTCTTGACGCTTTTGGGAGGGTCATCCATTACTGACCGGGGAACGTCAAGGCCCGCCGCACCGACCCGGACCATCGTCCCGAAGACCGCTTGTCTTTGACTTTGTTTTGCAAGGTGTCGCTCATGTCCGAGAAGGCCGTTCTCCGTCACCCCGAAAAAGCGTTCAAGCCCGACAATCCCAGCCCCAGAAAGCCCCAATGGTTGCGCGTCAAAGCGCCTACCTCGACTGAGGCGGCGGAAGTGCGTTCGCTGATGCGCAAGGGCAATCTGCATACGGTGTGCGAGGAAGCCTCCTGTCCGAATATCGGTGAATGTTGGAAGTCTCGCCACGCGGCCTTCATCATCCTGGGCGATATCTGCACGCGCGCCTGCGCTTTTTGCAATGTGGCGACGGGACGGCCTTTGCCTCCCGATCCGTCCGAACCGCTCAATCTGGCGCAATCGGTCAAAGCGATGGGCTTGTCCCATGTCGTCATCACCTCGGTCGATCGGGACGATCTGCCCGATGGCGGCGCGTCCCAGTTCATCGAATGTATCGAACGGGTCCGCGAATTGTCGCCGGGAACGACAATCGAGATTCTGACTCCCGATTTTCGCCGCAAGGCAGGATCGATCCGCCGCGTCGCCGAAGCCCGGCCCGACGTCTTCAACCATAATCTGGAAACGGTTCCCCGGCTCTATCCGACGATCCGTCCCGGCGCCCGCTATTTTGAATCCTTGCGCCTTTTGCAGATGGTCAAAGAGATCGATCCCAACCAGTTCACCAAATCCGGCATCATGCTGGGATTGGGCGAAGAGCCGGGCGAGATCGTTCAGGTCATGGATGATCTGCGTTCCGCCGGTGTCGATTTCCTGACCATCGGCCAGTATCTCCAGCCGAGCTTGAAGCATGTCGCCGTCAGCCGTTTCGTCGAACCGGAAGAATTCGCCGATTATGAACGCAAAGCCTATGCCAAAGGGTTCCTGCTGGTGTCGGCGTCGCCGCTGACGCGCTCGTCGCACAATGCCGGCCAGGATTTCGAGGCGCTGCGCAAGGCGCGGGCCGAACGGGACGCGGAAAAAGGAGTCGTTGCCTGATGCCGGTCCATTCCGAGCGCCGGTTCATGCCCTATGACCGGGAACAGCTTTTCGACATGATCGCCGATGTCGAAAAATATCCCCGGTTCCTGCCCTGGTGTGTGGGGGCTAAGGTCAAGCGCCGGGATGGCGACGTGATTCTGGCCGAGATGGCGATCGGCTTTAAGATGATCCGTGAACGCTTCACCTCGGAAGCGACTCTGACCAGGCCCGAACGGCTGGATATCGTCTATCGGGACGGACCGTTCAAATATCTGAATTGCCGCTGGCTGTTCGAGCCGGTGGAGGGCGGGACCATGGTCGATTTCTTCATCGATTTTGAATTCCGCTCGAAAATGCTCCAAGTCCTGATCGGAAGCTTTTTCGGCGAGGCGGTAGCGATGATGGTCGCCGCCTTTGAACGCCGCGCGAAAAGCCTGTATGGCGCGTCGCCGGCGCGGGCTGGGCGATAGGGGCGAAACGCCGTTATCGCGTCTCCTCGGCCCTTTCCAGAAGCAAGGCGAGCACGGCCAGCGCCGAAGCGGCGCGGATGGCGGCGCGGTCGCCCGCGAAATGGTGTTCCTGCCATAGCGTGGGCGCGTCTTTTTTTGCGACAGCGATGAAAACGGTTCCGACCGGTTTGCCGGGCACCCCCCCGTCCGGGCCGGCGATGCCGGTCACGGAAGCAGCGAGGCTGGCCCTGGAATGCGCCAACGCCCCTTCGGCCATGGCTTCGGCCACTTCGGCGCTGACTGCGCCATGGGCTTCGATCAACGGGGCGGGCACGCCCAGCATCTCGGTCTTGGCGGCATTGGAATAAGTGACGAAGCCGCGTTCCAGAACCGCCGACGAACCGGCGATGGATGTCAGCGCCGCCGCGATCAAGCCGCCGGTGCAGGATTCCGCGACCGCCAATGTCGCCCTGCGGGCCCGGCAGGCTTCCAGCAGCCGGTTCGCCGAGACGCTCAGTTCCTGGGGCCAGATCGGACTCATACCGTCGCCCGCATCGCTTCCAGGACCAGCAGAGCCGCCAGGGCGTAAAGCCCGGCTAGGATATCATCCAGCATCACGCCCAGACCGCCGCCGACACGCCGGTCGGCCCAGGATACCGGCCAGGGCTTGATGATGTCGAAGATCCGGAACAGCAGAAAGCCGATCAGATAGAGCAGGGGATCGAGGGGTACCGCGACCAAGGTCAGCCATTGGCCGGCGACTTCGTCCACGACTGCCGGTCCGGGATCGGGGATACCGCTTTGTTCGATATAGCGGGACGAGGCCCACCAGCCGATGAAGAACAGCACCACCACCGCGCCGCCTAGCAAC
>JAYFRE010000117.1:0-22943 GCA_034926235.1 Rhodospirillaceae bacterium
CCGTCAAGGCGGCTTTGCGGTCTTCGACCACCTTGTCGGCGGGCTTGCCGGACAATTCCTGCAAATGGTCGAATCCCCAGGAGAAGGTGCCCACGCCCATGGTCAGGGACCGCAGTTCGACGATCATGTCGCTCATTTCGGCCTGGGGCAGATAGGCCGCGACGCTGTCCCAACCTTTCCAGCCTTCCTTGGGTTCATAGCCCAGAATTTGGCCGCGGCGGCCGGAAATGATGCGTTGCGCCTTTGATGTGTATTCGGACGGGACGTTGATCCGTACCGACAGAACCGGCTCCAGCAACACCGGATCGCATTTGGGCATGCCTTCGCTCATGCCGATGCGTGCGGCGGTCTTGAAGGCCATGTCCGAACTGTCCACGCTGTGGTAGCTGCCATTGGTCAGCGTTACCTTGACGTCCACCACCGGAAAGCCCAGCGGTCCCTGACGCAGATAATCGATGATCCCTTCCTCGACGGCGGGGATATATTGCCGGGGCACCACGCCGCCGACGATACGGTCCACGAACTGGAAGCCGCTGCCGCGAGGCCGGGGTTCGATGTCCAGATAGACGTCGCCGAATTGGCCGTGGCCGCCGCTTTGGCGTTTATGGCGGCCATGCTGCGAGACGCCCTGGCGGATGGTTTCCTGATAGGGTACCTGGGGTTTGTGGCTGACGACCGCCAAATTGAAGCGGCTTTTCAGTTTTTCCAGCGCGACCAGCAGGTGGATTTCGCCCTGTCCCCACAGAACCAGTTCGCCGGTGGCGGCGGAATGGCTGAGCGAAAGCGAGGCATCCTCTTCGACCAGTTTCGTCAGGGCGGCGGTCAGTTTGACGTCGTCTTGTTTCTTTTCGGCGTGCAGCGCCAGCGGGAACAATCCCGGCATCGGCGCGGGCCAGGGCGGCATGCCGGGATCGGCCTGCCCCAGGATGGCCCCCGTGGCCACGTCTTCCAGTCTGCCGAAAGCCGCGATATCGCCGATCTCGGCCCGGGCCAGCTTGGACAGGGTTGCTCCCAAGGGGCCAAGCAGGGCGCTGGGACGCTGTCCGTCGATGGTCATGCCCTCGGTGAAGGTTCCCCGCCATATCCGGGCATAGGACAGCTTGCCGGTATGGGGGGCGTGGATGGTCTTGAACACCCGCGCCAAAGGACCGCCCGTATCCGCCACGCCCAGCCTTTTGCTGGTTTCGTCCGGACCGGGGGTGTCGTGACGCAGGGATTTCAGCAAACGATGAATGCCGTTGTCCTGCGCCGCCGAACCGAACAGCACCGGCACGACGCGGTCGGAGGCGATTTCGCGGGCGAGCGAGTCGAAAATGTCGCGGCTGGGCGGCACGACGTCCGATAGAAGCGCCTCCAGCAGATCGTCATTGAGATCGGCCAGATTTTCCAGCATCGCCTGGCGAGCGGTCTGCTGGTCGGACAGTTCGGTTTTGGGAAGCGAAATCAGATCCGAGGGGCCGCCTTCCTTGCGATAACGGAAGGCGCGTTCGCTGACCAGATCGATGAAGCCGGTGATCGCGCCGCCTTCATGCATCGGGATCTGGCGCATCAGCAAGGGTCGTTCGGATACCGCCTGCAAGGCTTCCAGAGTCTCGCGCAGCGGCGCTTCGTCCGATTCCACCTTGTTGATGAACACAAGATGCGGCACCGATTCTTGTTCCAGGAATTTCAGCAGGGGCGCCACCATGATCGCGCGCGCCGGTTCGGGTTCGACCACCACCACGGCGATGTCCGCGACGGACAGGGCGCTTAGGCTGTCTTGCTGGAACTCGATCGAGCCTGGGCAGTCGAGAAAGGTCCAGCGGTCATCGAGATAAGAGGTTGTGGCAGCGCTGATTTCAACGCTCATTTGCCGCTGGCGGGCTTCCGGCGTCGCGTCGCCGATGGTGTTTCCTTCCTTTATCGATCCTTTGCGCGCAATTGCGCCGGTGGCGAATAGGAGGCTTTCGAGCAAGGAGGTTTTGCCGCTGGAATAGGGCCCGACAAGGGCGGCGACACGGGGCAATGTGGACCTGGATGTCATGCTTCCCCTTCCCTTCGTTCTCTATATGTTCTAATTCTCCCGCACCTGAAAGAGCACGTTTCCGCACTCAAAGATTAAAGTACGGCTTTAGAAAGAGTGGCATCCCTGTCCGGCGGCGTAAAGACCGTTTCGGGCAAAGACCATCCGGGGAAGGGGAGGAAATGAAAACGCCCCCTTGTCCGATGGGGAAAAGGGGGCGGTTCCGTATGGGGCTGGGCCTGAAATCAGACCCCCGCTTTCAGGACAGGCTGGCGCAGAAACGCTGGATGCGCTCGCACGCTTTGATCAGGCTGGCATTGTCGGTGGCGTAGGAGATGCGGAAATAAGGCGACAGGCCGAATGCCTCGCCCTGGACCACGGCCACGCCCTCGGCTTCCAGGAGATAGGTGACGAAATCGCCGTCGGTCTTGATGACCTTACCGTCCGGCGTCTTCTTGCCGATCGTCCCGGCACAGGACGGATAGACGTAGAACGCGCCCTCAGGCGTCTTGCAGGTGATGCCGGCGCATCTGTTCAGCATGCCCACGACCAGATCCCGGCGTTCCTTGAACAGGGCAGCATTTTTGGGGATGAAGTCCTGCGGGCCGTTCAGCGCCTCGACTCCGGCGGCTTGGCTGATCGAGCTGGTGTGCGTGGCGCTCTGCGACTGGATCTTGTTCATCGCCGCGATCAGAGCCTTGGGCCCGCCCGCATAGCCGACGCGCCAGCCGGTCATCGCATAGGCCTTGGACAGACCGTTGACGGTCAGGGTCCGTTCGAACAGATCGGGCGCGACCTGACCGATGGTGAAGAATTCAAAGCCGTCATAGACCATGTGCTCATAGATGTCGTCGGACATCACCCAGACATGGGGATGGCGGCGCAGCACCGCGGCCAGGGCTTCCAGCTCGGCCTTGGTGTAGGCCGCGCCGGTCGGGTTGGACGGAGAATTCAGGATCAGCCATTTGGTCTTGGCCGTGATTGCCGCTTCCAGATCGGCGGGAGCGAGCTTGAAGCCCGCTTCCTCGGGGCAGCGCACGATCACCGGCGTGCCTTCGGCCAGAAGCGTGATGTCGGGATAGCTGACCCAATAGGGCGCGGGGATGATCACCTCGTCGCCGGGGTTCAGGCTGGCCATCAGCGCGTTGTAAAGGACATGCTTGCCGCCGACGCCGACGGTGATTTGCTCCGGCGTGTAGTCAAGCCCGTTCTCGCGCTTGAACTTGGCCGCGATCGCCTTGCGCAGGGCCGGCGTGCCGGCCACGGCGGTGTATTTGGTCTCGCCCCGGTCCAGCGCGGCCTTGGCCGCCGCCTTGATCGAATCGGGGGTGTCGAAATCCGGCTCGCCCGCTCCAAGCCCGATGATATCGCGTCCCTGGGCTTTCAGCTCGGCCGCTTTCTGGGTCACCGCCATGGTTGGCGACGGCTTGATGAGCGACAGGCGGTTGGCGAGAATCGACATGACACATTCCTTAAAACAAAGGTGTGAGAAAAAAACGGCGGACGAAAAGCTACTGCGGCGCCGATGCGCGCGCAAGCGCCGTTAAGGGGAGCCTTGGCGAAACGCCTTGTCCAGGCGATACTGACCGCAATTTTTTACAATATCGACGATGGAGAGGAAGGAATGAAGTCCAGCATGGTTCCCGGCATCAAGAACAGCCTGACCCACAAGGTTCAGGTTGACGAGACGGTGCCGCATCTGTTCGGCGGTAGGGCCGAGATCAAGGCAATGCCCGAGGTTTTGGCCAGCGGCAATATGATCGGGTTGATGGAGTGCTGCTGCATCGGCGCGATGGCCCCGCATCTGGACGAGGGCGAAGGCTCGCTTGGCGTTGCGTTCAATATCAGCCATGAAGCAGCGACCCCCGTCGGGCTGACGGTCACGGTCGAGGCCACCTTGGAAAAGGTCGAAGGCCGCCTGCTGACCTTCGCCGTCACCGCTCATGACGGCGTCGATGTGATCGGCCGGGGAACCCATGGCCGCATGGTTGTCGGCTGGGAGAAATTCATGGGCAAGCTGGCGAAGAAAACAGCCAGCTGAAAGGCCGGCACGACCGTTGCCTCCCCAAACCGCGCCGGGGATTTTAACCCCTGGCGCGGCGGCCCGTCCCGCCCCATATGAGGACGGATCATGATCCAGCCCCGACTCCTCGATATGCCGTTTCTCGAACGGCGTCCCGCCGGCCCCCGCGCCGATTTCCGCCTCGTCTCCGACTATGCCCCGGCAGGCGACCAGCCCGGCGCGATCGATGCCCTGACAACCGGAATCGAACAGGGCGAACGCGATCAGGTGCTGCTGGGCGTGACCGGGTCGGGCAAGACCTTTACCATGGCGCATACCATCGCCCGGCTGGGCCGCCCGGCTCTGATCCTGGCGCCCAACAAGACGTTGGCGGCGCAGCTTTATGCCGAGATGAAGTCGTTTTTTCCCGACAACGCGGTCGAGTATTTCGTTTCCTATTACGATTACTACCAGCCCGAAGCCTATGTGCCGCGCACCGACACCTATATCGAGAAAGATTCGGCGATCAACGAACAGATCGACCGTATGCGCCATGCGGCGACGCGCGCGTTGCTGGAACGCCGCGACGTGGTCATCGTCGCCTCGGTTTCCTGCATCTATGGTATCGGCGCGGTGGAATCCTACGCCCGCATGACTATTCCGCTGGAAGTGGGGGCCAGCATCGACCAGCGCGCGCTGCTGAAGGGGTTGGTGGAGTTGCAATATACCCGCAACGATCAAATCCTCCAGCGCGGCACTTTCCGCGTGCGCGGCGACAATATCGAGATTTTCCCGGTTCACTACGAGGACCGCGCCTGGCGCGTCTCGCTGTTCGGCGACGAGATCGAATCGATCGCCGAGTTCGATCCCCTGACCGGCGAGAAGACCTGCGGTCTGACCGCGATCACCGTGTTTCCGTCCAGCCACTATGTTACGCCGAAACCGACGCTGACGGCGGCGATCGAGGGGATCAAAGTCGAACTGAAGGAACAAATCGAGGCGTTCACCAATGCGGGCAAGCTGTTGGAAGCCCAGCGGATCGCCGAACGCACCGGTTTCGATATCGAGATGATGGCCGCCACCGGCCATTGCAAATCGATCGAGAACTATTCGCGCTACCTGACGGGCCGCGCGCCGGGCGAGCCGCCGCCGACCTTGTTTGAATATTTGCCCGAAGATGCGCTTTTGTTCGTCGATGAATCGCATGTCACGGTGCCGCAGGTGGGCGGCATGTTCAAAGGCGACTTCAACCGCAAAAGTACGTTGGCCCAATATGGATTCCGGCTGCCGTCCTGCGTCGATAACCGGCCGCTGAAATTCGAGGAATGGGACGTCATGCGCGGCCAGACGGTATTCGTCTCGGCCACGCCGGCCCAATGGGAGCTGGAACGGTCGGGCGGCGTCTTCGTCGAACAGGTCATCCGTCCCACCGGCCTGATCGATCCGGTGTGCGAGGTGCGTCCGGTCGAGCATCAGGTCGACGATCTGCTGGCCGAAGTGCGGATTGCGGCCAAGCGGGGCGAGCGCGTTCTGGTCACGGTGCTGACCAAGCGCATGGCCGAGGATCTGACCGACTACCTGTTTGAACAGGATGTGCGGGTGCGCTATCTGCATTCGGATATCGACACGCTGGAACGCATCGAGATCGTGCGCGATTTACGTCTGGGCGCGTTCGACGTTCTGGTCGGCATCAACCTGCTGCGCGAAGGGCTCGATATCCCCGAATGCGCGCTGGTGGCGATTCTGGATGCCGATAAGGAAGGCTTCCTGCGCTCGCGCACCTCGCTGGTGCAGACCATCGGGCGGGCGGCGCGCAATATCGACGGGCGGGTTCTGCTTTACGCCGATAAGATGACCGATAGCCTGAAATACGCCATCGGCGAAACCAACCGCCGCCGCGCCCGCCAGCAGGCTTATAACGAAGAACACGGCATCACGCCCGAAGGCATCCGCAAGGGGATCGGCGACGCGCTCGCCAGCGTCTATGAACAAGATTATCTGGATGTTGCGATCCGTAGCGGGGACGATCACCGGGTCGGCAAGGATCTGGCTTCTTATAAAGCCGATCTGGAAAAGCGCATGCTGGCGGCGGCCGCCGATCTGGAATTCGAGGAAGCGGCAAGGCTGCGCGACGAATTGCGCCGGCTGGATCTGAACGATCTGGGCGTCGCGGCGGGGACGGAGCCATCGCCGGTCCGCGCGGGGGCGCGCAGCGGCAAGGGGCGGAGAGGGGCGCCGAACGCGGCCCCTGCCCGGAAACCCCGCCGATCCCGCTGACGGTCGCGCCGTCGCCCGATCGGGAGTGAAAACCCCCGCAGAGAACCAGTTATGGCCGGGCGTTTTTCAGGTTGAGGATGAAGTCGGCGATGGCTTCCTTCAGGCTGGCCGTTTGAACCGACAAAGCGTGCGACGCGGCGAACACCGTGCTGGCGGCCTGTTCCGTTTCCTGCCCCGTCTCGGACAGGGCGGTTACGGTTTCGGACACGTTCCTGGTCGCTTCGGATGCCATTCTGGCATTGCGGGAAATTTCTTGCGTCGCCGCGCTCTGTTCTTCGACCGCCGAGGCGACCATGGCGGAAATGCCCTGCACGTCTTTGATGACGCCGCCGATGCCGTGAATGTCGGTCACGGTGGAACGGGTCTTGTCCTGGATGTCCCGGACCTGGGCTTCGATGTTCTGCGTGGCCTGGGCGGTCTGGTTGGCCAGATTCTTGACCTCGCCCGCCACCACGGCAAAGCCCTTGCCCGCATCGCCGGCGCGGGCCGCCTCGATGGTCGCGTTCAAGGCCAGGAGATTGGTTTCCGAGGCGATGTCATTGATGAAATGGATGACGTCGCCGATCTTCTCGACCGCGCTGGAGAGGCTGCCGATGGCGTCTTGCGTATGACTGGTCCTTTCGGACGCCTCGCCCGAAATCCGGGCGGTTTCGGCGATCTGCTGGGCGATGTCCGAAATCGAACTGGACAATTGATCGGTGGCCGCAGCGACGATGGCGACATTTTCCGAGGTCTGCGTTGCCGCTGCCCCAAGTTCCGCCGCCGCCTGACTGTTGCGTTCTGCGATCGATTTCATCGTCTCGGCCGCCTGGCGGACATCCTCGGCCGAAGAGGCGACCGTATCGACTGCGCCCAGGGTGCTCTGCTCGAACCGTTCCGCCAGGGACAATAGGAAGGCATGGCGTTCGGCTTCTGCCGTCAGCTTGTTCTGCGCCGCTTCTTTGTTCAGCCGGACCACGTTGCGGGCGTTTTCACGGAAGGTTTCGACGGCGTGCGCCATGGCCGAGATTTCGTCTCCGCGCCGGTAATCGGGCACGACGACATCCAGATCGCCCTGGGCCAGCCCGATCATGGTTTCGTTCAGACGCGTCAGCGGCCAGGTGATGCGCCGACGCATAGCGATGGCGCAGGACAAACCAACGATCAGCGCGGCGGCCAACCCGGCGATGGCCAGCAGCAGGCGGGCGAAGGCGTGATCTTCTTTTTCCTTGGCGTAGGCCTGGGAATCATTGAGCGCCCGATGACCGATATCCAGGATGGCGTCGAAGGGGCCGTTGCACAGGGCGGTCCAATCCTTGGCGGAGATCGGAACGGAAACGTTCCGTCCCAGTTCGGCGACGATCTGATCGATCCGCGCTTGAGCCGCCGTGGCGGCGTTTTGCGCCAAGGTGATCTGTTCGCGGATATGGGGGGCAAAACCGGGGCGTTCCGCAAGCAGGGCGATGCTGGACCAGGCGGCGTCGGCGGCGCCTTTCCCCTGGTTCCAGGTGGCGATACGTTCGGGGTCAGGCGCGCGGTTGACGGCGATCGAGGGACGCAGCAGCGAACATTGCCGGCCGTAGGAATCGCGGATGCTCCAGGCCAGTCCTAGGATCTGGTTGTTTTCGGCCAGGATCGGATCGGCGAGGCGCAACCGGTCGCCCATGGCGCGAGAGGCGTGGAAAAAGGCGTCGAAGGTGGCGAACACGGCGTTGCGCCAGGGCGTGGTCTCGGCCAGATTGCGTTCCGCAAGCGGGCGTTCGGCCATCCGGCGCACCGTCTTGCTTTCCTCGGCCGCTTTTTTCCAGGCGTCGGCGATGCCCTGGATCAGGGCTTTTCCTTCCTCCAGATGCAGCGCTTCGATGTTCTTAATCGCCTCGGCCCGCATCGCTTCGGCGCGAGCGGTTGCGTCCTTTAAGGTTGGGACCGGATCGGCGTCGTTTTGCAGGGCGGTCTGGACGATGGGCACCTGCGAGCGCAACGCGATGGCGCCGTCGATCAGCGTGCGGTTCGCTGCGGTAATGGCACTGGATTGGACCGATTGGCGATGCAAAGTCCAGTTGCTGGCGATGAAGGCGCAGGCGGCGGCAAGCAAAGACAGGACAAGGACGCCGACGGCAAGGTCGGAGACGCGCGACACGGACGTTCTGGTCATGAAAAAAAGTTCCTTCGGCCGGTCTGTTTTGCGTGATTGCGTCCGTGCGGTCAGGATTGGGCGAAGCCGGCGGCGCGATGGCCTCGAATAGGCATAATCCGTTCTTCGCCGTCAAGCGATGAATCGTTAAGTATCATTCGCGTAAAAGAAGAAAAACTAGAAAAATGGTAATAGTGTTGCACCGGACGGGACAGGGATTATCTTAAGGAAAAGGGCGTTTTGTCCCGCCGGAATGGGCGAGCGCCCTTGCCCTGCCGATCGAGATGGCGAACCGCCGGAGCCTGCTTCATGTCCCTACCCAAAAAAGCCCTGATTGCCGTCCCTGTTCTGGCGGTCGCGGTCTATATGCTGGTCTTTTTTATTCAATACCGGATCGATGATAACGCTGATCTCGCTCCTAATCCCGATTTCGCCGTCGAAGGCGGAAGCCGCGCGGTGACGATGGCGGCGACGCTGATGGATCTGGAAATCAATAAAACCGGCTGGGCGCCCAACAAGCTGTGGGTTTGGCCGGTCGCGCACAGCCTGAACATGACCGCTTATCAGAAAGGCATACAATATGCCGTCGCGCGCTGGGTCAACGAGATGTCGGACATCGTCGGCCGGGATCGAAGCTCGGGCGAGGCCGATTCCGATCTGGTCGTGGCCAAAGGCAAGTTCAGCTATGATCCGACCGCATTCATCCTGCCCAGCGCGGTGTCGCAGTATCGGGAAGGGATCGCGGCGCTGATGCGCTATAACCGGCGTCTGGCCGAGGGGCAGGCGCGTTACGAGCGTCTGGCCAGCAGTTTGGCCGACATTCTGTCCAAGATCGACAAGGATCTGGGCAGCCAGTCGGCGACGCTGGAACTGACGGTGCTGGGGCCGGACGATTTTTCGGACGAGGAATTGGCGCTGCTGAGCGATGGCCAGCGTACGGCGTTGTCTTCCGGCGGCGGCTATTTCGATCCGCGCGCGACCGAGGTTTATTTCGCGACCAAGGGCCGGATGTACACCTACTACGTTCTGCTCGAAGCGATGGGCGAGGATTTCCACGATGTTCTGGTCGCCAAGGGGGCGACGGAGCATTGGGCGAAGATGCTGGTGTCGCTGCGTTCGGGCGCGCTGCTTTATAAATTCTTCGTCGCCAACGGATCGACCAATTCCTATGTCATTCCGTCGGATCTGGCGCGTCAGGGCTTCTTCCTGCTGCGCACCGACAAGCAGATTCAGGAACTGATCGACATCCTCAACCGCTGACCATTCCCGGCTGGGCGGCCGTTAGATTTCGATTTGGCTGCCCAGCTCGATGACCCGGTTGGGCGGCAGGGCGAAGAATTCCATTGCCGAGGCGGCGCTGCGCGACATCCAGGCGAACAGCTTTTCGCGCCACGCCGCCATGCCCGGTGCACTGGTCGCGATGATGGTCTCGCGGCTCAAGAAATAAGATAGCCTCATCGGTTCGTAGAAAAAGCCGAGCTGGGCTTCGGTGGCGTTGGCCAGCGTCTTGGGGATGTTGGTTTCATCCATATAGCCGTAATAAAGCACCAGACGGTAGATCCCGTCGCCCAGATGCTCGCTTTCGATCCGCTCCTGGGTCGGCAAATGCGGGATTTCGTCGATCTCCACCGTCAGCAGCACGGTGCGCTCATGCAGCACCTGATTGTGCTTCAGATTGTGCATCAGCGCCGCCGGCACCACATTGCGGTCGCTGGTCAGAAAGACCGCCGTGCCCTTGGGGCGCGAGATCGAGGGACTGGACAGAACCGAGCGGAAGAATTCGCCGATCTCGATATTGCCCGACATGCGGCGCTGGGCAACCAGCTGGCGACCCCGTTTCCAGGTCATCAGCAACACGAACAGGACGATGCCCAGGGCCACCGGATACCAACCGCCTTGGGCGACCTTGCCGATATTGGCGGACAGGAAAGCCAGATCGACGATCAGGAACAGCGCCAGCATGGCGTAGGCAAGCGGATTGCGCCAACGCCAGATCAGGACGGCGACCATACACAGCATGATCGAGGTGATGGTCATGGTGCCGGCCACCGCGATGCCGTAGGCGGCGGCCAGATTGGTCGAAGAGCCGAAGCCCAGCACCAAAGCGATGACCAGCAGCATCATCATGCTGTTCAGGGTCGGGATGAAGATCTGGCCGCGTTCCTGGGCCGAGGTATGCAGGATGCGCACGCGCGGCAGGAAGCCCAGTTGGATCGCCTGGGCGGTCATCGAATAGGCGCCCGAAATGACCGCCTGCGAAGCGATGATGGTCGCCAGTGTGGCCAACAGGACCAGGGGCAGCCGGCCCCAACTCGGCGCCAGCAGGAAAAAGGGACTGTCGATGCTGGCGGGGTGGGACAGGATCAGTGCGCCCTGGCCGAAATAATTCAGTACCAGCCCCGGCAGCACCACCAGATACCAGGCGAGCGCGATGGGCTTGCGGCCGAAATGGCCCATATCGGCATAAAGGGTTTCGCAGCCGGTGATGGCCAAGATCACCGATCCCAGCGCCATGAAACCCAGGAAGCCCTTGTCGAGGATGAACAGGATCGCGTAATGGGGGCTCAAAGCCGACAGGATGTCTGGGTTTTTCAGGATGCTGGATGCGCCGAGGACGCCTAGCGTCGTGAACCAGATGATCATGACCGGCGCGAACAGGCGGCCCATCGTGCCGGTGCCCTTGCTCTGGATCGCGAACAGCCCGATCAGGAGGACGACGGTCGCGGGCAGGATATAATGGCCCAGACCCGGCATGGCGATCTTGAGCCCTTCCATTGCGGAGAGCACCGAAACCGCGGGGGTGATGGTGGAATCGCCGTAGAACAGCGCGGCGGCGGCGATGCCGAGCGCGGCCGCCAGGGGGGCGACCCAGCGCCGTTCGCCGCCGCTATGCAGCAGCAGCGCCAGCAGCGCCAGACTGCCGCCTTCGCCGCGATTATTGGCGCGCATCGCCACGATCACATATTTGATCGAGACGATCAGCATGATCGACCAGAAGATCAGCGACAGGATGCCCAGCACGCTGCTTCTGTCCGGCGTCAGGCCGTTATGCGGCGAGAAAGCCTGGTGCAGCGTGTAAAGCGGGCTGGTGCCGATATCGCCATAAACGACGCCCAGCGCCCCGAGGACGAGGACGCTCAAAGGCGATTTGTCGTGGCTGGTGACAGTTGTTTGCGGGGCCGTCATGGTGTTTTTGGTTTCATCCTGGTCGGACGTGCCGCTGTGCCCGGCTGGCCCTATCTGCCTTAAAAGAACCGGAACGGCAAGCGCCGAATAAAGGCAGTGGGGAAACGAGCGGTGCTATCCCGCCGATTTCCGGCCTGGGTTTCACGTCAATCGCTATGTCAGGAAAGAGCGGTAATCGGGGCTATTGAGAAGAAAAACCCCCGGCAGAACCGGGGGCTATAAGTAAACAGGGAGGCTTCACGTCTGGGAGACGCAGGGTCAAAAGACCCCTTTCGGGCAATCGATACCCGAAAGCGAAAGGCCGATACCAAAAACGGACCCGCCAAATCTCGCTTCATTCTTTATAGGAGTTTCGCTCTGTTCTGGCCACCCTGTATGAGACATGCAAGTCATGCGCACAACTCATGCCGTGATCGGTGCGGAGAGTTGCAGGGTGTGGTCCGCGATTTTCTTGATCAGGAAATCCCTGAAAACGGTGATGCGCTTGGAATGACGCAGTTCCTCGGGGTAGACAAAATAGGCGTTGAAGCTGGGGCCGCGCAGTTCGGGCAGAATCCGCACCAGATTGTCCGCTTCGAGCGAGAAATAATCGGGCAGGGCTGCGATGCCCAAACCGCTTTGCACCGCGCGGAAGATGCCGTGCAGATTATTGACCTTCAGCACCGGACGGCGGGGCCGTTCAGGCCGCGCGCCGATCTCCAGCAGCCAGTTCATATTGCCAACCGGCAGGCGGGACGCCTCGTTGTAGATGATGAGCTGATGGGCGTCGAGATCCTCAGGAGTCGACGGCGTGCCGTGCCGGGCCAGATAGTCGGGCGAGGCATAGACATTGTAGTTCAGCGTCATCAGATGGCGTTGCACCAGATCGGGCTGGCGCGGCGGGTTCATGCGGATGGCGACGTCGGCCTGGCGCATGGCCAGATCAAGCTCGCCGTCATCCAGCACGATCGTCATCTGGATGTCCGGAAAGGCGTCGATGAATTCATGGATGCGCGGCGT
This sequence comes from Rhodospirillaceae bacterium, assembly GCA_034926235.1. Classification (GTDB taxonomy): domain Bacteria; phylum Pseudomonadota; class Alphaproteobacteria; order Rhodospirillales; family Magnetospirillaceae; genus JAYFRE01. The sequence goes on from JAYFRE010000117.1 coordinate 12,580, forward strand.
CAGCCACAGCGTGCCGAAGGCCACCGTGGTGGTGATTTTCAACGGCCCGCAGGGACGTTCCCGGTTTTCCGACAGCTGCGCCTCGGTCATCGCCAGTTTGGAGAAGACGTCGTGGACGGTGCTGTAGAGCATTTCCCCGGGTTCGGTCAGAATCAGGCCGCGGGCATGCCGGTGAAACAGCGGCACCGACAGACTTTCTTCGAGCGCGCTGATCTGCCGGCTGACGGCCGATTGACTCAAATTCAGCGTTTCGCCGGCATGGGTAAAGCTACCCGCCTCGGCGACGGCGTGAAAGACCCTTAATTTGTCCCAGTCCATAACCCTGATCCAGACGAGAAGCCGACAATTTTGACGTCCCGCCCTGTTTCGGTTTGTTCGGGCAGGTTTTCAGAATCCGTCATCTTGCCGTGCTTGGCGCGTCATGTCCATGGTGCGTGAGAAAGCGTTCGGCTTCCAACGCGCTCATGCAGCCCGTTCCGGCGGCGGTTACGGCTTGGCGATAGGTCTTGTCCTGCACGTCGCCGGCGGCGAAAACGCCCTCGATATTGGTCCGGGTCGTGCCGGGTTGGGTGATGACATAGCCTTCCCCGTCCAGCGTGACCGCACCTTTGAACAGTTCGGTATTGGGGGAATGCCCGATGGCGACGAACAATCCGTCGATGTTCAGCCGGGATTTTTCGCCGGTTTTGACGTTGCGCACGGCCAGATGGGTGACCGAGGGCGGCGAGTCGTCGCCGCAGATTTCATCGACGACGGAATCCCACAGCACCGAAATCTTGGGGTTGGCGAACAGCCGGTCCTGGGCGATTTTCTCGGCGCGCAAGGAATCGCGGCGATGGATCAGGGTCACCTTCGAGGCGATGCCGGACAGATAAAGCGCTTCTTCGACCGCCGCGTTGCCGCCGCCGATCACGGCGACCTCCTTGTCGCGGAAAAAGAAGCCGTCGCAGGTCGCACAGGCCGACACGCCATAGCCCTGGAATTTCTTTTCGCTATCGAGCCCCAGCCAGCGTGCCGAAGCGCCGGTGGCCAGAATCAGGGTATCGGCGATATAGGTGTCGCCCGAATCGCCGGTGGCGACGAAGGGACGCTTGGAAAAATCAATGGCGGTAATCAGATCATAGAGAAAAGCCGATCCCGCTTTTTCGGCCTGGGCCTGCATCTGTTCCACCAGCCAGGGGCCCTGGATGGGATCGGCAAAGCCGGGGAAGTTCTCGACATCGGTGGTGATGGTCAATTGCCCGCCCGGCTGTAATCCAGCCACCAGGATCGGGGACAGGTTGGCGCGGGCGGCGTAGATCGCCGCCGTGCATCCGGCGGGGCCGGAACCGAGAATGAGCACCTTGGTCTGGTGGGTCGCCATGGTCTTTCCTTCGTCTTTCATCGAATCGTTCCGATTTCACCATATGCCGAAGCGGGGGGTGAGGGAAAGAGGCGCGGCAGGACATTCCATCCTTAGGTGCGGTGTCGCCGATGAGGCCCTGGAAAACGGATTGGAAACGATATTGTCGTTATAGTGGGCATCGGGATGCATAATGAACTTGCCCGCCCCGGGGGAGTCTGTAATATAATTACTTACATTGACACTTTCCTGAGGTTTAATTCGTATGCAGCGGGTCAAACTTGACCGCATCGATCGGCGCATCCTGCATGATCTTCAGGCCGACGGGCGCATGACCAATGTGGAATTGGCCAAACGGGCGGGGATCTCCGCCCCGCCTTGTCTCCGGCGTGTGCGTGCGCTTGAGGAATCGGGCTTTATCAAAGGCTATCACGCCACGGTGGATCCGGGGGCGCTGGGCTTCAACGTGACTGTCTTCGCGCATGTCGGGCTGGTCAGCCAGGCGGAAAGCGATTTGAAGGCGTTCGAAGAGATGGTCCAGGGCTGGCCCGAGGTTCGGGAAACCCACATGCTGGCGGGGGAAACGGATTTTCTGCTGAAAGTGGTCGCCGAGGATTGGGATTCCTATCAGCGTTTCCTGACCACACGGCTGACGGCGGCGCCCAATATCAGCCATGTCAAATCCGCCTTGGCCATCCGCACCTCGAAACTTTTGCCGGGTGTGCCGATCAGCCTCGAAGGCTGCGACGATTTGGCGGAGGATGTGGAGGAAACCGCCGGCTAGGCTTCGTCCACGTAGAGAGGTTAAGGTCCGGAACTTTCCGGGCCTTATTCTTCATTCGAGACGGGGTGAAAGCCGGGATTGATGAAGACGTCGCCGCCGTTCCCGGCTGCGATCCCCGAAATGCGCGTGCGCCGGCCTTGTAGTGAAACCTGGCCGCCGCCGATCAGGCGGACCGCCAGTGGGTAGAGCGCGTGCTCGGCGGCCAGCACGCGGGCGGCCAAAGCGGTTTCATCATCGTCTTCCCGCACCGGCACCGCCGCCTGGGCGATGATCGGCCCGTCATCGACCTCGGGCGTGACGAAATGAACCGTGCATCCATGCAGCTTCACGCCTGCCTCAAGCGCCTGGCGGTGGGGATGGAGCCCCTTGAAGGCGGGCAGCAGCGATGGGTGGATATTGATCAGCCGTCCCAGCCAGCCGGTGACGAAGGCCGGGCTTAGCAACCGCATGAATCCGGCCAGACAGATCAGATCGATCCTCCGTTCCCGCAGGACGGCGTCCATCGCCCGGTCGAAGGTTTCGCGGTCGGGATAGGCTCCGTGCTCGATCACCAGACTGTCGATTCCGGCGGCGGCGGCATGCTTAAGGCCTGCCGCTCCGGCGACGTTCGAGACGACCAGCGCGATCTCGGCGGGATAGTCGGGCGTGCGGGCGGCTTCGATCAGGGCTTCGAGGTTGCTGCCCCGGCCCGAAATCAGTGCCGCCACGCGCATCCTGGCAGCCATCAGGCCGGCAGGTCCCAGCGTTCGGCGTTCAGAAGCAGGCTCTGCTGCTCATCGTTCCGGCGGGCGCGGATGCGGCCGACGCGGGAAACTGTTTCGCCGGCGGCCTCAAACAAGCGCACCGCTTCGTCGGCCTTGGTGGGCGGCACGATGACGACCATGCCCAAACCGCAATTGAAGGTCCGCGCCATTTCCAGGGCGGGCAGCCCGCCGGCGCGGGCCAACCAGACGAAAACCGGTGGCAAGGACCAGGACCCGGCATCGAATTCAGCGGTCAGGTTTTCAGGCAGGACGCGCGGCACATTCTCGATCAGCCCGCCGCCGGTGATGTGCGCCAGCGCATGGACGGTCCCGGCGCGCAAGGCGGCAAGACAGCTTTTCACATAGATCCGGGTCGGGGTGAGCAGGGCTTCCCCCAGCGTCTTGCCGGGAGCGAAGGGTGCTGGGTCGGTAAAGGACAGGCCGCTGCGTTCGGCAACCTTGCGCACCAGCGAGAAACCGTTGGAATGCACGCCGCTGGAGGCCAGCCCCAGGATGACATCCCCGTCGGCGACGGCGTGACCATCCAGAATCTGGCTGCGTTCGACCGCGCCGACCGCGAATCCGGCCAGATCGTAATCGCCGCCCGCATACATGCCGGGCATTTCCGCCGTGTCACCGCCGATCAGGGCGCAGCCGGCCTGCCGGCAGCCTTCGGCGATGCCGGCGACGATCCTTGTCCCGTCTGCGACGCATAAATGGCCGGTGGCGAAATAATCCAGGAAGAACAGGGGTTCGGCCCCCTGGACGACCAGATCATTGACGCACATGGCGACCAGATCGATACCGACATCGTCGTGACGGCCGGTTTCAATGGCGATCTTCAGCTTGGTGCCGACGCCATCGGTGCCGGACACCAATACCGGGTCCTTGAACCCGGCGGCGCGAGGATCGAACAAGGCTCCGAATCCGCCCAGACCGGACATGACGCCGGAACGGTTGGTGGATTTGGCCAGGGGCTTGATGGCTTCGACCAGGGCTGCGCCGGCGTCGATATCGACGCCGGCCTGCTTGTAGGTCAGGCCGTTCGTGGGGGCGGGCTCGGTTATGGCTTCCTCGAAGGCTGGATCGTGCTATATGTAGGCACAAGATTTTCGGGCCGAGAATACTGCATTCGGGACGGTTTTCAATGTCTCATCTCCGTTCTGGCCGGCGCATATGCGCCCTGGCCACCGCCGTGATTCTGTTCGCCTTTGCCGTGTCGTTCGCAAGACCGACCCAGGCTTGGGCACAGAATGCGGACTCTTTTACCGTCCGCGACGTCGCTGTCGATGTGTCCGCCGCCAATGCCGAATTGGCGCGCAGTCAGGCGTTGGCCGAAGGCCAGAGGGAAGCATTCCGTATCCTGATGCGCCGTTTGACCGACCCCAAGGACGAGGCGCTTCTGCCGCGCCCGTCCGACGCAACGATCGTCGAACTGGTCCGCGATGTCAGCGTCGATCAGGAAAAACGCTCGACCGTGCGTTACGTCGCCCGTCTGTCGGTGCGGTTCCATCCCGATGGCGTGCGCCGTCTGTTGCGCGCCCAGAACCTGGCTTATGTAGAATGGCGCGGCCGCCCCGTGACCGTGGTGCCGGTGTGGGGGGACGCGGATTCCGCCATGTCGGATATCTGGCGCGACGCCTGGATGAGCCCCGCCACCCAGGGCGTGGTGCCGTTCACGGTGCCCGATCCGGCGCGGATCGACGCCGCGCGCACCGCTGCCGGGCCCGATCCTTCGGCGGATGCCTTGGCCCAGGCCCTGAATACGCGCGATCTTTTGCTCGTCGCGGCGACCGGGCGCACGGAAACCGACGGCGGTTTGAGATTGTCGGTGGAAATAGAAGGCGCTGGCGTCACGGCCCCGCTGATCGCGGGCGGTTATGTCTATGACGCCGCCCCGGGCGAGGACAAGGCGGCGCTGTCGCGCCGGGCGGTCGCGGATATCGTCCGCACCATCAATGACGAATACAAGGCCGGCAATCTGCTGCGTCACGGTCGGGCCGATACGCTGTTCGTGCTGGCGCCGCTGGACGGCGCCTTGCCGGGATGGCTGGCCGTGCGCGAAAGGCTGATGCGCGCCGCGCCGGTGCGGGGCTATGAAATGGTCGGGCTATCGCGCCGGCAGGCAGCCCTGGTCCTGCATTATATCGGCGACAAGACGCAGCTCGAAGGGGCGCTGGCCCAGAACGGGCTGGCTTTGACCTGGGTCCGGGATCATTGGGAAATCGCGGTACAGGCGGCCGGCGCCGCACCCATCATCCGGTGATGTTCTTTCGGGGGGGGCTCATTTTCCCGGATAAAGTCCGGAACCTGAAAGGCTGACGCGATGCTGCCGGAAGGCAAGGACAGACGATTCTGGGGCTGGCTGGCGGGGTTTGCGCTGGCCGGACTGGCGTTGTGGCAGTTGCACAGCATTCTTCTGCCTTTTGTCGCCGGTTTGGCGATCGCTTATCTTCTCGACCCCGTGGCGCGGCGTCTGCAAAAGCTGGGATTGTCCCGGCTGATGGCGACGGCGGCGATCACGCTGGGTTTTTTCGGGCTGGCGGTGGTGGCGTTGCTGCTGCTGCTGCCGCTGATCGAAGCCCAGGTGGTCAGCTTCATCCAGAATTTGCCCGCGATCGGCGAAGGGCTATCCCGTCGCGCCCAGCCCTTGTGGCAGGCGGCTGCCGAGAAGCTCGCCCCTGAGGATATCGAACGGATTCGCAATGCCGCCGGGAATTACGCCGGTACGCTGGTCAATTGGGTGGTGTCGTTCTTTTCCCGGCTGCTGACCGGTTCGCTGGTGGTGATCAACATTCTGTCGCTGATCTTCATCACGCCTATCGTCACATTTTATCTGGTGCGGGATTGGGGGAAACTGACCGAGCGGGTCAATTCCTGGCTGCCGCGTGAACATGCTGCGCTTATCCGCGCCCAACTGGCGGAGATCGACCGCACCCTGGCCGGATTCTTGCGCGGACAAGCGCTGGTTTGCCTGATCCTGGGGCTGTTTTATGCCATCGGTTTGACGTCGGTGGGGTTGAATCTGGGGCTGATCGTCGGTTTTTCCGCAGGATTCCTGTCTTTTATCCCCTATCTCGGCTCGATCTCGGGTTTCGTTGTCGGGGTGGGGCTGGCCTTGGCCCAATCGTCGGATTGGACCCTGCCGGCCCTGGTTGCCGGCGTTTTCATCGTCGGCAATGTGATCGAAGGCAATTACTTGAGCCCTAAACTGGTGGGCGAGCAGATCGGCCTGCATCCCGTCTGGGTGATGTTCGCGCTGTTGGCCGGCGGGGCGCTGTTCGGCTTTCTGGGCATGCTGCTGGCACTGCCGGTGGCGGCGGTAGCCGGGGTGGTCTCGCGCTTCCTGCTGCAACGTTATCTGGCCAGTTCCTATTATCGGGGCGATGGGGGCGGCGGATGACGGGAACGCAGCTTCCCATCGATTTCGGCCACAGTCCGGTCTTCACCGCCGAGGATTTTCTGATCGCGCCGTCGAACGCGCTGGCGCATGGCTGGGTTCTGCGCTGGCCGGACTGGAACGCGCCTGGCTTGGCGCTGATCGGACCGGCAGGAGCGGGGAAAAGCCATCTTGCCCATCTGTTCGCCGAACGCAGCGGGGCGTCCTTGCTGGCGGCGGCGGAACTGGGGTTGGACGATCCGCCGCGCTTTGCCGGACAGGCGGTGGTGGTCGAGGATGCGGACCGGGGCTTGGGCGATGAACGCGCCTTGTTCCATCTCTACAATCTGCTGATCCAGAGCGGCGGATCGCTGCTGGTCACCGGACGGGATGAACCGGCTCACTGGCCGATCCGGTTGCCGGATTTGCGCTCGCGCCTGGCCGCCTTGCCGGTGGCGCGGCTCGATCCGCCCGACGACGCATTGCTCCAGGCGCTGCTGGTCAAGCTGTTCGCCGACCGGCAAATCCGGGTCGGCGAGGATGTGCCCGGTTATCTTTCCCGGCGCATGGAACGGTCCTTTGACGCCGCACGGGCGCTGGTTGCGGCTCTCGACGAAGCAGCTTTGGCGGACAAGAAACCGGTGTCGGTGCCTTTGGCGCGCCGGGTGCTGGCGGATTTGTTTCCGGGGACGGAGGACGTATGAGCGGGCCTGCGGATCTGTCCCGCGACAAGCGCCGGGTGGCGTTCGGCTCGATCCTGGCCAGCGCGGCGATGACAGCTGCGAAACTGGCGGTGGGACTGGCGACGGGCAGCCTGGGCATCCTGTCCGAAGCGGCGCATTCGCTGCTCGATCTGGGCGCTGCGGCTCTGACCTATGTCGCGGTCCGCCTGTCGGACCGTCCCGCCGACGAGGACCACCCCTTCGGCCATGGCAAGATCGAGGCGGTGTCGGCCCTGGCCGAAACCGCGCTGTTGTTCCTGACCGCCGTCTGGATCGTCTGGGAAGCGATCGGGAGATTGTCGGGCGAAGCGGTGGCCGTCGATGTGCCCTGGTATGCGGTGGCGGTGATCCTGGGCTCGATCGCCATCGATTTCGGCCGCTCGCGCGCGCTGATGAAAGTGGCGAAGGCGACCCGGAGTCAGGCATTGGAAGCGGACGCGCTGCATTTCTCGTCCGATATGATCTCTTCGGCTGTGGTGTTGGTGGGGCTGGGATCGGCGGCGCTGGGATATCCCAAGGGCGATGCTGTGGCTGCCATCGGCGTCGCCTTGTTTATCTTGCATGTCGGTTACGGCATGGGGCGGCGGACCATCGATGTGCTGGTCGATGCAGCACCCGCCGGCATAGCGGAACAGGCCCGCGCCGCCGCCGACGGCGTTCCGGGCGTGGCTCGGATCGCGCGGGTGCGGGCGCGGCCCATGGGCGGACAAGTCCTGATCGAGATGCTGATCCAGGTTTCGCGCGTGATGCCGCTGGATCGGGCGCAGGAGGTGTGTGAAAAGGTCGGCGCGGCGATCCGCGCCCGTATCCCCGAGGCCAACCCGCTGGTATCGGCAGAGCCGCTGGCGCTCGATTCCGAATCCATTACTGATGTGGTGCGGCTGGTGGCGGCACGGTATGGCGCCGAGATTCACGATCTCGGCATTCATCTTTTGGACGGCAAACCCCATGTCGGCTTTGATGTCGAGGTCGAAGACAGCCTGGATGTCGAGGCGGCGCACGCCTTCGTTTCGGGCGTGGAAGCCGCGATCCGGGCCGAACTGGGTGACGAGGTGATGGTGGTCACCCATATCGATCCCCGCAGCCCGGCATTGCTGGATGGCGTTCGCATACCGCCGGAAGAGGAAATCCGCCTGTCCGCCGAAATCGCGGCCATCGCGTGCAAGGTGCCGCTGGTGCAGGGGGCTCACGCCATCACCGTGCGCCGGGTCGGAGGCGATTACCATCTGTCGCTGCACTGCTTGTTTGCGCCCCGAATCCCGGTGCGCGCGGCGCATGAGGCCACCGTCGAGGTCGAACGGCGTATCCGCGAGCGTATCGGCGGGGCAGGGCGCATCGTCGTTCACGCCGAACCATTGGGCTTGCCCGGATTCAATTGACGTTCAGGGATTCACGCGCGGGCTGATGCGTGATTCAAGAGCTTTCCGCTCTGCCGGAGATCTGTGATGGCTGTAAAGCGCTACGAATTGAACAAAGCGCAGCGGGGGCGGATCTCGCCCCACTCCCGCTAAGTGCGCCCCCTTCGGGGCAGTCTCAATTCGCTTTGAACGCTGCCGTGGCGTCCGGCGTTTTTGGAGCCAGCTTCGCCATGGGAATCGAGCGGAACCGCGTTTCGCCGGCCAATGCACAGACGTCGAAACGCGTGTAGTTCATGCCATCGCCATCGCGCAGGAAGAACAGACGGCGGTCGAGATCGGACAGGCTGGTCCAGGACGTAAACTCGGTCGGTACCTTAGGCACCTCCTGCCCCTTCACCTGAAGATGGCTGCTGCCCAGACCGGGATAGTCCACGGTGATGCCGCGCGGCCGGTCGAAATTGTTCATAAGGTGAGCGACCATCATGACCGCCTGATCCCGATCAGTCTGCTTCTCGGCGAACTGGGCATAGAAGGCGGCGCGGATGAAGCGGTCGACCGACGTATCGGTGCCGGGCAGGCCGGCCCTGGCGATGCCCGATCCCGGCTGCACGGCGGCGTAGCTGCCGAACGTCGCCTTTGACCGGTCGATATTGCTGAGGAAGGTGTAGTTGTTGAGATTGGTGAGATGCCAGGAAAATTGCGGCGCATTGGTCATCACGCCCACCGGATTGTCATAGATGGTCCGCACGCCATGGTGGAATTCGATGACGATGCTGGCCCCGGTGGCGTCGTGGACGCCATAGTGGAACGGCATTTCCAGCCCGCCCAGGATCGGCATCGGCTCCAGCACCACCGGCAGATCGGTCAACGCGGCCTTCACCTCTTCGACGGTGGTGAACTGGCCCAGCATCCAAGCGCCGAGATCGGCGGCGGATAGGGCCCGGCGCGCTGGGTCTGCCGGTTCCCGCGGGCCGCTGGCTTCGGGATAGGACTGGACGCTGAAACTCAGGCCGGCATCGTTGAGCCCCTCCACCACATTGAGATTCTGCGGGCTGAATTCTACTCCCGGCGCGGGCGGCATGACGGGCATCGTCACGGCGATGAAGGCATGGCGCATCTTCCAGGACCATGCGCGATAGCCGGCCACCTGCGAGTCGAGCGTGGTCTCCGCCGGGAACATCGTGATCTGGTAAGGCAGATCGATGGTCAATTCCAGGGTGCGGCCGAGATAGGCGCGGTTTTCGGCATCACGGTAGAGAAGAGAAGTACACATCTGGCCTCACTCATGTTTTGGGACGAGACTGTCGGCATCGGCGAGCTTATTCGAACATCCGGGCGAGCGCCGCCCGGCGGTCATCGTCGCATCACTTCTCGAACGAGAATATCCGGTTCCAGTCGTTCTTCATGCTGACGATCACCCAGCCCTCTTTTTTCCCCAGATCGTACATCTCTTGCGAAAAGGTCCCGATCGGGCTGTCGGGCAAGCCCTGCGCCGGTCCATAGGCGTATTCGCGCTTGGCGTCGTCATGCAGGATCGCCACCGACAGCCGGAGGCCGGGGCTGTTCTTGACATATTGCAGCGCTTGCTGATCGTCCGCCGAGGAATTGCCGAACTGGGCGCGGGGGGTGCGGCCATAGATCATCACGAAATTCTCGATCTTGCCGGCCCCGATATTGTTTATCGCCACATGGGGGGTACGGATCAGCTCAGGTCTGCCGTTGACGATCTGGAATTCGAGCTGTTGGGCGGTGCCTGCGATCTGCTCGGGCGGGATGCCGTAGAATTCCTGAGAATAGGGGCTGACGAAGCCCCTGCTGCCCCCCGTCGCGATGAAGGTGCGATAGCCGTTGGCGCGCAGAAGCTTCAATACCTCCTGCATCGGCAGATAGGTCATATCGATGAGGGGCCGGTTCCAGCGCGGGTGCCGCGCCGTTTTGAGCCAGTCCCTGACCAGCTGGTCGAACGCGCCGATCGTCATCCCGCTCTGGACGAGCATTGCCAATTCGATGAGTTCGGGCTGGGTGAGCGCACGCTT
>JAYFRE010000105.1:0-8711 GCA_034926235.1 Rhodospirillaceae bacterium
CGGAAGAGAACCATCACCAGCCCGGAGCACATGATCGCCAGGACCGCCAGGGCCGCGTACATGCTGCCATAGGCCGCCCACCCTTGCGCCCAGGACATGTACCAGCCCAACCCGGCCTTGACGCCCATCATCTCGGCGACGACCAGCACCGCGAATGCCGAGCACAAACCCATGAACAAGCCGACGAAGACATTCGGCATCGCCGCCGGGATGGCGACCTTCAGCACCAGGAAACGGGGGCCGCCCCCCAGGGTGCGGGCAATGTCGTAATAGGCGCTGGCGACCGACGACACACCAGACCAAGTCAGAATCGCCACCGGAATGCCCGCTGCCAGTGCGACCAGGAAGACCGCCGCCGACCAACTGGTGGGAAAGATGAAGAAAGCGATCGGCAGCCAGGCGGTCGCCGGCAAAGGCCCGATCAGACGCAGGATCGGATGCCCCCAATAGGCGGCGGCTTTGGACCAACCCAGCGCCACGCCGGTAGCGAATCCGATCGCACCGCCGATGACATAGCCGGTCACCAGCAGCAGCGTCGAATGGACCAGGCAGGATGTCAGCCTTTGCCAATCGTCGAGATAGACGCCGAACAATTCCTGGGGGGCGACGAAGAACGGCTTTGGCAGCCAGCCGGTCTTGATGGTCACGATTTCCCACACCAGGATGCCGGCAGCCAGCGCCACGATCCAGGCTCCGCCTCTGGACAGGCGCGGATAAAGCGGGCCGAGGCGCCGCCCCGCCAAGCCCAGAACGAAGAGAAGAACGGCGAATGCCGCAAGGAAATGGCCGAATTCCTGGGTATACCCCCAGTCCTCGATATCCGGCCAAAAGAGAGTAACGGCGGAAGCCGCCGCCCAGGCGAATGACGCGGCAAATCCCCCCCGCCATAAAAGACCGGAGAATTCCCCCGAAGACGATCGTCCGATCGCCTTGGGGGACGCCGCCACCGCCGCAGAGCCAGAACCAGCCACGGAAAAACCCTCCTTAATCTTTGACTTAAGCGACGTCGAACGTCACACGCTTGGCGAACTTGGCCGAATCGGTCGAGGGCTTGAACACCTCGGCGATTTTCAACTCCTCCACATAGGCTTCGATCTGTGCGCGCAGAGCATCGCCCCTGACTTGGCCGTGATGATCGTGGGATTGCAGCATCCCGGCGATTTCCGACGCCTCGAATTTGGGGGCGTACTGCACAAAAGCCGCCGCCGCCCTGTCCGGCGAAGACGCCGTGATATGCCAGGCCTCCAAAAGGGCCGCTTCCAGCTTCTTGGCCGGTTCCGGATCGGCGCGCAGAAGCGCTCCGCGAACACCCAGCAAGCAGCAGGTCCGGTCATGATAGGGACCGCTTAGATTGGTCCCCAATTCGACCAGATTGGCGTCCTTCCGATAGCCCCAAGCCAGGGGATCGTAGGCAGTCAGGGCTTGCGCCTCCCCCTTCTCGATGGCGAGCCCCAGAAGATTGGCGGGGTAATGCCGCCATTCGACGTCTCTGGCGGGATCGATGCCGGCTTTGCTGAGGACGACTGAAAAGAAATTCTTGTCCGGTCCGGCCAGATCGCCGGTGGCGATGGTCTTGCCCTTCAATTGCTTGATGTCGCTGATTCCGGAGCTTTTGGCCACGAACAGGCGCAAGCAACCGCCATGCAGGCCGGTGGTGATCTTGACGTCGAACCCCTGCTCCAACGGTTTCAGCCAACGCAGCGCCATGCCGACACCGGCATCGGCCTTGCCGGTGGCGATCGCTTCCAAGAGCTGATCGGTCGAGCCGGAAAAATTCACCAGTTCGGATGTCAGCCCATGCTTTTCCAGAATGCCTTCGTGATAGGCCAAAGCCACTGCCGCAAGGCAAGCCGAGTTGGCGTTCCAGGCCAATTTCAGCGGTCGCGCCACCGTACCCACCGGCTCGTCGGCCCGTGCGCGGGACGACAGAATGCCGAAAACAGGAACGCTTAGACCCATGGCTGCGATGGATTTCAGGAACCCGCGCCGCGACCATTCCCCGGAAGAACGCGCCGGGGAACGACCCGGAATTTCATTGTGGTCCTTGCTCATCCGAAACACCTTTTCGTCGGTAAAATCACATTTAATTTTTGTGTTGTGTTTTTTTAACAACAAACATATGACTGTGTTATAAACACTTAAATCTACTAATTGAGTCAACTAGTATTTTTTAATCCATTAATTTTTGTTAATTATCCGCCGATCACCCCTCCATGGAGCCCCCATGACAATGACCGTCCCCTATCCCGGTTCCACTCTCAGGCCCGCCGAAGGCTTGCTTTCATTGATCGGCAACACGCCTCTGATCGAGGTCAAACGCCTGGATACCGGGCCTTGCCGGCTGTTCCTGAAGTTGGAATCGGCCAATCCCGGCGGCTCCATCAAAGACCGCCCCGCCCTGGCCATGATCGAGGCTTTCGAGAAGGACGGATCGCTGAAGCCCGGCGGCACGCTGGTCGAAGCCACCGCCGGCAATACCGGACTGGGGCTGGCGCTGGTCGCCCTGCTCAAGGGCTATCGCCTGATTCTGGTCATCCCCGACAAGATGAGCCGCGAAAAAGTCTTTCATCTGAAAGCAATGGGCGTCGAGGTGGTGATGACCCGCTCCGATGTCGGCAAGGGCCATCCCGACTATTATCAGGACATGGCCGAACGCATCGCGCGCGAAACCCCCGGCGCGGTCTTTGTCAACCAGTTCGCCAATCCGGCCAATCCGCTGGCGCATGAAACCGGCACCGCGCCCGAAATTTGGGAACAGATGGGCGGACATGTGGACGCCGTGGTCTGCGGGGTCGGTTCTTCGGGCACCATGACCGGCATCGGACGTTTTTTCGCCCGTGTTTCCCCCCGAACCGCCATGATTCTGGCCGATCCCAAAGGCTCGATCCTGGCCGATCTGGTCGATGGCCGTCCCGCCGGCGATCCGGGAAGCTGGCTGGTCGAAGGAATCGGCGAGGATTTCGTGCCGCCGATTGCCGATCTATCCCTGATCCGCCGCGCCTACGCCGTCGATGATGCCGATTCTTTTGCTGCTGCGCGCGACTTGCTGCTGAAGGAAGGGGTGCTGGCCGGGTCGTCATCCGGGACCATCCTGGCCGCCGCGCTGCGCTATTGCCGCGAACAGACCGGCGAAAAGCGCGTCGTCGCCCTAGTGCCCGACAGCGGCAACAAATACCTCTCCAAGATGTTCAACGATTTCTGGATGAGCGATCAGGGATTCCTGGAACGGCCCCGCCACGGCGATCTGCGCGACGTCATCGCCCGCCGCCATGACGAGGGCGCCGCCGTGACCATCGCGCCTAGCGACACGCTTAACACCGCCTATCAGCGCATGAAGCTCTATGACGTCTCGCAGCTTCCCGTGCTGGAAAACGAGCACATCGTCGGCATCCTGGACGAATCCGATCTGCTGCTGGCCGTGTTCGGAAACCAGGACCGCTTCCAGGACCCTGTTTCCACCGCCATGAGCAAAGGACTGGAAACCATCGAGGTTTCAAGCCCGCTTGGGGATCTGGTCGGCCTGTTCGACCGGGGGCTGGTCGCCGTCGTCGTCGAGAACCACCGTTTCCTGGGTTTGATCACCCGCATTGATCTCATCAACCATCTGCGCCGGAAAGTCGAGCGAGCATGAGCACCAACACCCCTATCCAGACCGGGCTTCAGACCATCGCCATCCATGGCGGCCAAAGCCCGGATTCTGCCACCGGCGCGGTCATCCCGCCGATCTACGCCACATCGACCTATGCCCAGACCGCGCCCGGTCAGCATAAGGGCTACGAATATTCCCGGTCCCAGAACCCGACCCGCGCCGCGTTCGAGGCCGGTCTGGCGGCAATCGAGGGCGGCAAGGCCGGATTTGCCTTCGCCTCCGGTCTGGCCGCCGAAAACGCCGTGCTCGATCTTCTGGACCATGGCAGCCACATCATTGTTTCCGAAGATGTCTATGGCGGCAGTTGGCGATTGTTTCATCGCATCCGCGCCCGCACCGCCAATCTGTCCTTAACCCATGTCGATGCGTCCGACCCGGCGGCGATCCGCGCTGCGATCACGCCGCAGACCCGCTTGATCTGGGTGGAAAGCCCCGGCAATCCCTTGCTCCGGATCGCCGATCTGGCCGCCATCGCCGCCATTGCCCGTGAGCAGGGTATTTTGAGCGTCGCCGACAACACCTTCGCCTCGCCCGCCGTGCAGCGCCCCTTGGATTTCGGCTTCGATATCGTCGTCCATTCGGTAACCAAATATGTCGGCGGTCATTCCGATTTGATCGGCGGCGGCGTCGTGGTCCGCGAGGATAAGGATCTGATTGAACGATTGGGTTTCATCCAGAACGCCACCGGCGCGATTCTCGACCCCTTTTCCAGTTTCCTTGCCCTGCGCGGGCTGAAAACCCTGCCCTTGCGCATGGAGCGTCACGCCGCCAATGCGCAAATCCTGGCGGAATGGCTGGAAGGCCAGTCCAAAGTGGAACGGGTCTTTTATCCCGGCCTGCCCAGCCACCCGCAATATGATCTGGCCGCCCGCCAGATGCGTTCGGGCGGCGGCATGCTGTCCTTCCTGCTGAAAGGCGGCGACGGTGCGGCGGCGCGCTTCTTCAAGCCCCTGTCCCTGTTTACCCTAGCCGAAAGCCTGGGCGGCATCGAAAGCCTGGCCGGCCACCCTTTCACTATGAGCCATGCCTCGCTGCCGGCGGAACGGCGCGCCAGCCTGGGCATCACGCCCGGCCTGATCCGCCTGTCGGTGGGAATCGAGGACGCCGCCGACCTGATCGCCGACCTCGAACGGGGGCTGGCGGTGGTTTGAAAACCGGCTTTTCGCCTGAAGAACCGAAATGAAAAGGGCGGACCTCATGGGTCCGCCCTTCGATTATCGACCATGCACCCCCGGTCAGTCGGAACCGTCATCCCCGCCCTGCGGTGAAACGGCGATGGTTTTCGGCTGTTCCTCGGGCAAAAGCCCTTCGGGACGCAGCAGCAAAATCACCTGCAACAGAACGCCAATCAGCAGAACCCGCACCGCGCCGGCCTGGGTGACCATCGTCGCCGGCAAAAGACCGGTCAGGAATTCGGTTCCCGACCAAACCAGCCAAATGACGAACGCGCCCAACACCGCGCCCTTGTTGTTGCCGCTGCCGCCCGCAATCAGCATCACCCAGATCAGGAAGGTGGCGAAGACCGGCTCGAACGCCTCGGGGCTGATAAAACCGATGAAATGGGCGTAGAGCGCACCGCCCAGGCCCATCAGCATCGATCCCAGCACGAAAGCCTGCAACCGAAAACGGGCGACATTCTTCCCCGCCGCCTCGACACCATCCTCATTTTCGCGGATGGCGCGCAAGACCCGCCCCCAGGGCGAGCGCCGGCCGCGTTCGACCAGCAGATAGCACAGCGCCAGCACCACAACCGCCACCAGCAAAAAGCCGACGCCCCCAACACCAAAGGGACGTTCGATGCCCGGAATGCCGCGCACGCCGTTGCCGATCCAATCCTCGTTCTTGAAGATCAGGCGCACGATTTCGGCCACGCCGATGGTGGCGATGGACAGATAGTCCGAGCGCAGGCCGATCGTGACCACCCCAACCAGCAGGCCGACGATCCCCGACATCAGCACCGCCGCCGCCAATCCGACAAGAAACGGCATTCCCAATCCGCCCAGATGCTCGGTGCTGGGACCGGTGGTGACGATCGCGCTGGTATAGGCACCGATGGCGAAGAAACCGGCCACGCCGATATTGAACAGGCCGGTCATGCCCCATTGCACATTGAGCCCCAGGACCAGCACCGCATAGATGACCGCCATGGTCACCAGGACCAGGCCGTAATTCAGCAATCCGGCGAATTCGATCATGAGCGTGCTCCCAGCAAGCCGGTCGGTCGCACCACCAGCATCAGGATCATGACGACGAAAGCCACGGCAGGCTTGTAAGACGGATCGATCACCGCCGTGGACAGTTCCGAAACGATACCGATGCTCATGCCGCCCAGGATGGCCCCATAGGGACGGCCCAGACCGCCCAGGATCGCAGCGGCAAAGACCGGCAGCAGCGCCGACCAGCCCATCATCGTCGTTAAACGGCTATCGATGGCCAGGAAGATCCCCGCCGCCGCGGCCAATCCGCCGCCCACGGCCCAGGTCCACAGGATGACGCGTTCGGAATCGATGCCGGTGACGCCGGCCAAATCCATGTTGTCGGCCAAGGCCCGCATCGCCTTGCCCATCCGGGTGTGTCGCAGGAACAAATGAATGCCGATCACCAGCACGACGCAGCCGCCCAGGATCATCAGATGGTCCGGCCGGATCATGATCGGCCCCAGATGGATCGGCATCTGGATGCCTTTGACATAGGAATGGTCGCGCACGCCCCAGATCAGCATGACGATGCTGCGGATGATCAGCGCCATTCCGAAGGAGGAAATCACCAGGATCACCGGCCGGGTCCGGCGCAGATGCTTATAGACCAGCCGGTCGGCGGCGACCGCGATCAGGGCCCCGCCAGCGATGCCGAAAGGAACCGACGCCCAAAGCGGGAAATGCAGCACCGCCACCATGGCGTAAGCGCAATAAGCGCCGAAGGTCATGATGTCGCCATGGGCGAAATTCGAGAAGCGCAGCACACCGTAAAGCAGCGATACGCCGATCGCGCCCAGGGTGAGAATGCTGCCCAGAACCACGCCATAGACGACGAGTTGAAGCAGATCGACCATGGTCTCAGCCCCCCAGGAACATTTCGGCGATTTCGCGGTTGTCCAGCAGGGCCTGCCCGCCATCCTCGAAACGATTGCGTCCCATCGCCAATACATAGCCGCGATCCGCGATCGCCAGCGCCTGGCGCGCATTCTGTTCGACCATCAGGACGCCGATGCCCAGACGGTTGATCTCGACGATGCGCTCGAAGGTCTGCTCGATATAAAGCGGCGACAGCCCGGCGGTCGGTTCATCCAGCAGCAAAAGCTTGGGCTCCAGCATCAATGCGCGGCCCATCGCCACCATCTGGCGCTCGCCGCCCGACATCGAACCGGCGGCCTGATGACGGCGCTCTTTCAGCCGGGGAAAAATCTCAAAGATCTTCTCCATCTGCGGCCGGTAATCATCGGTGCGCAGATAAGCCCCCATCTCCAGATTCTCGAGAACGGTGAGCGACGGAAACACGTTCTTTTCCTGCGGCACATAGGAAAGCCCCAGCCGCACCACCCGGTCGGGGCGCAGATTGGTGATCTCTTGTCCGTTGAAGGTCACCGTCCCCTGGCGGATTTTCACCAAACCGAAGGAGGATTTCATCAAGGTCGATTTGCCGGCCCCGTTCGGACCGACGATGACGACGATCTCGCCGGCATTCACCGTCAGCGACACGCCCTTCAGAATGTCGGTGCCGCCATAGCCGCCGTAAAGATCGTTCATGCACAGAAGAGCGTCGCTCATGCTTTTGTCCCATGTGCGGCAGAAGAGGCCGCATTGCCCAGATACGCCTCGCGGACCTCGTCATTGCCCCGAATGTCCGCCATCGTGCCCTGGGCGATCACCGAACCTTGCGCCATCACGACGATGGGGTGGCACAGCCGTGCGATCAGATCCATGTCGTGTTCGATGATGCAGAAGGTATAGCCGCGTTCACGGTTCAACCGTCCGATGGCGTCGGCCAGTTTCGCCAGCAGCGTACGGTTGACCCCGGCCCCCGGCTCGTCCAACAACACCATGCGCGCATCGGTCATCATCGTCCGGCCCAGCTCCAAAAGCTTTTTCTGACCGCCGGACAAGGCCCCCGCCGGCACATCGCCGACATGGGTAATTTCAAGAAAGGCGAGCACTTCTTCGACCCGCTCGCGGATCGCCGCCTCTTGCCGGCGGACGCGGCCCGGGGCGAACAGAGCCAAAGGTAAATTCTCGCCCGCCTGTCCCGGCGGAACCACCATCAGATTTTCACGCACGGTCATTCGTGAGAATTCGTGCGGAATCTGAAACGTCCGCACCAAACCCTTGTGGAACAAACGATGGGTGGGAATGCCGGTAATGTCCTCGCCATCCAGCAAAATCGAGCCGCTATCGGGCTTGATTGCGCCGGCAATGATGGAGAACAATGTCGTCTTTCCGGCGCCGTTCGGCCCAATCAGGGCCGTGATGCTGCCGGAGGGAATGTCGAACGAACAATCGTCAACGGCCTTCAAGCCGCCGAACGATTTGGAAATTCCCCGTACGGAGACCATATTCTGCATTGAACCGACCGGACCTCGTCCTCGAGATAGGGACCATCTTTTCTCAGGAACCGCCTGATTAAGCCTTATGATTGCTTTTGCCAACCTTTTTGGGCGCAGGACACCCCATTAATTTCAGCAATGCCCCCCAAAAGTTATAGATTCTTATCCACGCCCTCCCCTCGCACATGGTGAAGAATGAGTTCCTTTATCCGCATCCGCGGCGCGCGCGAACATAACCTCAAGGATGTCAGCATCGACTTGCCGCGCGACAAGCTGGTGGTCATCACCGGATTGTCCGGTTCGGGCAAATCCTCGCTGGCCTTCGACACCATCTATGCCGAGGGACAGCGCCGCTATGTCGAATCGCTTTCGGCCTATGCGCGCCAATTCCTGGAATTGATGTCCAAACCCGACGTCGATCTGATCGAGGGCTTGTCGCCGGCCATTTCCATCGAGCAGAAGACCACGTCCAAGAATCCGCGTTCGACAGTGGCCACGGTCACCGAGATTTACGACTATATG
>JAYFRE010000154.1:0-1848 GCA_034926235.1 Rhodospirillaceae bacterium
CCGGGCAATGAGCATACCAGGAGGCGAAGCATTGCGAATGCTGCGCCCCGACGCGCGACGCCGGGCCGTTCGGGCCCCGGAACACAATTGGTACCGGCAATTGCCCGCCGCCCATATAGAGCGTCTTGGCTGCCGAATTGATGATCTGGTCGATGGCCTGCATCGAGAAATTGAAGGTCATGAATTCGATGATCGGTTTCAATCCGGCAAAGGCCGCACCCGTGCCAAGACCGGCAAAGCCCATTTCCGTGATTGGCGTGTCGATCACCCGGTCAGGGCCGAATTCGTCCAAAAGCCCCTGGCTGACCTTATAAGCGCCCTGATATTGGGCGACTTCCTCGCCCATCAGGAACACGGCGGGATCGCGGCGCATCTCTTCGGCCATCGCGTCGCGCAAGGCTTCGCGCACCGTCTGGCGCACGGTCTTGCCATAAGAGGGTTCAGACGCAGAGACCGGCTGAGCGGCGGCCCGAGGCTGGGGGGGCTGGGCTTGTTGGACCTGGGATGGTTCCGCCGGCTTCGGCGCGGCGGCGATGGCGCTGTCCGGCACAGCCGTCTCCCCTTCTTCAAGCAAAATGGCGATGGGCGTGTTGACCGCGATCTTTTCGGTCCCGGCCGGGATCAAGATACGGCCCAACACACCTTCATCAACCGCCTCATAGTCCATGCTGGCCTTGTCGGTTTCGATCTCGGCCAGGACATCGCCCGACGACACCTTGTCGCCTTCGGCCTTGAGCCAGCGTGCAAGCTTGCCTTCGGTCATCGTCGGCGACAGCGCCGGCATCAGAATCTGGATCGGCATCGGATCCCCTTTCCTTAGGATTCGACGAGAATGTCGGTGAACAGTTCGGACGGATCGGGCTCCGGGCTGGTCTGGGCGAATTCGGCGGCATCGGCCACCACGGCCTTGACCTCGCGGTCGATCTCTTTCAAATCGTCCTCGCTGGCCTGTGCGTCGGCCAGAAGCTTGTGGCGCATCAGATCGATGGGGTCGCGCTCCTCGCGGATGCGCGCGACTTCCTCCTTGGTGCGGTATTTGGCCGGGTCCGACATGGAATGGCCGCGATAGCGGTAGGTATTCATCTCAAGGACATAAGGACCCTTGCCCGCGCGGACATGGGCCAGGGCGGCCTCGCCGGCGGCCCTGACGGCGAAGAAATCCATGCCGTCCACCGGAACGCCCGGAATATTGTAGGCCATGCCGCGCCGGAACAATTCGGTTCCGGCCGAAGCGCGCTCGACCGAGGTTCCCATGGCGTAGCGGTTGTTTTCGATCACATAGACCGCCGGCAGTTTCCACAAGGCGGCCATGTTGAAGGATTCGTAGACCTGGCCCTGATTGGCCGCGCCGTCGCCGAAATAAACCAGGCAGACACCGCCATCCTTTTTATATTTGTGGGCGAAGGCCAATCCGGTCCCCAAAGGCGCCTGCGCGCCGACGATGCCATGCCCGCCATAAAAGCGTTTTTCGCGGCTGAACATATGCATCGATCCGCCCTTGCCCCGGGCGTGGCCGCCGACCCGGCCGGTCAATTCAGCCATGACACCGCGCGCATCCATGCCACAAGCCAGCATGTGGCCATGATCGCGATAGCCGGTGATGACCGAATCCTTGTTCGGGTCGAGTACCGCCTGCATGCCGACCACCACGGCTTCCTGACCGATATAGAGATGGCAGAAACCATGGATCAGCCCCATGCCGTAAAGCTGGCCCGCCTTTTCCTCGAAGCGGCGGATCAGCAGCATTTCACGGTAATGGCGGCGGTTCTCTTCGGCTGCGCGCTCGTTTGTGGCGCGTCCGCCCGTCTTCCTCCTCATGCCGTCTCCTCCTTCGTCGCAACGATCCGG
>JAYFRE010000120.1:0-8722 GCA_034926235.1 Rhodospirillaceae bacterium
CACCTACCCGCGCAAGACTCCCCCGGTAGCCTTACTCACCGCCGCGACCACCTTGGCCCCGACTGCCTCGATTTCGGCGTCGGTCAAGGTGTGGTCCACCGGCTGCAAGGTCACCTGGATCGCCAGACTCTTTTTGCCGTCGCCCGCATGCGCGCCTTCATAAAGATCGAACAAAGCGACATCCGCGATCAGCGCCTTGTCCGCGCCGCGCGCGGCGCGGATCAGCGTTTCAGCCGGCACCGCAGCATCCAGCACGAAAGCGAAATCGCGTTCCAACGGCTGGAAGGGCGAGTTCTTCAGCAGCGCCTTGGCCTTGGTCGGGCGCAGCTTGGGCAAAGGCAGCGCGTCCAGGAACAGCTCGAACGCAACCAACGGTCCCTTGACCCCCATCGCCGCCAGCACCGAAGGATGGACCTCGCCGAACCAGGCCAGCACCTTGTTGCCAAGCTTGATCGCCCCGGACCGGCCCGGATGATACCAAGCGGCGGCGCCGGGCGCGATCTGAAGCGAGGTTTCGGCGACCGCGCCGGTAGCGAGGATCGCCCCGATGGCATCGGCCTTGGCGTCAAAGGCATCGACCGGGCGCGCGGGGCGGGCCCAATGGCGCGGCCCCGAACGGCCCTGGCGGACACCGGCGGCGATCTGCTTCTGACCTGCCTCGCCCGGCTTCTCGAATTGCGGCCCCAGTTCGAACAGGGCCGGATCCTTTTGCCCCCGGTCGGCATTGCGGCCAGCGGCAGCGATCAGGTTCGGCAGCAACGAAGGCCGTATCGCCGACAGATCGCTCGAAATCGGATTCGACAACACCAATCCGGCATCGATTCCGCCGAACAGCGCCGCCTGGGATTCGGGCAGGAAGGACCAGGTTACGGTTTGGACCAAGCCCCGCGCGGCCAGGGCGCGCAGCACGAAACTGTCGCGGCGCTGCTTTTGCGTCAGCACCGGACGCGCGATCTCTGGGCGCGGCATCGACAGTTCGGGAATGCGGTCATAGCCCTTCAGACGCAGGACTTCCTCGACCAGATCATGTTCGCCTTCCAGATCGGCGCGCCAGGACGGCGGCTGAACCAGGAACGAATCCGGACCCTGAACCGTGACGCGGCAGCCCAGAGCGTCCAGGAAACCCTGGCATTCCCGGGATTCGGCCTCGACACCGCCCAACCGTGCGACGCGCGACGGACGGAAGACGATGTGCCGCCCCGCAACGGGCACGGCCCCGGCGACGGTCATCGCCGACGCGGTGCCGCCGCACAGTTCCAGGATCATCGCGGCAGCCGTTTCCAGCGCCGGGATCACCATTGCCGGATCAACGCCGCGCTCGAAACGGTAGCGCGCCTCCGAGTCCAACCCGAGCGCGCGCCCCGTGGCGGCGGTGCGCATCGGATCGAACAGCGCCGATTCCAGGAAGACCTCGGCCGTCGCGTCGGTCACGCCGCTATCCTCGCCACCCATGACGCCGGCCAGGCTTTGCGCGCCCACCTCGTCCGCGATCACGGTCATCGCCTCGGTCAGCGCATAGGTTTTGCCGTTCAGCGCCAGCAATTCCTCGCCCGCATGGGCGAGCCTGGGCCCGATCCGCCCTTTCAGCCGGGCGGCGTCGAACACGTGCAAAGGCTGGCCCAGATCGTTGGCGACGTAATTGGTGACGTCCACCAGGGCCGAAATCGGGCGCACGCCGATGGCGGACAGCCGCGCCTTCAGCCAATCCGGGCTTTCGCGATTGGCAATGCCGCGGAAAAGACGCCCGGCGAACAGCCGGCAAGCCGAAGCGGCGTCATCGGGCAAATCGATGACCGCCGGAATTGGGCTGTCAAACGCGCTTTCGGGCTTCGGGACCGTCAAGGGCTTCAGCCGCCCCATGCCCGAGGCGGCAAGATCACGGGCAACGCCGCGCACCGACAGGCAGTCGGCGCGGTTGGGCGTGATGGCGATGTCGAAGACCGGATCGCAGGGCAAAACCTGCGTCAGAGGAACGCCGAGCGGCGTATCGCCGGGCAGTTCGATGATGCCGTTATGATCCTCGCCCAACCCCAATTCACGGGCCGAGCACATCATCGCCTGGGATTCGATCCCACGCACCATGCCCTTTTTCAAAACATCGCCGGTGGCCGGGATGACCACGCCGGGGGTGGCCAGCACCACCTTGATCCCCGCCCGCGCATTGGGCGCGCCGCAGACGACCTGATAGCGGGATTGGCCGTCTTCGACCACGCACAGGCGCAGCCGGTCGGCGTTGGGATGGGGCGCGGCTTCGACCACATGGGCGGTGATGAAGCCGGACAGGCGTTCGGCCGGATCGTCGATGCCCTCGACCTCCAACCCCAGCATGGTCAGGCGTTCGGACAGTTCCGCGACGGTGGCGTCGGTATCGAGATGGCTTTTCAGCCAGGACAGCGTGAATTTCATCGGGTGAGCCCTCCGGCGAGGGTGGGCACGTCAAGGGCGGCAAAGCCGTAGTGACGCAACCAGCGCAGATCGGAATCAAAGAAGGTGCGAAGGTCGGGGATGCCGTATTTCAGCATGGCGATACGTTCGATCCCCATGCCGAAGGCGAAGCCCTGATAGATCTCGGGGTCGATGCCGCAATTCTTCAGCACATTGGGATGGACCATGCCCGCCCCCAGGATTTCCAGCCAGTCCGAACCCTCGCCGATCTTGAGTTCGCCGCCTTGGCGCGAACAACCGATATCGACTTCGACCGACGGCTCGGTGAAGGGGAAGAAGGAGGGGCGGAACCGCACCGGCACACCGTCCTTTTCAAAATAGGTGCGCACGAATTCGATCAGGCAGCCTTTGAGATGGCCCATATTGGTTGCCTGATCGACCACCAATCCCTCGACCTGATGGAACATCGGCGTGTGCGTCATGTCCGAATCGCAGCGATAGGTGCGCCCCGGCGCAATGATGCGGATCGGCGGCTTCGTCCCCAGCATGGTCCGCACCTGGACCGGCGAGGTATGGGTGCGCAAAAGCTGCCGCGACCCGTCCTCGGCTTCGGGGAAGAAAAAGGTGTCGTGCATCATCCGCGCCGGATGGCCCGGCGGGAAGTTCAGCGCGGTGAAATTGTGGAAATCGTCCTCGATATCCGGACCCTCGGCGACGGCAAACCCCATCTGGGCAAAGATGGCGGTCACCTCGTCGATGGTCTGGGTGATCGGATGGACCCGCCCTTCCGCTTCAGGCCGCACGGGCAGGGTCACATCGATCGATTCGCGGATCAGCCTTGCGTCCAGGGCGGCGGCGTCCAGAGCGCCGCGGCGGGCGTCGAGCGCGGCCTGGACCGCTTCCTTGGCGGCGTTGAGGCGCGGCCCGGCGGCCTTGCGCTCTTCGGGCGACATGCCGCCCAATTCCTTCATCAAAAGGCTGATCGCGCCCTTCTTGCCAAGCAATCCGACGCGCAAGGCCTCAAGCGCCTCGGGTGTCGCGGCGGCGGCGATATCGGCCTCGGCCTGACGCACTATCGATTCCGGATCGGTCATGGATTATTCCTGCTTCGAGGACGAACGGAAAAGGGGCCGCCCATGCATGGACGGCCCCTTCCCTATTTTGCGGCGGGTACGGCGAACGCGGCGTTTTAAGGCTTGATTTTAAGCCTTGAGAGCCTGTTCGGCCTTGGCGACCAGCGACTTGAAGGCGTCCGGCTGGGTGATGGCCAGATCGGACAGAACCTTGCGGTCCAGTTCGATCCCGGCCTTCTTCAGACCGCCCATAAATCGGCTGTAGGTCAAACCATGCTGCCGCGCGCCGGCATTGATGCGCTGAATCCACAGACCCCGGAAATCGCGCTTCTTGGTGCGGCGATCACGGTAGGCATAGCGCAGCGCCTTTTCGACGCGCTGGATGGCAATGCGGAAATTCGTACTGGACCGGCCGCGATAGCCCTTGGCCAGCTTGATGATCTTACGGTGACGGGCGTGCGTGGTGACGCCCCGTTTAACACGTGCCATGGCTTAAACCCCGTTCGGCAGATAGAATCTCTTGATGTTGGGCTGATCGACCTCAGCGACGATATAGGTGCCGCGGGCCTGGCGCTTCATCTTCGGGGTCTTGGCGGACAGGCAGTGGCGCTTGAAGCCGAAATTGGCGCGCACCTTGCCGGTCCCGGTGAGCTTGAACCGCTTCTTAGCGGAGCTCTTGGTCTTCATCTTGGGCATTTTCGCTTCCTTATCTTAAAGGGTCGAGAGCGATTCATGGGTGCCGAGGCATGCCCTTACAGGCCTCGCCCACCCGGCGAAAGCGCAGGTTATAGCCCCGCTTCGCCGCAAATGCAAGCCAACGGAACAATCGGCCCCGTCCCAGCCTGAATCCCGACCTCGGACGACCCGTTCCCGACCTGCTTTCGGGGCGCCGAACTGCAGGGCCGGGCCTTCAGCTGGAAGCATCGGACGGCAACGAAGCGCCCATGTTGGTCGTTCCGCAGGTCATGGGCGTTTCCAGATAGCAGGCCTTGCAAAGGTCGGTGCCACGGCACGTTAGGGCCCGATTCTTTTCCTCCGTGGTTTCGCCTACCTGTCAGCATGATTTCGAGGCTTGGCGTTTGACACCACCTCGTTCGGTTGCTACCCCTGAGAATCAAAAATGCAGACCAGGGGGCGAAATGGATTCGACGATTGCAAGCGCAATATTTGGCGCAGCTTCGAGTTTGATAGGTGCGGCCCTCGGCGCATTTGGCGCTTGGTGGGCGGCAAAGGAGTCGACCGCGAGTCAACGAAAAACAGCCGAAAAAGATCTTGAGGAGAGAAAGCTCTCTGCTATTAATTCGATGATGTTGCGTATTTGCGAGCTTGGAATTCAATATCCATACTTCGAAGATCAAGAATTTTGCAGTTCATTCAGAAATAGGTGTGGGGATGAACGCATACGATACATTAATTATTGTTGTATAATATTTAACACCATCAATATGGCGTGGCACTTCTGCAAAAATAGCGGCAATAAAGTTTCTGACATCATTGGTATCGATGAATTTTTATCAAAGCACCATGTTTGGTGGGAATCTGATTTGGATAACTTCCAGTATGAGTGGGATTTTATACAATATATAAAAAATTTAATCGAAGAATTAAAGAAAAAAAATAGAATCCAATAAGCATCCCCGTCACATCCATATGGAGTATAGCCATGAAAAGGTGCGCGCTTATTATCGTAAACCCAGGAAATGCCGGACAAAAAAGTTATTGCAAGGGCGTATTCAAAGACGCTCTGAATTATGATTCCTTTCTCAAATCGCCAAATGGCGGCTACTGGAAAAATGATGAAATACACACCCTTGATAGAAAAGACGCGTCAACGGTCAGGGACGCGATAAAATTCCTCCAAAGTGTCGATTATTCATTTATTGCATTTTGTGGCCATGGGGGGCACAGCTCCGCCAGTGCATCCGTCACCGTTGAAATAAAACCCGGCGTTAGTATAAGCTCCGATGAACTGAGAAAAGGGGCAAAGCGGCACACATTAGTTCTTGATTGCTGTAGGGGGATCGAAAAACCGAGGGTCTTGTTAGAGGCTGCGCTTGAAAGGGCATACAAGTCAGAGTCCTTGATATCTCCAGATAAGTGCAGGAAATTTTATGAAACGCGCATTCAAGAATGTGGTGAAGGAATTATCGTGGCGCACGGTTGTGCGCTTGGCGAGCAAGCTGGAGATGACGAGGAACTTGGTGGATTTTATTCGTATAGCTTGATCGACGCCGCCAAGAAGTGGATTGACACTACTGTCGTTGACACAAAAACCAATTGTTGCATCTTATCAGTACCAGAAGCACACGATAAGGCGCTTACTGGCGTCGATAGGATGAGTGCCGATCGACAGCATCCGAAAATTTCGAAGCCGAGATCGGAAACTCACTTCCCATTCGCGATTATTGCCTAATGGCGTAACCCCGAGATGGACAAAAGCCATCTGCAAAGCCGAGGTTTCTTTACCGTCGGCCAACTTGCAGAATTGCGTGGCGATGACCACTGCGAGGCATCCAGCGCCGAAGCCACGCTTCTCGGCAACGTCCGGTGGTCCCGCCCCGTATCCGAAACCCGCCCATCCGCTTCCGGCCCTTAGCCGTCTCTTTTTCGGCTCGATCTCGGTGATGCTGCCAAGCCCAGGAAGACCATCATCGCTTGGTTGAGCCGCACCACATCTTCGTCGTCCAAGCGCCCAACGCAGTCGCCGACCTTGGACTTGGGGACCGTCGTGATCTTGTCCACCATCAGGCGGCAGGCTGAGCGCAGCCCGTTGCGTTCGTTCGGTTCAACGGGCAGGCGAAACAGTGGCGCCTCGGTTTCGTCCGTGGTGAAGGCACAGATAGTAATGGAAGCTGTCGCATCGAAACTATCGTCCTGCACGATGACCACGGGACGCGGCTTGCCTGCGTAATCCTTGCCGCCCGCAACCGTCCAGATATCCCCGCGTTTCATTCATCGTCCCAATCGGAAACGGCATCGATGAATGCCTGATCCTTGCGCTCGCAGGCGCTCACCGCCACGGCCCGCGACTGGCGATGGGCTTCAGAACGAAAAAGAGGGGCATGCACATCCGGCACCCAAATCTGGATCGGGCGCAATCCCTGCGCACGGAGCCGGGCGCGGTATTCGCTGACCTTCACGCGAGAGGGCTTGGGACTGGATGTTGCACCCATGATCCGTCTCCATTGTTAGGTTACATGTAACCTAACACAGCTATCCGAGTCTGACAATTCGTCTGCCGGACGGATCAGTCCAGAAGCAGCAGCGCCGCCAGGATGGCGATCAGCAGCCAGGGGGCCCATTCGGGGAATAGGCGGCGGGCGCGGCGGGCGGATTCCAGGTCGCGGATGCTGTCGGGATGCAGTTTGACGCCGCCGCGCAGCGCCGCGACTGTGCGTTCGACATCTTCCATCATTTCGGGCAGATTCAAGAATGCCTGGGCGAACCCTTCGGCAGCGTCACGGATGCGGGCTTGCGGCCCCAGATTTTCCAGCATCCATTGTTCGATCAGGGGTTCAGCCATCAGCCACATATTGGCCGATGGGTTAAGGTGCCGGCCCAGCCCTTCGGCCACCAGCATGCTTTTTTGCAGGAACAGAAGCTGGGGCTGCACCTCCATCGAGAAGGTTTCCGTCACCTCGAACAACTGCCCCAGCAGCCTTGCGATCGAAATTTCGTTCTGCGGTTTGCCAAAGATCGGCTCGGCGATCGAGCGGATCGCCTGGGTGAAGGCATCAACCGATCGGTCGGCGGGCACATAGCCGGCCTTGAAATGCACCTCGGCCACGCGCCGGTAATCGGCGGTCAGGAACCCCAGCAGCATTTCACCCAGATAACGCCGCGTCTTGCGGTCCACCCGGCCGGTGATGCCGAAATCGACCGCGATCAGTTCGCCTTTCGCGCCGACGAACAAATTGCCGGGATGCATGTCGGCGTGAAAAAAGCCGTCCCGGAACACCATGTTGAAAAAAGCGTCGGCGATGACCTCGGTCAGGGCGACGATATCGACCCCGGCGGCGATCAGCTCGTCCTTGCGCCCCATCGGGATACCGGTCACCCGTTCCATGGTCAGCACCCGCCGGGCGGTGTGCTCCCAATGGATGGTGGGCACGCGGAACGTGTCGTCGCCGGCGAAATTCTCCGCCATCTCGGCGGCGGCGGCGGCTTCGAAACGGAGATCCATTTCCAGCGCCACCGCATCCTCGAAGGTCTTGACCACCTCCGAGAAACGCAGCCGTCGCCAGCGCGGCAGCAGCCTTTCGGCCAGCCCCGCCAGACGGCGGAACAAGGCGATATCGGCGGAGAATTGCTCTTCGACCCCCGGACGCAAAATCTTGACCGCTACATCCTCGCCCGTGGCGGTGACGGCGAAATGCACCTGGGCGATGGAAGCGGCGGCGACGGCCTCGTCGTCGAAGCGCTGGAAAATCTCATCGACCGGACGGCCCAGTTCCTCCGCGACGATGGCGCGCGCCTCGTAGCCTGGAAAGGGCGGCAGATTGTCCCGCAATCCGGCAAGATCGGCCGCAGCCTCCTCGCCCACCAGATCCGAGCGCGTGGACAGTCCCTGGCCGAATTTGACGAAGGTCGGCCCCAGTTCCTCCAGCGCCGCAGCCAAACGCTGGCCGGGCCGTCCCGCCGCCAAGGCCGGATCGGCGAAACGGCCAAGGAAGCGGAACAAAAGGCCGGCCATGGGGCCGCACCGGTCAGGCAGCAGAATTGCGCCGTGGCGCGACAGGACGCGAACGATGTGGAAAAGCCGGACGAAATCGCGCAACGGGCCCGGCATCGCCGCTACAACCGCCTGCCGGAATGCAAGGCCGAGATGCCGGCGGACAGATTGCGCCAGGACACCTGCTCGAAGCCCGCATCCCGCATCATCTCGGCCAATTCGGCCTGGGGCGGGAACAGGCGGATGCTTTCGACCAGATATTGATAAGCCTCGCGATTCGAGGCGATCAGCGCGCCCAGGCGCGGCAGCACGTGGAAGGAATAGCTGTCATAGAGCCGCCGCAACGGTTCGGGCGAGACATGGCTGAATTCCAGGCATAAGAACCGCCCGCCCGGCTTCAGCACGCGATAGGCCTCGGCCAGGGCTGCCTCGATATGGGTCACGTTGCGCAGACAAAAGGCGATGGTATAGGCGTCAACCGACCGGTCGGGGAAAGGCAAGGCTTCGGCATCGCCGCACACCCATTCGATCCCGTCCAGATTGCGGTCGATGGCGCGGTCGCGTCCGACTTCCAGCATCTCGCGGTTGATGT
>JAYFRE010000126.1:0-23938 GCA_034926235.1 Rhodospirillaceae bacterium
CGGCAATACCGTCCTTTATGGCGCCACCAGCGGCGAATGCTATCTGCGCGGCGTCGCCGGCGAACGCTTCGCGGTGCGCAATTCGGGCGCGGTGGCCGTCGTCGAAGGCGTTGGCGACCATGGTTGCGAATATATGACCGGCGGCGTCGTCGCCGTCATCGGCGAGACGGGCCGCAACTTCGCCGCCGGAATGAGCGGCGGCGTCGCCTATGTTCTGGACGAGACCGGTGATTTCGCCCTTCGCTGCAACAAGGCGATGGTCGATCTGGAACCTGTCCCGGCCGATAACGGGCCGGGTGCGCTGGGCGATTTGTTGAGCGAGATGACCCGCTTCGACGAGACGCGGTTGAAACGGTTGATCGAGAACCACCGCCGCTATACCGGCAGCACGCGGGCGCAGACGATCCTGGAGAACTGGGAGACCTACCGTCCGAAATTCGTCAAGGTGATGCCGCAGGATTACCGGCGCGCCTTGGGCATCATTCAAGCCAGGCAAGCGGCGGCGTCCGTCGCGGTCGGAGGACACTGACAATGGGTAAGCCGACCGGTTTCATGGAGTTTCCCCGCCAGGAACATGGTTATGACCCCGTCGCGGAGCGGCTTGGGCATTACCATGAATTCCTTCGCCCCTTGCCCGAGCCCGCGCTGGAACAGCAGGGTGCGCGCTGCATGGATTGCGGCGTGCCCTTCTGCCACAACGCCTGTCCGGTGAACAACATCATCCCGCAATGGAATGATCTGGTTTATCACGACCGCTGGCGCGAGGCGCTGGAGGTCTTGTCCTCGACCAACAATTTCCCGGAAGTGACCGGGCGCATCTGTCCCGCACCGTGCGAGGCGGCCTGCACGATCAACATCATCGACCAGCCGGTGACGATCAAGGACATCGAATACGCGATCGTCGAACATGGCTTCAAGCAGGGCTGGATCAAGCCCGACACCAGCCACAAGCGCACCGGCAAGAAGGTCGCGGTGGTGGGTGCCGGCCCGGCCGGTCTGGCCGCGTCCCAGCAATTGGCCCGAGCCGGCCATGACGTCACCTTGTTCGAGAAGCATCAGCGCCCCGGCGGGCTGCTGCGCTACGGCATCCCCAATTTCAAGCTGGAAAAATCGGTGCTGGACCGCCGCTTCGCCCAGATGGAGGCCGAAGGCGTCACCTTCAAAGGCGGCGTGCATGTCGGGGTCGATGTCAAAGCGTCCCAATTGCTGGCCGGGTTCGATGCGGTCCTGTTGACCGGCGGCTCGGAGCGTCCGCGCGATCTGCCCGTGCCCGGCCGTGATCTGAAAGGCGTGCATTTCGCGCTGGAATTTTTGGGCCAGGCCAACCAGCGCACCTTTGGCGAGGTGGTAACCGGCGAGGACATCCTGGCTACGGGCAAGCATGTCGTCGTCATCGGCGGCGGCGATACCGGGTCGGATTGCGTCGGCACTTCGAACCGCCAGGGCGCTGCTTCGGTGACGCAGATCGAGATCATGCCCAAGCCGCCCGAGCACGAGCGCAAGGACATCACCTGGCCGCTCTGGCCGATGAAGCTGCGCACCTCGACCTCGCATCTGGAAGGCTGCGAGCGGTTGTGGAGCGTCACAGCGCTTTCCATGGAAGGCAAGGACGGCCGGATTTCTTCGATCAATGCCGCCCAGGTGGACGACAAGCTGAAGCCGGTCCCGGGGTCGGAATTCGTCATGAAGGCCGATCTGGTTCTGCTGGCGATGGGTTTCCTGCACCCCGTGCCGGAAGGGCTGTTGACCGATCTGGGCGTGGCCAAGGACGGGCGGGGCAATGTCCAGGCCGACACCGAAGGCTATCGGACTTCGGTGGACAAGGTCTTCGCTGCCGGCGACATGCGCCGTGGCCAGTCGCTGGTGGTGTGGGCGATCCGCGAAGGCCGCCAGGCTGCCCGCGCCGTCGATGAATTCCTGATGGGTGCGACCGACCTGCCGCGCTGACGTTACGGACGATGAACGACATCAAGGGGCGGCTCCTTACTGGAGCCGCCCCTTGATGCATCGGGCAGAGGGGATCCTATCCCGTCAGTCCTCGGCCAGGACGCAGCGGTTGCGGCCGGCATGTTTGGCGGCGTACAGCGCGGCATCGGCGCGGGAAATCATTTGCTGCGCGTCCGGATGGCCGTCATGGATGGCGACGCCGATGCTGACCGTGATCTGCAGAATCCGGTCGCCGGAGATCATGAATTTTTCCTGTTCGATTCTCTTGCGCAGCTTTTCGGCGATGCTGAGGCCGATGGTGGCGTCCACATTGACCAGGACGACGAGGATTTCCTCGCCGCCATAGCGGAAGACGAAGTCGCCGGCCCGCACGCCGTTCAGGACCAAGGCTGCGATCTGTTGCAGCACCAGATCGCCGGAATCATGGCCGTGCGCGTCGTTGACGTGTTTGAAATGATCGATATCGACCAGCATTACTGCGAAACTGTAGCCTATAGTCTGCTTGGTCATATTGATCTGGCGCATCATCGCCGAATGCAGGAAACGCCGGCTGAACAGCTTGGTCAGGACGTCGCGGCCATTCTCCATTTCCAGATAGCGGTCGAAGAGTGAGGCCAGCAGGAATTTGATTTGTTGCAGGCTTTGTTCCAGGGTGGCGAGCAGTGTTTGCTTGTCGGTGTCCGGGTTGGAGAAACCGGGTATGGTCCGGTTGTCGATATGCTCACAAAGCCGCGCGATCTGTTCCAGTTCGTTTGAATTCTCGAACATGAACTGCGCCTTGTGCGTCAGCCATAGGCCGAAATCGGACTGGCTGAGGCGTTGCAGGGGCGGGTGGGGGTCGGAATAGGCCGCATACATGGTTTGCATGCCCCATTCCATCAGGATGGCGCGCTGTTTTTCGCGTTCGGCAGCCAGATCATTGCTCAAGGAAAACAGCCGGTAAGCTTCCTCTGTTCGCGCCGCCCGATCGCTGTTGTTGACGAAAATGGTGTTCATGACCTCGATAGCCAGATCGTTCATGTCATTGACATAGATGACGGCGTTTTCGACCTCTTCGCGCGTCAGTTCGGGCGAATGGATAAGGAACTCCCATATCCAATGCTTGAGATAACGGGCGCTGCGCCAGACCAGATTGATCGGCAGTTTGATGCGGGAATGGGTTTCGCCGGCATGGCGCTGATAAGCCAGGATGGCGGCCACCTCTCCGCCGGAACCGGTTAATCCGAATAATTTCTCCAGCCAGCCTTGCAGGCTGGTGTTCAGCCGTTCCTCGACGATCCGGTGGTTGAGATAGGCGCTGCCCATCGGGTCCAGCATCATGACCTGATAGAATCGCTTGGCCAGATATTCCTTCTGGTCCCGGATGACCGCCATTACCGTGTTCCGGACCCGGGGACCGGCGGCTTTGGCGATTTCACGAAGTTCCCGCTCTTGACGGGTATTCACGTCCGACGCTGTGTTCATCACACCTGCCGCCATTTTTGGGACGCCAATTAACAAGAAATTCAATCTTTAATAGATTTATCTCTTGTTGCCACATCCATAAAGAAAAAATAGCGAGTCCGGGTGGTATGGGATGTTTTGGACAGAAAGGACCGGTCTCTTGCGGTTCAGGCAGGAGCAAAAGATGGCTGGATCGGTTTATTTATCGATTATTATTCTACCGTAGAGAGACGGGCCGAAGGGAAGGGATGGTTCATCCCAGGCCAGAGGCTCATTTGTTTCTCTGCCGCGAGGGGCGGTGATATCGACCGGAAGCGCGTTGTTTCACGGCGGAAAAACGGGTGCGGACTTGCATCCGGCAAGGAGGCGCCGTCGTCGCTCCGTCTCGCCCTGTCCCCGGCCGAAGCCGGGGCACTGGCGATGGTATGAGTTTCAGCGCTGCATCCTATCGATCCCGCTGTCAGCGGTGATATCCGTCGAGCATTGCCTTGAAGGTTTCCGTCGGGGTTCGTCCGGTTGTGCACAGATAGATATGACCGAACAGGAAGAACAGGCTGACGATAGCCAGCAGCAGATGCGCGGTGAATATCCAGTGGCGCAAGGGAGCCAAGGATTCGCCCAGCCAGCCCGGATTGGCCGACAGAAGGCCGGTCACGATCAAAAGCGGGATCAAGGCGTAGACGACGCCGATATAGGCGACCTGCTGCAGTGGGTTAAACTTCGACGTCTCGTCGGCATGGAAGGGATGCGGTTCGCCCCGGACGATTCCGCTCAGATAATAGCGGGCTTGCCTGACCAGGCGCGATATCAGGCCGTTGACTTGGACGACGTAATGACGCCCGTTTCCGGTGACGATGTTGATGATGACGAAGGCGCTCCAGGTCAGCATCAGCAACAGGCCGCAGGTGTAATGAAACGACACCAGCGTCGTCATCATCTTGGGCGAGACCAGGGCGAAGCGGTTGGCCAGACCTGAGACCAGCAACAGGATGAACAGGCTCGCATTGGTCCAATGCCATATCCGGATGGGGATCGGATAGAGATAGACGGGATGCGATTCGGATTGTTTTTTGCTGCGTGCGAACCGGTAGCGGAGCAGGGCGTGAAAGGCCAGGGCCATCAGCATGCCCGCCAGCAGCAGCACGGCTGCCATCACCATGAAGGACCAGGGATCCGGGTTTTGGAAATGAGCGAACCGCGCCAGTTGGGCCTGGAACGCCACGGCGTCCTGAGGGTTGTTCATAGCGTGGTTCCCCCTTCCTTCAGCTTGGCGATCCGGTGCTGGGCGAAACGACGATAGAGATAGGGTTTGCCCATATTGGGCAGCTGGAACTGATAATGTTTGTTGTCTTTAAGCCAAGCCTGCACGATCTCGCTGTCTTCTCGCCCGAAGATCAGCGCTTTTTGCGGACAGGCGGTGACGCAGATAGGGGCGAATCCCTTGGACAGACGGCTTTCCAGGCAGAAATCGCATTTGTCGGCGACCTTGGTCTGCTGGTTCAGATAGCGCACCTGATAGGAACAGGCCGACAGGCAATAGGAACAGCCGATGCACTGACGAGCATTGACCCTGACGATGCCGGTCTTGCTGTCGCGGTAGGATGCCCCGGTAGGACAGACCGAAATGCAGGGCGCATCCTCGCAATGCTGGCAGGAGGCGCGGAAGAACCGGTATTCGGTGAACTGGTTCGTGTCCTCCAGCACCACGCGGGCGATGGTGAGGCGGGTGGCTCTTGCGGGGACTTTGTTGACCTTGCGGCAGGCGGTCACGCAGATGTCGCAGCCATTGCAACGCTGTTCGTCATGAATCATGACATAGCGCACCGGCGCGGCTCCCGCGGCCAGGGCGGCATGAGGCAAGGCGACGAACACTACGGCTCCTGGTGCCATGCCGAGAAGAAATTTACGGCGTGTACATGTCATCGTCCCATCCTTCGCACTTTCCCCGTCTCGGTGGGGGCGTTTCCTGTCGTCCCGTCACGGGTTTTGCATGCTTTCAATTTCGTAATCGCATAGGCCCTGCGCTTCGTCTTGCGTCATGCTGGCGGAGCTGAAAAGGTAAGGCGTCCCGTCCGAAGCGGTGATGCGCCGGATATCCGCATAGGCGTCCGCTTTCTCGATCTGGCTCAAGATCGCTTCGATCGTTTCGTCGTCGAGGAAGTAGGGCTGCAACCCCAGCATCGCGATCTTGTAGGGACGCGGATAGGTTCGGCATTCAAACCGGACGGCTTCGGCCAGCATTCGCGCCTGGTCGTTCTCGGCAACCCGCAACAGGATGTCGGCATAATTCCGGGTCATGCTCTGTTCCGAGAAGTAGAACCGATCTTCCTTTCCAGCCAGGACGACGATGTCGGCGTGATCCGGCTGCTGCGCGATATCGTCCAAGGCCAGGGCGATGGTTTCCTCCGGCAGGGAAAGCGGCTCCTCCCCCAGTTCGTGGTGCAAGACAAGCCGTCCTTGCCGGGAACAAAGGCGGATATGG
Source organism: Rhodospirillaceae bacterium (assembly GCA_034926235.1). Taxonomy (GTDB): domain Bacteria; phylum Pseudomonadota; class Alphaproteobacteria; order Rhodospirillales; family Magnetospirillaceae; genus JAYFRE01. Next base: position 5,873 of record JAYFRE010000126.1, read on the forward strand.
TCCGCGATCACCATTGCCGGCGCTGGCGCGGCCGGTTCCGCCAAGGGCGCGGGATCAGGTGCTGCCGCGGGAAGGGGCGGAGGCTTCTGGTCCGGGCCGGTGGCAAGCCGCAGGAAGCGGCGGCGGCCCATATCGGGTTTTTCCTCCCGGGCAACCGGCAGCACGGCTTCCGGCTGCCCGGGGTGGCCTTGCGTTATCGCCATTTTGTTCCCCTTCCCGTCATCGCACCCCTCGCTTGTTTCAGGCCGGCAGCAGGTTGTGCGCCGCGAGATCGTCCGCGACGTCCCGAAGCCCCACCCGTTCCAGACTCTGCCGCGTCGGACAGCCCAGGGCCGGATGCCAGCCCATTTCCTTGTAGAAAAGGGTGAAGGCCTTTTGCATGTCCGCCCGTTCCATCTTGTCGGTTCCCTTGGTGAAGGGCGCCTTGTTGGGGTCCTTGTCGAATACCCAAGGGGCGATGGTGTCGTCGTGTTTCGTGCGCATATCCATCGTGTTCATGCATTTCACGGTATAGGCGCGGAACAGGTTGAAGATGCGTTCGCAGGCCAGATCCAGGCTTTCCGCCGTTGCCGGTTCGCCGGTCACGGCGGTGAAATAGCGGGCCTCCAACTCCATATCGCCGCGGTAATTGCGCGATTTCAGCGGGGAAACCGTCATCGGTCAGACCCAGTTGCATAAGGTCAAAGCGTTATGCAGCGTCATGCGGTTGATCGCCCATTTGGTGTAGCGCGCCTTGCCCTCGTTCATCGGTGTGTAGTTCTTGACGTCGTCGAAGGCGTCGGGCGTTCCGAACAGCTCGCCGGATACCGCCTTCTTGATCTCGATCGGCAAGCCGCTGCCGATCAGATTGATGTGGCTGTGATTCATCGGGTCGCGGTTGAACAGGCAATTGATCAGCGCGCCGACCTGGCTGTTGGCTTCGCTGGCGTGATGCACCGGCCAGCCCCGCCGGGACCACATCTTCGTCTCGACGTCTTCCCAGTATTTCTCACCGAGTTTCCAGCGTTCAGCGATGACGAAGGAGCCGTCCGACAAATGGCTGATTTCACCGATCCGATTGGCCAGGCGGTGATAGAAATCCTGAATGAAGGCGGGGTCGCCGGCTTCGAGCAAATGCCAGGGGATCGATTTATATTCCTCTTCCGGCAGGACGCGCTGGAAGACGTTATTCTTGTAACAATATGTGAAATCCTTGTGCAGCTGGCCGTAATTGCACCACAGGCCGTAATCGTCGAAATGATAGAGCCCGACCATATTGCCGATGACCCGGCCATCGCCCTTGTCGTCGAAATCCTTAGGCCCCTTGGGGAAGATGGTGGTGTGGACGAAATTCGCGACGCAAGTGTTGCCGCCGAAGCCCGCATCCTTGTGGTACTTCCCCGCCTGGGGCGCTTTTAATTGCGACATGCAGCGGATCGGGCAGGAATGACAGCCGCTCATCTTGACGGTGTATTTCTCCGCCGCCGGCCCCAGATCGAACACGGTCTTCATGGTCCGGAATCCGACCGTCTTCTGATCGCCGGGTGGAATCTCGCCCGTCTCGATGGGGCCGCCCTCGGCCGCCGCCCAATAAAGCCCCTTGCGCGCCGTCCAGCGCGATCCGGGCGATGAATATTCGGCCCAGGGCTGGGGCGTGCTGGGCACGACATGGTTGTTATTGGCACCCATCAACTGGGTCAGGGTATAATCGTTCAGCTCTTTCAACGCTTTGCGGTCGGACACCAGGACGCCCTTGGTGCCGCGGATGGCGATCGCTTTCAGATTCTTCGAGCCCATCACCGCGCCGGTGCCGGCGCCGCCGGCATGGTTGCGGCTGTTGAGGATCGCCGACAAAGGCACCAGATTTTCGCCCGCCTGGCCGATCGCGGCGACGACCGTTTCCGCGCCCAACTGGGCGCAGATTTCGTCATTGGTGGCCCGGGTTCCCTTACCCCATAAATAGCCGGCGTCCTCGATCGAAACTTTTTCGTCGTGGATATTCAGCCATACCGGCTTGGGCGATTGCCCCTCGATGACGATGGCGTCGTAGCCGGCATATTTCATCCAGGCGGGGAAAAACCCGCCCATATGGGCATCGACGATCAGATGATCCTGGGTGAAGGTGGACAGGCTGACGATATCGACCCGCGAACTGCAGGGCGCGCCCGCGCCGGTCAGGGGGCCGACCGCGAAGATGATCTTGTTGGCTTCGTCGAAGGGTTTGGTGCCGGGGGGCACCTCGTCATACATGATTTTGTATCCGAAGCCGGTTCCACCGATGAACTCCTTGTATTTCAAGGTGTCCTCGACGGTGATGGCTCCCGTGCTCAGATTAACTCTGAGGATATTCCCGGCCCAACCATTCGCCATTTTCTTCATCCTCCACGACGTCATCACACGATCCGGAGCCGTGCCGGTCATGTCGTTATGTTTTTCCATTCGATGATCGACAATGCGCCTGTCGGGCAGACGTCGGCGCATTCGCCGCACAGAATGCATTTGCCGGATTTCTGTGTTTCAGGATTGACGGTCGCCATCGCCCAAGGACAGGACGATGTGCAGGCGGAACAGCCCAGACATCGTTCGGTATCGACGCTGATGGCCTGGTATTTCTCGTTCCAACGGATCGCATTGACCGGACAGGCCGCCATACAGGCCGGTTCCCGGCATTGGCGGCAGGTGTCGGTGGTATAGTTGAGATTGCCGAAAAGCCCGCCGCCCGAACCGGGGCCGTCATCGCCATAGAAATAATGGCGATGGATTTTCACCCGCGAGAAAAAGGACCCGACACGGCCGTCATTGATCGTCGTGCAGGCGGTTTCGCAGCGGTGGCAGCCGGTACAGCGGGCGCGCTGGGTCACCAGCACGCCTTTGGGCGTCGAGGTCAGCGCGACCCTGCCGCTGTCCACATCTTCCTGCGTGCAGCCGATCAGCGACAGCAAGGATGGGGCGATGGCCAATCCGGCCAGACCCCGCCCGGACAGACGCAGGAATTCCTGGCGGGTCAGCTCCGTTTCCAGGAGACCGGCGGACGCGGAGGGCGTTGTCATCGCGTTGCCTCCTCGATGCGCCGCATCGTCGTTATGGCCTTCGTTTCTCATGCTCCTCACTCCAATCGGTATCCGGCTCCTTGCGGGAACGTTCAGGAATGTCCTCTCGCTTTTCCTAAGATTTCAGCCTTTCGGGCGTCGAATAGACGGTGAAGCCGTCATCCGTTGCCGAGGAGGCGATGGTCAGCTTAATGTCGTGCGCGAATTCGGCGGCCAGACTGGTCGGCGCGGAAATGGTGGCGATCAGGGGTATTCCCGCCGCCGCCGCCTTGTGCACCAGTTCGAAGGAACATCGGCTGGACATGACGGCGAACCCCGAACCGGGGTCAATTCCTTCGCGCACGAGATGACCGATCAGCTTGTCCAAGGCGTTATGGCGGCCGACATCCTCCCGCACGGTCAGGATATGGCCGTCCGGGCCGGCGAAAGCGGCGGCATGCACCGCCTTGACCCGCCGGTTCAGCGTCTGGACAATCGGCAATGCCGCCACGGCGTTCGTGATGGCGGCTGGGGTAATGCGAAGCGGCGAGGTCACGGGGGGCAAGGGGCGCAAGGCTTCGGCAAAGCTCGATACGCCGCACAGGCCGCAGCCGGACCCCACGGTCAGATCGCGCCGGGCCGCCTGCGCCTTGGCGAAGCTTGCGGTGGGAACCGCCATGAACAATCGGAAACCGTCTTCCTCGCTCGTCGGTTCGATTCCGGCCAGATAGAGTTCATCCACATCGCCGACCAAGCCTTCCGTCAGCGAAAATCCGTATGCGAAATCCTCCAGATCGAGCGGGCTCGCCATCATGACGGCGAAAAGGGTGTCGTTGTAGACCAGACCGATGGGGGTTTCCTCGGCGATGTCTTGGCGGCAGGAACGGCGCGCGCCTCCTTGATGTCTGGTGGCATCCAGGACGCGAAAACCGGCGGCGATCCGTGAAATCTCGTTCATGGCTCAGCCTCCCGTCACATTCATATGCCGGGACAGGACCGGCTTTTCCGCCGTCTTGAAATCATGCCCTTCGGGTTTGGCGGCGATGGCGTCGCGGATCGTCCGGTTCAGACAGGACGGATCATGCCGGGATCGCAGCACCGAGCGCAGATCGACCGCCTGCTCCTCTTGCCCCAGACACTGGTAGAGCCGGCCCGTGCAGGTCACGCGCACACGGTTGCAGCGGTCGCAGAAACAGTTGCTGAGGGGGGTGATGAAACCCAGCCGCCGGCCGGTTTCGAGAACGGTGAGATAATCGGATGGGCCGCTTGTGCGGTGTGTGGAAGGAACCAGCGTCCAGCGCTGCTCAAGCCGTTGGCGCAACTCATCCAAAGGCAGGAAAAGACCGGCACCGGCATTCGTGACTTCACCAAGCGGCATGGTTTCGATCAGGGTCATATCCACGCCCCGTTCGCCGCACCAGGCGATCAGCGCGTCATAATCCTTTTCGTTAATCCCACGCAGCGCCACGGTGTTGATCTTGACGGTCATGCCGGCGGCCTGAGCCGCTTCGATGCCGTCGAGAACCCGGTGAAGCTCGCCATGGCGGGTGATCCGTCCGAAGGTGTCGGGGTCGAGCGAATCGAGCGAGACATTGACCCGGCTGAGCCCGGCTGCGCGCAGCCTTGCCGCGTTGGCGGCAAGATGAATGCCGTTGGTCGTCATCGTCACTTCGTCGAGCCGTCCCTGCTCGACGTGACGGCCCAGCCGTTCGACCAGCCAGACCAGATTGCGGCGCATCAGGGGTTCGCCCCCGGTCAGGCGCACCGCGCGAACGCCAAGCTGGATGAAGGATTCCGCGACACGGTACAACTCGCTCAGGCTAAGGACATCCGCCCTCGGCAGGAACTGAACCTTGCCAGACATGCAGTAAAAACATCGAAGGTTGCAGTGGTCGGTGACCGATAGCCGCAGATAGGAAATGCGCCGGCCGAAAGGATCGGCCAGAACCGCCGGCGCGAAAGTAGGCAGCCCCCTTTCCGGCGCCGTCCGATGCAAGACGACGGGTTTTTCCGGAAACGATGTCGCCCGATCTTTCGCGATATCCCAGGTCATGCCGCGTCTTGATCCTCCATGAAGCGGGGGGTCTATGTCTTTGGGCGTGACGTTTACGTCTTGTCCTTTAGGGTTATATCTAATTTAGTATATAATTCGATCATTAGGGAACAGGAAAAATGCCGCCATGGCGGAAGACCCGGCTGGGTAGGGCTGCTAAAGGGCGGAAACGAGGGATAACAGAATCATGACCTTCAACCACTTCGATGACGGCGGACGGGCGGTCATGGTGGATATCAGCGGCAAGAAAAAAACCTTACGCACCGCCGTGGCGACGGCCAGAGTGGTGATGCGAACGGATGTTTTGCAGACGGTGCTGGACGGGAAGGCGGGCAAGGGGGATGTCCTCGGCGTGGCGCGGCTGGCGGGCATCGCGGCCTGCAAAAAGACCTCGGATCTGATCCCTTTGGCCCATCCTCTGTCCATCCATCACGCGACGATCGATTTCGCCTGCGACGGAAGTGAGGGAATGATCGAAGTACGGGCCACTGTCCGCGCTTGGGAACGCACCGGGGTGGAGATGGAGGCGATGGTTGCGGCCAGTCTTGCGGCGCTGACGATCTATGACATGTGCAAGGGCGCGGACAAGGCCATCCGTATCGAGGAGGTGGTCTTGGCCTTCAAGGAAGGGGGTAAAAGCGGCACCTATCGGCGCAGCGGCGGCAACGAAGAATCCCAGGAGGCCCCATGACGCCGCCGATTTTATCCATCGTCGCCCGAAGCGGCACCGGCAAGACCACCTTGCTGGAAAAAGTGATCGGTGCGCTTAAAAGCCGGGGCTATCGGGTCGGTGTGATCAAGCATGACGCCCATGATTTCGACATCGATCATGAAGGCAAGGATTCCTGGCGGCTGACCCGGGCTGGGGCCGACACCATGCTGATCGCCTCGGCACAGAAAATGGCCATGGTCAAACAGAATAGGGGCGGAGAGCCGGCTTTGGCCGAGATCGCGGCCCGTTACTGCGGCGATCTCGACATCGTCCTGACGGAAGGTTTCAAGGCCGGCGTCATGCCCAAGATCGAGGTGTGGAGAAGCTCTTGCGGCGTGCCGTTACTGTGCCGGGGAGAAACCAACGATCCGGCCCTGATCGCGGTCGCCGCCGATGAGCCCCTGACCCTGGATGTGCCGGTCTATGACATCAATGATAGCGCCGGTCTGACTGAGCTGATCGTGGCGCGGTTCTTGCCGCGTCGTCAGGATTGAGAAGGGGAGAGGGACGATGCTGAGCTACGATCAAGCCTTGGACGTGGTTCTTAGCAGGGTTCGGCCTCTGGGCGATGAGTGTCGGTCCTTGCCCGATGCCTTGGGACAGGTTCTGGCCGAAGATGTCACCGCTGCATGGGACATGCCGGCAACCGACAACTCGGCCATGGACGGCTATGCTTTTCAGCGCGCCGCATATCAGGATGGCGGCATCCTGCCGGTCCTGGGCTCGATTCGCGCCGGCGACGCTCCGGTGCGCGGAGAAACGGGCGGGGCGATGCGGATCATGACCGGCGCGCCAATTCCGTCCGGCTGCGATTGCGTCGTGCCTAAGGAAGATGTGGTCGAGGAAGAAAACGGGATTCGTCTGCTCAAGGTGGGCGGGGTGGGGGCGAATATCCGTTGCCGTGGGGAGGAGTTCCGCCGTGGGGAGGTGTTGCTTAAGGCGGGCGATGTCTTGCGCGCCGGAGAAATCGGGTTGCTGGCGGCCAATGGCCGGGCCCAGGTCCGGGTGTATCGCCGCCCCAAAGTGGCGTTGCTGACCACGGGCGATGAACTGGTCGATCTCGGCACGGAACCCGGTCCGGGACAGATCGTCGATTCCAATCACTCTCTGCTTTCCGCCCGGCTGCGCGAGGAAGGGTGCGATGTCCTGTCCTTGGGCCGCGCCGCCGACGAAACGGCCGATCTGAAGGGATTGTTGCTGCGTGGTCTGGACGCGGATTTGCTGCTGACATCGGGCGGCGTTTCGGTCGGGGATTACGATCTGGTGCGTGAAAGCCTGGATGCGTTGGGATTTGCGTCCGGATTCTGGAAAGTGGCGATCAAGCCGGGCAAACCCGTTCTTTTCGGTATGGTGGGCGAAAAACCCGTTTTCGGATTGCCCGGCAATCCGGCGGCCTCGGCTGTCACCTTCCAATTGTTCGTCCGACCGGCCTTGCGCCGGCTTGGGGGCTTTTCCAATCCGCTGGAACCCCGTTGCCGGGCGATCCTGACCGAAAGAACGCGCCCGACCGGCAATCGCCAGACTTTTTTCTGGGGCCGGCTTTATTGCGCCCAAGGATGCTACCGTTTCACCCCCTCCCACGCCCAAGGGGCAGGGCAGAACCGCAGTATCAAGGCCGCCAATGCGCTGCTTTCCGTGGCGGCGGACAGCCCTGCGCTGGATGCCGGCCAGGAGGTCGAGGTCATGGTGATCTATCCGCCGGAGATGGAAACGGTCGTTTGATCGCGACCGGGTGTTTGTCAGACGTTTGCATGGGAGTGCATGACCATGGAGGGAACGATCATCGCCGTCTGTCTCAGCAAGGCGAAGGGTGAACGCAAAACCGCGATTCCTCAGGTGGATGTGCGGGAGAATTTCGGCATTGTCGGCGATGCCCATGCCGGGGAATGGCACCGGCAGATCAGCCTGCTGGCCTGGGAAAGCATCGAGAAGATGCGGGCCAAGGGATTGGATGTCGGTCTGGGCGATTTCGCCGAAAATCTGACCACGACCGGGCTCGATTTACCGCATCTGCCGGTCGGAACCCGGCTTCGCGCGGGCGAGGTTCTGCTCGAAGTAACGCAAATCGGCAAAAGCTGTCACAGCCATTGCGCCATCTATGAGCTGGCCGGCGACTGCGTCATGCCGAAGGAAGGGATTTTCGCCCGCGTGCTCGAAGGGGGAACGCTGGCGGCGAACACGCCAATCACGGTTCTGGACTGACGCGCCGGTCTGGTGAGGAAGGGTCATTCATGAACGAGGACTATCGCATCGGCGTGCTGACGCTGTCCGACAAGGGAGCCCGGGGCGAGCGGGAGGATGAAAGCGGCCGGGTGCTGGGGCACATGGCCGAGGGACTGGGCGCGATAGGCCGCTATCAGGTGATCGCCGATGATTACGCCCTTATCGTCTCGACCTTGACGCACTGGGTGGACGAACTGGCGTTGGATTTGATCCTGACCACGGGCGGGACCGGACTTTCGCCCAGGGATCAGACGCCTCAGGCGACGGAGGCGGTGATCGATTACGCGGTCCCAGGCATGGCCGAGGCGATGCGGGCCGCCAGTCTGGCTTTCACGCCCCATGCCATGCTCAGCCGCGCGATAGTCGGGGTGCGCCGTCGCACCGTGATCGTCAATCTGCCGGGAAGCCCGCGCGGCGTCCGGGAGAATTTCGAGGTTCTCCTGCCCGTTCTTCCCCATGCGCTTGCCAAGCTGAAAGGCGATCCCTCCGACTGTGCGACGGGGTGATGGGACGGTCCCCTTTGATGCCTGTCGGGACCGCAATATACCAACATATAGGATAGCCATACCTTTAGAGACCCTGGCTTTCCTCACGCGTTATGGCATGGAAAACGCAGCTCGTTTACTTAAGGGACACCGTCCAAGCACGGTCGAACGCGGTTGGACATATCGAAGAAGGCGAAGCGATGGAAAGCGATAGTAGCCGATCTAACACGCAGCACGATTCGCCCCGCAGGGACTAGATAATCCCAACTCCCTCGTGGCGTCTGCACAGCGCAAACGAGGTGAGACATGAACAGCATCATCCACATCCGCGATGTGATGAGGTCCCCGCGCCGGGCGACCCGCATTTCGCCCTTCATCAAAGCTGCCGCAACCCGGCAAAACACGCCGCGCATGGCCCTGCAATGGTCCGTCTGCCCCGATACGAATCGGCTGACGACCCGCTGGCATGCCGATTCTCCGGCTCGTCCCGACGAAGGCGACACTGTGGAACCGGGAGCATTGCGCCGCAACGGGACGTTCCCACGCAACCTGCCGGCCAGGAGAGTCCGTTATGGATGATGGCCCTAGTCGTGACGCCGCTTTCGGTCCATGCGAGGCTGGGCGGCGTCCATTTTCCAATTCCCAATCAGACCAGAATACCGCTTGGCCCGCGCCGGCGAGGGGTAAACCGCAGCTCTTGTAGCTGACGGGTGGACCATCCTGCCGCGCCGCCGAGCGCACATCACAAGGCAGGATCGTTATGAACGAAACCTTACCCATCCGTTCCCGGCTCAAAAACAGGCGTCAGCAAACATCGTCCACGCTTTCCATGCGGGCCGCGCGCGAGGCGGCGAACGACCTCGACACGACTTTTGCGGTTCTGAAGGGATCTCCCAGCGGATTGACCGCAGCGGAAGCGGTCCTCCGCTTGCAAGAGAATGGGCCGAACGAGACCGCGCATGAAAAAGCCCCGCATTGGGCGGTTCAATTGCTGGCGACATTCAAGAACCCCTTTATTTTGGTTCTGGCAGCCCTGGCGGCCATTTCCATTTACCTTGAACCGGATGATCTGACGGGGCCGATCATCATCGGTACGATGATCATTTTGAGCGTCATCCTGCGGTTTTGGCAGGAATTCCGCTCCACGCGGGCGGCCGAAGCCCTACAGGCGATGGTGCGCACGACCGCGACCGTGCTCCGCCGCGACGAAAAGGGCGCTGAGGGGTGCTGGTTTGAAATCCCGATAGGAGAACTCGTCATTGGCGACATCGTGCGTCTTGGCGCGGGAGACATGATCCCAGCCGATGTGCGGCTGATCGAGTCCAAGGATCTGTTCGTAAGCCAGGCGATCCTGACCGGCGAATCCATTCCGGTAGAGAAATACGACACGCTTGGAGCCGTGGCCGAGAAATCGGCAGACGCCATCGCGCCGGTGGACGCCGGACCGCTTGATCTCAGCAATATCTGCTTCATGGGCACGAATGTTGTCAGCGGTCAGGGCCAGGCCATTGTGGTGGCGACCGGCAACCAGACCTATTTCGGCTCGTTATCCAAAGCCATCGTCGGCACGCGCACCGAGACCTCCTTCGACCGGGGGGTGAAAAGCGTCAGCTTTCTTCTGATCCGGTTCATGCTGGTGATGGTGCCGATCGTCCTGGTCATTAACGGTGTCGTAAAGGGCGACTGGGTCGAAGCCCTGATGTTCTCGCTGTCCGTCGCGGTTGGTCTGACGCCGGAAATGCTGCCGCTGATCGTCACCGCCAATCTTGCCAAAGGCGCGGTCGCGATGTCGCGGCGCAAGGTCATCGTGAAGCGGCTGAACGCGATCCAGAATTTCGGCGCCATGGACGTGCTTTGCACCGACAAGACGGGCACCCTGACTCAGGACCGGGTCATTCTTGAAGCCCATCTCAATGTCGATGGCGTGGTCGATGACCGTGTGCTCCAAATCGCATGGCTGAACAGCCATCATCAAACCGGCGTCAAGAACCTGCTTGATCTGGCGGTGCTTGACTATGCGGACGGGCATAAGGGCCGCAAAGGGGTCGAGCGGCCGCAGCATTATCGTAAAGTGGACGAAATCCCCTTTGATTTCGTCCGGCGGCGTCTTTCCGTCGTTGTGGCGGGTGACCATGGCGAGCATCTGCTGGTGTGCAAAGGCGCGGTCGAAGAAATGCTGGCGATTTCGGCCTTTGTAGTCGGCCCCGATGGGGTGCGCCCCCTGGATGCCGAACAGCGCTCCAAACTTACCGCACGCGCCAAGGCGTTGAACGAGGATGGGCTGCGCGTGCTTCTGGTCGCAACCCGCGACTTCGCACCTGACGAGACCAAGACGGCCTATTCGTTGCAGGACGAAACCGGGCTGACGCTGCATGGATTCCTGGCTTTTCTCGACCCGCCCAAGGAAAGCGCCCACGCGGCGATAGCCGCTTTACGTTCGCATGGCGTCGCGGTGAAGATTCTGACGGGTGACAATGCCGTCGTCACGGCGAAGATCTGCCATGAGGTCGGACTCGATGTCGGCACGCCCGTCATGGGCGGTGACATCGCCCAGCTCGATGATGCCCAACTTGCTGCGATTGTGGAAAAAACGACGGTTTTCGCCAAGATGTCGCCGCTCGACAAAGCCCGGGTCATCAAGGCGTTGCAATCTTGCGGCCACACGGTCGGTTATCTGGGCGACGGCATCAACGATGCGCCGGCGTTGCGCGGCGCCGATGTCGGCGTTTCGGTCGATAGCGCCGCCGATATCGCCAAGGAATCCGCCGACATCATCCTGCTTGAAAAAAGCCTGATGGTGCTGGAAGAGGGAGTCATCAAGGGCCGCGAGGTTTTCGGCAACATCATCAAATATATCAAGATGACGGCCAGCTCGAATTTCGGGAATGTGTTTAGTGTCCTGGTCGCGTCGGCCTTTCTGCCGTTTCTCCCGATGCTCCCGCTCCATCTGCTGATCCAGAACCTTTGCTACGATATCTCGCAGCTCTCGCTTCCGTGGGATCGGATGGACGAGGATTATCTGGAAAAGCCGCGCAAATGGTATGCGGGTGACATCGCCCGCTTCATGGTGACGATCGGGCCGATCAGTTCGATCTTCGACATCTCGACATTCTGCCTGATGTGGTTCGTGTTCGGCGCGAATACCGTTGGCGAACAGTCGCTGTTCCAGTCGGGCTGGTTCATCGAGGGACTGCTCTCCCAAACGCTCGTTGTGCATATGATCCGCACCCGGAAGATCCCGTTCTTCCAGAGCACGGCCACAGTGCCGGTGCTCTTGTTGACCGGCGCGATCATGCTGATCGGCATCTATATTCCGTTTTCGCCGCTTGGAAATTTAATCGGGCTTCAGCCTTTGCCGTGGTCCTACTTCCCCTGGCTGGCCGCGACCCTGATCGGGTATTGCGCGCTGACCCAACTGGTCAAAACCCTCTATATCCGGCGCTTCGGCGCTTGGTTGTGAGACGGTGCGTCCGGCGTTCCGCAAGAATGGTGCGGGACGCCGGACGTGGCCGGCCTGGTTCGCAAGTGGACGGTGCGATTATTTTAAGGTAAAAACGCTGGTCCTTCGGATGAAATTCCGTCTCCAATGCTGACCTTAAACCGTAACAAAGCAGCAACCCGCCTAATCGGCATTACATCAAGTCCGAGTAGCGACAATGAATATTGAGCAGCTTCTGCAAACCTTTTTCGGTTTGAGCGCCGCATTCTTGCTTGGCGGTCTGATTGGCTTCGAGCGTCAGTGGCGGCAAAGGCTTGCCGGCTTGCGGACCAATACGCTGGTGGCGTTGGGAGCCGCGACCTTTGTTCTGTTCGCAGGGTTCTTTCCGGGGGAGGCCAGCCCGACACGCGTGGCGGCTCAGGTGGTGTCCGGGATCGGCTTTCTTGGCGCGGGCATTATTTTCAAGGAAGGTTTGAATGTCAGCGGCCTGAATACCGCTGCGACGCTTTGGTGTTCGGCGGCGGTCGGCGTTTTGTGCGGTGCGGGTTTCTATCCCGAGGCCGCCATCGCGACGGCGTTCGTCATCAGCGTCAACCTTGTGCTGCGGCCACTGGTCAGAACGATTGGCCGGCGTCCTGTTGCCGCAGGCGATGCCGAGGCGGATTACGCGATTTCAATCGTCTGTCACGGGGAGGTCGAAGCTCATATCCGGGCGCTTCTGTTGCGGGATTTGGGGACGACCCTTCATATCCACGAGTTGGAAAGCAGCAACATCGAGGACAGCAACCGAGTCGAGGTTTCCGCTTCTGTACGGGCGGATAGCCGGCAGGACCGAATTCTTGAACAAATCGTAGGCCGCCTTAGCCTCGAACCGCTGGTTACGGCTGCCCGGTGGCGCTTGGACGCGGTCGAGTGAGAGCGGGAAGGATCTTTCATAAGAAGAAATCTGGGCATGTCGCCATAGCCGACCAGCAGCAAGAGACAGAATGCAGGGAAGGATTGATCGTTTGACCGGAAGACGTCCCCGCCTGATTTCGACCGGCGCGACTCTGCGCTGGTTATTGATGTTCGGTTTGCTGGTGGCGATCTTTATTGCCGACACGGTCACGGATCTAGAGATCGCTGTCGCGGTGCTCTATGTCGCCGTCGTTTTAATCGCGGCAGGTTTCTTGCGGATGCGCGGCGTGCTGGTCGTTTCGGCGATTTGCGTGATGATGACGCTGGTCAGCGTTATCTTCACACGGTCCGGCTCCTATGAGGCGGGCGTCATCAATTGCGCGCTTAGCCTCTGCGCCATCGTCATCACGACCTATCTTGCCTTGACCAAATCGTCGGCGATCCTGGCCGAGCATGAAGCGCGGGCGCAGCTTGTAAGATTGGCCCGGGTCAACACATTGGGCGAGATGACCGCATCCATCGCCCATGAGGTCAATCAGCCTCTGACGGGCGTCATAACCAGCGCCAACGCCGGTTTGCGCTGGCTGGGGGCGGAACCTCCGAATACGGAAAAGGCCCGGCAAGCCCTCGACCGCATCATCGGCGACGCCAATCGCGCCAGCAATATCGTCTCGCATGTTCGCAACCTCTCGAAGCGGGCGGACCCGAAAGAGGAATGGATCGATGCCCGCGTGATCGTTGCCGAGATCCTTGCGCTGAGCCGGGGCGAGCTTGATCAGAACAAGGTCGCCGTGCGGATGAAGGTGGCGGACGGTTTGCCTCTCATGTTTGCAGACAGCGTGCAAATCCAGCAGGTGTTGCTCAATATTGTCCTGAACGCCATGGAGGCGATGATGGACACGCCGCCGGAGCGGCGGGAACTTACCATAGAGTTATCGTGCGGGGAGGAGGGAGCCGTTCAGTTTTCAATCCGCGACAAGGGGTGCGGTGTATCGTCCGAAGCGGCCGAGAAGATATTCGATGCCTTTTACGGCACGAAGCCCGAAGGAATGGGAATCGGTCTAGCGGTGAGCCGGTCCATTATTGAAGCGCATGGTGGCCGGATCTGGGTCAATTCACATGCGGACGGCGGTGCGGAATTCCATTTTAGCCTGCCTGGGCATCCATTAGGTGCGTCATGACTCCGATGAGTACAGACAGTAAGCAAGAGGAGCCCATCGTCTATATCGTCGACGATGACAAATCCGTTCGTGACTCGCTTGAAGACCTGCTCGCGTCGGTCGGGTTGCGCACCATGTTGTTTGCATCGAGCCAGGAGTTCGTTCGCAGCGAACGGCCCGACGCTCCGGCCTGTCTTGTGCTCGATGTCCGCATGCCGGGACTGAGCGGGCTGGATTTTCAAGACGAGATGGCGAAGCTGGGCATGCATATGCCGGTCGTGTTCATAACGGCGCACGGCGATATACCGATGTCCGTAAGGGCCATGAAGGCGGGTGCGGTCGAGTTCCTGACCAAACCCTTTCGCGACCAAGACCTGCTTGACGCGATCCAGCAAAGCATCAAGCGCGATCGCGTCCAACGGCGGGAGAACGACATAAAGGAAGAATTGCACCGCCGTTATGCCAGTCTTACCGACGGCGAGCGCGATGTCATGGACCTGGTGGTAAAGGGGCTTTTGAATAAGCAGATCGCCGGAATGCTCAATGTCAGCGAAATCACCGTCAAGGTCCGGCGGGGTCAGGTGATGCGGAAGATCGGCGCGGATTCACTCGCTGACCTCGTGCGTTTTGCCGAACGCATCCACGGCCCAGACAGGGAAATCCTAGACCTGAAACGCTGAGACATGCGGCTCGTCGGCTTTGGAGCGTTTCCCCCGCTATCGGCGGAGGCTGTCCTAAAGATTGACGTGTTTCCGATAAAACAGCCCTGCATTCAGCCCGAATGACGCGGGAGAAGGCATGCCGATCAGTGGCTGAAAAGATGAAGGCCCCCCGCCGGGACGGGGAGCCTTCATCGTGATCGCAAACAGCCGGTCCTGATCGGACCCGTTGTTTAGGCTTCGTGTTTTGACCCGGTCAGGCCGGGCGGTTCCACCAGCCGGTGCGGCGCGGCGTCTTGGGCTGGTCCGTCTCCGTCACCACGCCGGCTTCTTTCTGTGCGGCATCCTGGGGCGCATCGGCCGGCGATGCCGTCTGTGGGGTGTTGCTGTTCACAGCGGCTGCGACGGTCTCGGGGACGGCGTCGATTGGCGTCGTGACCGGCACGGTTTCCGGGACCGGGCTTTCCGCCAACTCCGGTGTTTCTGCGGCAACAGCCTTCTTCGTCCGCTTCGGCGCAGCCTTTTTCGCCGCCGGCTTCTTCGGAGCCGCGGCCTTTTTCGCTGGGGTTTTCACCGGTTCCGATACGGCCTCATCCTGAGCCGGTTCGGCTTTCTTGCGCGGGGCGCGTGGCTTTCTCGGCTTTTTGGCCGGGGCGGCTTCGGGCTCAGGCGTGGATTCGGCAATCGCCGGTTCTGCGCCGGATTCCGCGATGGCGGGAACCTCCACCGGTTCCGTCCTGGCCGGCAACGGCTCAGGGGCGGGCTCGGATCGGGGCTCGCCCATCAGAGGCGCGGGCGCGGACTGGGCGATGATTTCAGGCTGCGCCGTGATTTCTTCGCCTTGTCCGACATCGATGGCGGGAACGTCCATGATCAGGGCAGGCTCCAGCGATGTCACGGCTTGATCGTCGCTGGCGTCACCCGCCGGGAGCGTGGCGGTCCCATCTTCTTCCGTCATTGGCTGCAAGGGAGCGTTGCCACGATTGCGCCGCCGTCCGCCGCGCTTGCCACGGCGGCGGCGACGCGGCGCCGGAGAGCCATCGGCGACGACGATGGCCGTTTCGGGCTCGTCCCCGTTTTCAGTTTCTTCTGCTGCGATCTCGGCTTCTTCAGGCTCGGCGCTAGGCTGGGCCTGCTCCGCGTTCCTTTCCACGTCCTCGGGCGCGTGCCCGCGTCCGCGGCCACGGCGGCGGCGGCGGTGGTTGCCGTTTCCATTCTCGCCATTTTCGCGCTCTTCATCGGCAGGCGGCGGCGGAGCGGCAGCAGCGATCTCTTCTTCTTCATGGTCTTCCGGAACGTCATCTTCCACGGAAGACGCACCGGCGCTGATGGGCCTGGCAGCGGCGGGGATTATGATCGGCGTTTCCGCCTTGACCCGTTCCATCTGGAAAGCAGGCGGGATCAGGCTGTCGTTACCAGCCAGGAAGACCTTGAACGCGAACCGGGTCTCGATCAGAGAAAGGTCGGCGCGCTTCTGGTTCAGGATATAAAGCGCGATCGAAGGATGCACCGTCACGGTGATTTCCGACGAACGGCACTTCGAGCCTTCATCCTCGATCGCGCGGAGCACATGCATAGAGGCGGATTCGACCGACCGGATCATGCCGGTGCCGTTGCAATGGGGGCAAGGCTGGAAGCTGTTTTCGATCAGGCTGGGGCGCAGGCGCTGGCGCGACAGTTCCATCAGGCCGAAAGAGCTGATTTTGCCCAACTGGATGCGGGCGCGATCGAACCGCATCGCGTCCTTCAACCGGCGCTCGACGGCGTGATTGTTCCGCATCTCCTCCATATCGATGAAGTCGATGACGATCAGTCCGGCAAGATCGCGCAGGCGCAACTGACGGGCGATTTCGTCGGCGGCCTCGGAGTTGGTTTTAAGCGCGGTTTCCTCGATGTGGCGTTCCTTGGTCGAACTGCCCGAATTGACATCGATGGCGACCAGGGCCTCGGTCTGGTTGATGACCAGATAGCCACCCGATTTGAGTTGCACCACCGGGCTCATCATGGCGTCGAGCTGCGTGTCCACTTGGAATTTATGGAACAGGGACATCGCCGGTTCCCTGAACAGCTGAACGCGGCGCGCATGGCTTGGCATCAGCATGCGCATGAAGTCCTTGGCCAGGCGGTAGCCATCGTCGCCATCGACCAGAATCTCGTCGATGTCGCGCGAATAGAGATCGCGGATCGACCGCTTGATCAGGTTGGCTTCTTCATAGACCAGGGCTGGCGCGGTCGATTTCAGCGTGAGTTCGCGCACACTGTCCCACAAACGCAGGAGATATTCGTAGTCACGCTTGATTTCAGGCTTGGTGCGCTCGGAGCCCGCCGTGCGGACGATCACCGCCATGCCTTCGGGGATGTCCATCTCGCCGACGATGGCCTTCAGCCGCTTGCGGTCCACCACATTGGTGATTTTGCGCGACACGCCACCACCACGGGCCGTATTCGGCATCAAGACGCAATAGCGCCCGGCCAGGGACAGGAAGGTGGTCAGTGCAGCGCCCTTGTTGCCCCGTTCTTCCTTGACCACCTGGATCAGGAGAATCTGGCGGCGCTTGATCACTTCCTGGATCTTGTAATTGCGCAAGGAGCGCCGCTTCGGGCGTTCGGGCGCATCCTCGGACTGGGGCGCGTCGGTTTCGGTCGGCTCGGGGGCTCCGGCTTCGGCCATAGGGGCCTCTGCCGCCGCTTCCGCCGGACGGTCGGCGGGCGCGTCGTCATCGTCGAAATCGGAGCCGCCGGAAGACGCGCTGCGTTTTATCGCCTCGCGGTGCTCGGCCAGCAGGGCCTGACGGTCGGCGACGGGAATCTGGTAATAGTCGGGATGGATTTCACTGAAAGCCAGGAATCCATGGCGATTACCGCCATATTCCACGAACGCCGCCTGCAAGGACGGTTCGACGCGGACGACTTTCGCCAGATAGATATTCCCTTTCAGCTGTTTTTTTGTGGATGTCTCGACGTCGAATTCTTCAAGCCGGTTTCCGTTCAGGACGACGACCCGCGTTTCTTCCGCGTGGGTCGCGTCGATCAACATGCGTTTTCCCATAAAGCCTAAAGCTCCAAAGCCTTACCGCGGGCGCGAGCAGCGTCCTCGCGGCAAAGAATGATCCCACGAAAACCGGGGCGCCGGCGGTCTCCTGTTTCATCATTTCGGTCGGGAGGGGGACACGCATGAGGGAAGGAGTCCTGGCGGGCGGCAAGCCCGGATTCGAATTTCATTTGTTGTGCAAGGCAATCCCCTTGGCAGGGAAACCTATGTCTTGCCGGGTCTTGACGCCGGAACGCGAACGCCATGGGCTGGCGGGACGTCGATGGAGCAAGATTCCAGGCAGGATTGCCACTACGATGCAGCATAGCCATGGCGAGGACATCGGGCAACGGTCTTCTTGCATGCTTCGTCCAAAAGATCCCAGCGTTTATCCTTGAC
>JAYFRE010000020.1:0-2481 GCA_034926235.1 Rhodospirillaceae bacterium
TTTTGATCGCGCCGATTCTGGTCGGGCTGTTGTGGAACCGTATCATGACCTCAGCACCGCCCATCGATCTGCCTGCCATCGTCAAGGCGCAACTCTCTCTCGCATTGGGGTGGACAGATGAAAATGAAAACGGGCCGGACATCACGGCCCTGGACGAGCCTCATTTGCAATAATTACGTGTTTTTCTATTTTAATATCTTTTTTTAAGAGAAAAATCGCCTTAAAAAAAGCGGGGCGCGCCGTGGCATCCCCGATCAGACGCCCCATATTCAGAAGATAAGGAGCTCTGGAATCCGGCCGCAACATGAGCCGGAAACGCGTTCCTGCACGTCACGTTACAGGTGGAATCATGACATCAATAAACAGGGACGCGACAGCGCAACACCATGTCGTGGTCGTCGGCGGCGGATTCGGCGGCGCGCAGGTAGTCGAGACGCTGCGCGGCGCGCCCGTCCGGATCACGCTGATCGACCAACGCAATCATCACCTGTTCCAGCCCTTGCTGTATCAGGTCGCCACGACCATCCTCGCCACTTCCGAAATCGCTTGGCCGATCCGGACCCTGCTGCGCGACCGCAAGGACGTGACCACACTGCTGGCGCGCGTCGATGGCGTCGATGCGGATGCCCGCGAAGTCCGGCTGGATGACGGCTCGACCATCGCCTATGACACGCTCGTCCTGGCGACGGGCGCGCGCCACGCTTATTTCGGCAACGACCAATGGGAACCGTTCGCGCCGGGCCTCAAGACCCTGGAGGACGCGATCCGCATCCGGCGGCGGATTCTGCTCGCCTTCGAAGAGGCCGAACGGGAATCCGATCCGGCCAAGCGGGAAGCCCTGCTGACCTTTTGCGTCATCGGCGGCGGCCCGACGGGAATCGAGCTGGTCGGACAGCTCGCCGAAATCGCCAACCGCGTCCTGTGGCCGGAATTCCGCAACATCGACACCCGCACCGCCCGAATCATGCTGATCGAGGCCGGTCCGCGCCTGTTGGCGGCCTTTCCCGAGGATTTGTCCGCCTACGCTAGGGAAGCCTTGGAAAAGCTGGGAGTCGAGGTCCGGCTGGGCACTGCGGTCACCAATTGCTCGGCGGACGGCATAACGCTGGGCGAGATCCTGATCCCCTGCAGGACGGCGATCTGGGCGGC
Organism: Rhodospirillaceae bacterium; assembly: GCA_034926235.1. Classification (GTDB taxonomy): domain Bacteria; phylum Pseudomonadota; class Alphaproteobacteria; order Rhodospirillales; family Magnetospirillaceae; genus JAYFRE01. The sequence goes on from JAYFRE010000020.1 coordinate 1,150, forward strand.
GGGCGTCGCCGCATCGCCTGCGGCGCGCTGGCTGGACGCCAAAGCCGACCGGGCCGGCCGGGTTTTGGTCGAACCGGATTTGAGCGTTCCGTCCCATCCCGACATCTTCGTCATCGGCGACACCGCCTCAATCCTGAACGAGGATGGCAAGCCCGTTCCCGGCGTCGCCCCGGCCGCCAAGCAGCAGGGGACTTTCGTCGGCCAGATTCTGCGTGCCCGGTTAACCGGCGGGGTTCCGCCCCAGCGGTTCCACTACCGCAATCAGGGTGCGCTGGCCACCATCGGCCGGGGTGCGGGCGTGGCTGATTTCGGACGTTTCAAGCTCAAGGGAACGCTGGCCTGGTGGGCCTGGGGACTCGCCCATATCTATTTCCTGATCGGGATGCGCAACCGTTTCGTCGTCGCCCTGAATTGGCTTTGGATCTATCTATCCGAACAACACAGCGCGCGGCTGATCACGCAAGGAAGCGCCAATCCCCGCCCCGAAGACCATGACGCCCACCCGTCCACCGGCGGCTGATCCTACCCCAGCCCCGCTTCAACGTTGAACCAAACCGGCCATCACCAGAGGAAGAGATGGATTTCCTTTCTGCCTTCATAAAATACGTCCCCCTGGTCGTCATCGGCCTGATCCCGATCATGAACCCCTTGAGCACGGTGCCGCTCTATCTGGCCCTGACCAAGGGAATGAACGCGCACAGCAAGCGCCGCCAGATTCGCAACGCCTGTTTTTATGCGTTCTGCATCCTGCTCGTCTTCCTTCTGCTCGGACACGGGATGATTTCGCTGTTCGGCATCTCTATTCCCGGCATCCGGGTCGCCGGCGGCATCATCATCCTGATCCTGGCCCTGCGCATGATGTTCTCGGGCGAGGATCAAGCCGCCTCGGTCGATGCCGAACCGGAAAAGATAATGCGCACCGACCTCGATTTCTCTTTCTCGCCGCTGGCTATGCCCAGCCTCGCCGGGCCCGGTTCGATCGCCGTGGTGATGAGCTATGGGTCCGAAATCCCCGGAGAAGAGACAATCGCCGGCCACATCATCGTCATCACCGGAATCGCCATCACTGTTTTCTGCGCCTATCTCGCCTTGCTGGCCGCCTCGCGGATTGAACGGTTCCTAGGACCGCACGGCATCCAGGCCGTCACCAAGATCATGGGCTTTTTGCTGACCTGTATCGCCGTGCAGTTCATCGCTTCGGGCGTCCGCGACTTCATCGTCACTTTTTCGGGTGCGCATGCCGGCTGACATAAAACAGCGCCGGCGGGAAACAGCCTGTTCCCGCCGGCGCGATCGATTCGGATGATGGGCCGTTCGTATTCCAGAACGGTC
>JAYFRE010000007.1:0-4888 GCA_034926235.1 Rhodospirillaceae bacterium
CGTTGCGGTTGGTGTAGATGCAGATATCGGCGGCGATGGCCATCGCGCGGCGGGCGATCTCTTCGGCTTCCAGCCCGTCGATGGCGACCAGGGCGCGGGCGGCGGCCAGGGCGTAATTGCCGCCTGAACCGATGCCGATCAGCCCATCTTCAGGCTCCAGCACATCGCCGGTGCCGGTCAGGACCAGCGAGGTCTGAGCGTCGGCCACGGCCATCATCGCTTCCAGCCGGCGCAGATAGCGGTCCGTGCGCCAATCCTTGGCCAGCTCGACGCAGGCGCGGGTAAGCTGGCCGGGATATTTCTCCAGCTTGGCTTCCAGCCGTTCGAACAAGGTGAAGGCGTCGGCGGTCGCGCCGGCGAAACCGCCGATGACCGAACCGTCGCCCAGCCTTCGCACTTTGCGCGCGTTGGATTTGATGACGGTGGCTCCCAGCGTGACCTGGCCGTCGCCGGCGACGACGATCTTGCCGTTCTTGCGCACGGCAAGGATGGTGGTGCCGTGCCAGGTGGGGATATCGCTCATGGACCCTCTGCGGGGGTTGTCGAAAACTGCGCTCCAAGATGTAAGGCGCAATCGGGCGGAAGGGAAGTGTTACCGCCATCCTGGCCGAAGAGAATCAAACGGACAAGATTCAGGGGTCAGGGCTTGTGCGGACCCCTTAAAAACTGGCGCGAAAGCGCGCATCCTGCTAACACACCAGGGAAGGTTTGGGTTCTTGGGGTAACCATGTCATGCGTCAGGCGACCATAGAGCGCGCGACCACCGAAACGCGGGTCCGGGACCGGATCGATCTCGACGGGACCGGACGCCATGCGATCCGAACCGGGGTCGGATTCCTTGACCATATGCTCCAACAGCTCGCGCGGCACGGTCTGATCGATCTCGATATCGAGGCCGAGGGTGACCTGCATATCGACGCTCACCATACCACCGAGGATGTCGGCATCGCCGTCGGCGCGGCCCTGGCCAAGGCGTTGGGCGATCGCAAAGGCGTCGTCCGCTATGGCTCGGCCCTGATCCCGATGGACGAAACCCTGACCCGGGTGGCGATCGATCTGTCCAACCGGCCCTATCTGGTCTGGAAGGTCGAATTGACCCGGCCCAAACTGGGCGACATGGATACCGAGCTGTTCCGGGAATGGTTCCAAGCCTTTGCCCAGAATGCCGGCGTGACCTTGCATGTCGAAACGCTGTATGGCGAAAACAATCATCATATCGTCGAGTCCTGCTTCAAGGCTCTGGCCAGGGCTTTGCGCGAAGCGATCGCGCAGGATCCCAGGCAGGCCGACGCCGTGCCCTCGACCAAGGGAACCTTGAGCGGGTCGATCTGATCATGTCGCTTGTCATCATCGATTACGGGTCGGGCAATTTGCGCTCGGCCGCCAAGGCGTTCGAGCGGGCGGTGACCGAGGCCGGTCTTGCCCTGCCCGTCATCGTGACCTCGGACCCGGAGGCTGTCGCCAAGGCCGAGCGCATCGTGTTGCCCGGCGTCGGCGCCTTCGCCGATTGCAAGGCGGGGCTGGACGCCCTGCCCGGCATGGTGGACGCCTTGAGCGAGGCGGTGCTGAGCCGGGGCCGGCCGTTTTTCGGCATCTGCGTCGGCATGCAGCTTTTGGCCAGTATCGGGCGCGAGCATGGCGCGCATGCGGGCCTGGGCTGGATTCCGGGCGAGGTCGTGGCGCTGGACCCCGCCGATCCAGGCCTGAAAGTGCCGCAGATGGGCTGGAACGACCTGGTTTTCTCGCCCCACGCGCACCCGTTGTTGGATGGCGTTCAGCCGGGACGGCACGCCTATTTCGTCCACAGCTACCATTTCCTGCCCGCCGATCCGGCCCATATCCTGGCCCATGTCGATTATGGCGGGCCGGTCACGGCGATGGTCGGGCGGGACAACATCGTCGGGACCCAGTTCCATCCCGAGAAAAGCCAAGAGACCGGACTGACGGTGATCGCTAATTTCCTGAGGTGGCGGCCATGATTCTTTATCCCGCCATCGATTTGAAGAATGGCGCGTGCGTGCGCCTGGTCAAGGGTGACATGGACCAGGCGACGGTGTTCAACACCGACCCTGCCGCCCAGGCGAAAAGCTTCGCCGACGCCGGCTGCGCCTGGATTCACATCGTCGATCTGGACGGCGCTTTCGCCGGACGGCCAGTCAATGCCGACGCGGTAACGGCGATCCTGAAGGCGGTGTCGGTTCCCGTGCAATTGGGCGGTGGCATCCGCGATAAGGCCGGTATCGAAGCCTGGTTGGAGCGCGGCGTCGCCCGAGTCATCCTGGGAACGGCGGCGCTGAAGGACCCTGCCCTGGTGCGCGACGCTTGCCGGGACTTTCCGGGGCGCATCGCGGTCGGGATCGATGCGCGCGGCGGCCGGGTCGCGGTCGAAGGCTGGGCCGAAACCTCGGACATCACCGCGCTCGATCTGGCGCGCCGGTTCGAAGATGCCGGGGTCGCCGCGATCATCCATACCGATATCGACCGCGACGGGCTGATGCAGGGTCCCAACATCGCCGCCACGGCAACCCTGGCCGAAGCCTTGTCCGTACCGGTGATCGTCTCGGGCGGCGTGTCTTCGCTGGATGATCTGGCGGCGATCAAAGCGCGTGCGGCATCGGGGATCGCGGGCGTGATTTCGGGGCGGGCGCTTTATGACGGCCGGATCGATCTGGCGGCGGCGCTGGCGCTGCTGAAAGGCTAAAGGGCGGATTCATGCTCAAGATGCGCATCATTCCCTGCCTCGACGTCAAAGACGGGCGGGTGGTCAAGGGGATCAATTTCGTCGATCTGGTCGATGCCGGCGATCCCGTCGCCCAGGCCCGGGTCTATGACCGGGCCGGCGCGGATGAATTGACCTTTCTGGACATCACCGCCTCTTCGGACGGGCGCGACACGCTTTACGACGTGGTTGCCCGCACCGCCGAGCAATGCTTCATGCCGCTGACCGTGGGCGGCGGGGTGCGGACGATCGAGGATATCCGCAAGCTGCTTCTGGCCGGAGCGGACAAGGTGTCGATCAATACGGCGGCGGTGCATCATCCTGAATTCGTCGCCGAGGCCGCGGAGAAATTCTGCAGCCAGTGCATCGTCGTGGCCATCGACGCCAAGCAGGTCGAGGGCGGCGGGTTCTAAATCTTCACCCATGGCGGACGGCGCGGTACCGGGATCGAGGCGGTCGGCTGGGCCAAGCGCATGACGGAACTGGGCGCGGGCGAGATCTTGCTGACCTCGATGGACCGAGATGGCACCCGCCAGGGATTCGATCTGCCGCTGACGCGTGCGATTGCCGATGCGGTGCGGGTGCCGGTGATCGCCTCGGGCGGGGTCGGCACGCTCGATCATCTGGTCGAAGGGATCAGAGACGGTCACGCCACCGCCGTTCTGGCGGCCTCGATTTTCCATTTCGGCCAATATTCGATCGGCGAGGCCAAAGCCCATATGGCGGCGGCGGGGATTCCGGTCCGACTGGACTGACGGGAGCGACACGCATGGACGAAGCCAAGACCGAGATTCTGGAAACGCTGTTTACGACCATCGCCAGCCGCAAGGGGGCCGACGCGGCGGAATCCTATACGGCCAGCCTGTTCGCCAAAGGCACGGGCAAGATCGCGCAGAAGCTGGGCGAGGAGGCGGTCGAGACGATCATCGCCGCGCTGAGTGAAGACAAGCAGCGGGTGGTGTCGGAAAGCGCCGATCTTTTATATCACCTGCTGGTGCTGTGGGCCGAACGCTCGGTCGAACCGGCCGAGATCTGGGCCGAACTGGCCCGCAGACAGGGCGTTTCGGGCATCGCGGAAAAAGCCGCGCGCAAGACCAAGGCATAGGAGAACGTATGGCCTACGATCCGAACAATATTTTCGCCAAGATTCTCAAAGGGGAAATACCTGCGCGCAAGGTCTATGAGGACGATTTCGCGCTGGCCTTTCACGATATCGCACCCCAAGCCCCGGTGCATGTGCTGGTGATTCCCAAGGGCGCTTATACCGGCTGGGACGATTTCGCCACGCAAGCCCCGGCCGAACTGGTGGCGGGTTATGTTCGCGCCGTGGCCACGGTCGCTCGTGAACTGGGGTTGGAGTCGCAGGGTTATCGTCTGCTGGTCAATCACGGCGCGCATGGGGGACAGGAGGTCCCGCATCTGCACGTGCATCTGTTTGGCGGCCGGCCTCTGGGGCCGATGCTGACCGGCTGAGGTCAAAGCGGGTTGATCCGGTTTCAGCCCGCTTTCTCAAGCCAATTGTTAAAGCGGCATCAGTGCGCGGCGGTGCGCTGACGGTAGCCGTTGATGGTCTCGCAGACATGTTCGACCTTGAGGCCGTCGCTGGCGAGAAGGTGGGCGAAGATCGGATCCGCCATCAATTCGGCGAGACTGGGTTCGGCATTCGCGGCGAACCGGGCGATATCGTCCCACCGCATCGTGGAATCTGCGAATTCGGGGACAAGGGGCGGGCAGTCGATCAAGGTCTGCATCGGGGTCCTCCTTCCTTAAAGCGTCCAGAGAAGAAGTCTTTTCAGGGATGGCGATCCGCCGAATGCCGGCCAATCATTTCCCCCTTCTCCAATGATTCGATAAAGCCCGGTTTTTTGGGCGAAAATATGATCTGAATGTGACCATTTATTTCTGTTTTCAGGGCAGCGCCGCCAAATTTAACCGGAAAAACCCCCTAGGCCATCACGCACGCCCGGCCCGGCATCAGCCGGCGATAGCCGAGCGCCTCGGCGATGTGAAGCTTGCCGATGCCCAAAGAGCCATCGAGATCGGCCAGGGTGCGCGCGACCTTGAGCACCCGATGGTATCCCCGGGCGGACAGTTTCAGACGTTCGGCGGCCTCGGTCAAAAGATGGCGGCCTTCGGCATCCGGGGCCGCAACCATTTCCAGAAGCGCGC
>JAYFRE010000036.1:0-18674 GCA_034926235.1 Rhodospirillaceae bacterium
CCGCGCCGCCGCCGTGGCGGGGTCCATCAGCGACGGCGTGCCGCCGCCGAAGAACAGACTGGTGACGGTTCGCCCACGGGTCCGCGCGGCGGCGTGGGCGAGCTCGGTTTCAAGAGCTTTACGCCAACGCTCCTGATCGATCCGGGCGGCGGCATGGCTGTTGAAGTCGCAATAAGGGCATTTCGACAGGCAGAACGGCCAATGGATGTAGACGCCGAACGGCTCGTTCACGCTCTCGCTCCCAAAACGGCCCCGTTAGCGCGCGAAGCAGGCCGCCACCAGGGCGGCGAAAGCCTGGGCGCGATGACTCATGGCCTGCTTGCGGACCGGGTTCATTTCACCGAAGGTCTGCTTATGCCCGTCGGGGACGAAAACCGGATCGTAACCGAAACCTTTGTCCCCTCGGGGAGGCCAGACCAAATGGCCGTGCACGCTTCCTTCGACCGTTTCGACCGTGCCATCCGGCCAAGCCAGACACAAGGCGCAGATGAAGCTGGCGCTGCGGTCGGTGCTTGTGCCCAGCTCCCGCTCCACATGCTCCATCGCCATGCGGAAATCCCGTTCGGGACCGGCCCAACGGGCCGAAAAGATGCCGGGCGCACCGTCCAGCGCGTTGACCGCCAGCCCGGAATCGTCGGCCAGGGCCGGTTTGCCGGTGCGTTCGGCGGCGAAACGCGCCTTCAGCTCGGCATTGGCGATGAAGCTGTCGCCGGTTTCCTCGACCTCGTCCAGTCCCAGATCGGCGGCCGAGACCACGTCGGCGCCGAAGGGGCTAAGAAGCTCTGCGATCTCGGCGACCTTGCCTTCATTGTGGCTGGCGATGACCAATGGCCCACCCGTGAAACGGCGTCGGATCATGGCCGCGCCAACTGGGCGATTGCCGCCTCCTGAAGGGCGGTCAGCTCATTCACGCCCTGTTGGGCCAGGGCGAGCAAAGCCAGGAATTCATCCTGGCGGAAGGGCGTTTCTTCGGCAGTGCCCTGAACCTCGACGATGCCGCCCGAAGCGGTCAGGACGAAATTGGTGTCGGCTTGGCAGGCGCTGTCTTCCTCGTAATCGAGGTCCAGAACCGGCACGCCTTTGTAAAGACCGCAGGAAATGGCGGCCACCCGGTCTGTGAGCGGAATCGCGGTCAGCACGCCCTTGTCCACCAGACCGGCCAAGGCGGCGTGAAGCGCTATGAACGCGCCAGTGATGGAGGCGGTGCGAGTGCCGCCATCGGCCTGGATCACGTCGCAATCGATTCGGATCTGGCGTTCGCCCAGGGCGGCAAGATCGGTCACCGCGCGCAGCGACCGGCCGATCAGACGCTGGATTTCCAGGGTGCGGCCGGATTGTTTGCCTCTGGCCGCCTCGCGGTCGGTGCGGGTGTGGGTCGAACGCGGCAGCATGCCGTATTCGGCCGTGACCCAGCCTTTTCCCGAACCGCGCAGGAAGCCCGGAACCTTCTCATCGACCGAGGCGGTGCACAGGACATGGGTGTTCCCGAATCGCGCCATGCAGGATCCCTCGGCATAGCGGCTGAAGCCGGGTTCCAGAGAAACGGCGCGAAGCTGATTGGGCGAACGACCCGACGGTCTCATGATGTGTCCTTAAAAAAACGGAAGGGGATCTTTACGCGAATGCGGCGGCAAAAGCCGTGAAGCCGCCAAGGCTAGTCCGAAACGGCGCGTCTGTCACGATGCCAGCGCGAGGGATGGCCGCAGGAGATATTCGTGATTATGCGCCAGGGGGAGGGAATGGTTCGGCCGGCGTCATGCTCCAGACGTTCCGTTTTTCTGACAGGCGGGGGCTCAGCTTTGGCGCTTTTCCAAGCGAATGTCCCCATTTCCAGCATCCTGTTCCTTCGTCCATCCAAGGTGGCGGTAAAAGCCCGCAGCCCGTGTCGTTCTACCCGTTTCCAGCCAAGCGACCGTGTGACGGGTGAAAAGCTGCTTTTCCGCCGCCTCGACAAGCCGCCGTCCGATGCCCAGTCCCTCATGAGACGGGAGCACGAACACGGCGAATAAAGACCCCTCAACCGGGTCGATCATTGAAAAGCCGATGATTTCTGGGCCCTGGACCGCGACCCAGGCACATAAATCGTCCGCAATCATCTGGGTGATGGAATCCTTTGTGATCCCCATCTCCGCCAATTCGGCCATCGACAAGACATTCTCATTCACCGAAATCCGGACATGGAAGATGCCGGCGACATCGGCTGTCTCGGCGGCTCGGATTTGAATGGTCAAAAGAGTCCCCTTAACTTTTTTGAAGACGGGTCGGGTCAATCCTTCTAGACCCTGCGGCTTGGCGGACAATGACCGGCCTTGCTCGGGGAGGCAAATTCCGGGTTCGTTTTGGGCGGCGACGTCCCGTGTGGATCCGTTCGTTTCTCAAGACGGAGGTGCCGCCGCTATGGCGCCGTGGAAAGGGCGAGGCTTGTTGCGCCCCTTATGTTCGATCCCGCTACGTTGACGAGGGCGGAACGGGTCACTAAATTCCATCAGAGACATGCGCAGCAATCAGATCGCCCAGTTGAACGAACGGTCGCGCGAGATTTTTCGCCAGATCGTCGACGCTTATGTCCAGACCGGGGAGCCGGTGGGCTCGCGCACGCTCTCGCGCCGGTTGTCGCAAACGCTGTCTCCGGCGACGATTCGCAATGTGATGGCCGATCTGGAAGATGTCGGTTTGCTTTATGCGCCGCATGTCTCGGCGGGACGGATTCCGACCGAGGCGGGATTGCGGCTGTTCGTCAGCGGCCTGCTCGAAGTGGGACAGGTCAGCGACGAGGAACGCGACCGCTTGGACCGCCAGACGCGCCTGACCGGGCAAAGCCTGGAGCAAATTCTGGGCGATGCGCTGATGACGCTGTCGGGACTGTCGCGCTGCGCCGGGCTGGTGATGGCGCCCAAGGTTCAGAAGGCGGTCAAGCATGTCGAATTCGTGCCTCTTGCCCCCAACCGCGCCATGGTGGTGCTGGTCACCACCGACGGGATGGTGGAAAACCGCATTCTCGAACTGCCTGACGGCGTCACCGCGAGCGCCCTGACCGAGGCCGGGAATTATCTGAACGCCCATCTGGGCGAGTTGACCTTGGACGAGTTGCGCGAGGTGATCGGCGCGGAGCTGGCCGAGGAAAAGGGTCAGCTCGACATTCTGACCGGCAAGGTCGTCGAAACCGGGCTGGCGACCTGGGCGGGCGGCGAAAGCGGGCAGTTGATCGTGCGCGGCCGGTCGCATCTTTTGGACGATGTCACCGCGCTTGACGATCTGGAGCGTATCCGCGCTTTGTTCGAGGCGCTGGAAACCAAGGAATATCTGCTGAGGCTTCTGGATCTGACCAACCACGCCGAAGGCGTCCAGATCTTTATCGGCGCCGAGAATGAATTGTTCGGCCTGTCCGGTTGCTCGCTGATCGTTTCCCCTTATCGCGACAGCCGCGAACAGATCGTCGGCGCCATCGGCGTCATCGGTCCGGCGCGGCTGAATTACGCACGTGTCATTCCGTTGGTCGATTACACCGCCAAGGTGGTCGGACGGCTGATCGGATAAGATTTCATCAAACCTCAAGGACGGTCATGACCCAGGATCATTCCCAATATACCGAACCCGCGCCGGAGGAAGAGGTGCTGCCACCCGCCGAAAATGACGCGGGAGCCGAATTGCCGGCTGCTGTTGCGGAAGAGTTGGCCCGGCTGAAAACGGAGCTGCTTTACGCCAAGGCCGAGACCGAGAATGTCCGCCGCCGGTTGGAGCAGCAGGCCGAGGAGCGCGGCAAATACGCGGTCGCCAATTTCGCCCGTGAAATGCTTCAGGTGGCCGACAATCTGCACCGCGCGCTCGACGTGATTCCGGCCGATACCCGTGCCGGCGATCCCCAGCTCGCCAAGCTGGCCGAAGGGGTGGAACTGACCGAGCGGGTGTTGCAGGCGGCGCTCGAACGCCAGGGTATTCGGCGCATCGACGCGATGGGCAGCCGGTTCGATCCTAACCTGCATCAGGCGATGATCGAGATCGAGGATCCTAATCATCCGACGGGCACCGTGGTGGCCGAAATGCAGGCCGGTTACACGATCCATGACCGGCTGCTGCGCGAAGCCATGGTCGGCGTGTCCAAGGGCGGTCCAAAAGCAGCACCCGGCGGCGAAGCCGGGGTGGACACCACCGCCTGAGCGGATCGGAGCATGTGGCCGTTTCGCTATGGAAACGGCAACGGATAGGCGGCCAAGGGGGTATAAACTTGGCCGCTTTTGCTTGGCCGGCTCGAAAACAGCCTAAATTCCGGCGCGTCGAATCCATTCCGGTACAGATTATGTCCGGCGACGAAGTCCTGCGCCTTGGGCAGGGATGCGTCCCGCGATAATCGCGCCAGGGTCAGATGCGGCGTAAAGGCGCGCCGTTCCGGCGTTTCACCGATGCGGATCAGGGCGGAATCGATCCGGCGGCGCAGGTGAAGAAGCGCAGGCGTGGGATCGATCCCGATCCACAGACTGTGCGGCCGGCCGTGACGGACGAACAAACCCGCACCACGCAACAAGATGGCAATCTTTTCGGCGTGGACGGTCTGCAACGCTTCGTCGATATCGGCGGCGCGGGTTTCGTCTACCTCGCCCAGGAACCGCAGGGTGATGTGCAAAGATTCGAGGGGGACCCAGCGCGCGCCCGGAACACCGCCGGCTAGGCGTTCCAGCTCCTGGCCGATCTCGACAGGCGGCGACAGGGCGATGAACAGACGCAGCATGGCGCGGCCTCGGCGGGTTACAGGAACAGGGTCAAAAGGCCGGTGAAGGCGAAAAGCCGGTCCCGACAGATTTCCCCGGAGGAAGAAAAGCCGATCAGAGGGAAATCGCCCAAGGCGTCGCGGATCATCTCGGCCTCTGCGGGACCGGATTCGGACAGCCATGCGTCGCGTTTCCAGCAGGATATGTAGAGCCCGGCTCGGATCGGTCGTCCCGCCAGCCGCCGCGCCATCCCGTCCAGCATGCGGCCCATGTCCCGGCGTGCGGCGGTAGCGTCGCCGCGCGCGAACATCAGCCGGTCGCCCTTGCGCAACGTTTCCTGCTCCAGCGCCAGCCAGCCGCGCACCGGATCAATCGCGGCAAGGTTCCGCGCCCGATAGGCGCGGCGGTCGTCGGACCCTTCGTCGGGCAGCGCCACATGAACGGTATCCCGCACCCGGCGCAGATCCTGCTCGCCGGCTTCTTCTTTGAGCAGGGACAGCGCGGATCGGTCGTCCAAGGATATGACCACATTGTCCACTGCCTCGGACACTTCGTGAATCGGTCCGATCGGATGACTGCCCTGGGACAGTCCGACCAGAATGTCGATGTCTTCGCCGAACAGCGCGCCCGACAGGCCGCTGCGTCTCATAACACCCGCCGACCGGGCGGGCAGATCGGCTTCGGCCAGGGGGGCGGTCAGCCCGCCGATGGCGAAAATGGGGCCTGATTCGGCCAGAATGGCCAGGGCGGTGGACAGGGTCGGGTCCCTGGGATCGCCATGGATCAAGGCGGTGGCGGAATGCTGACGGTCCAGCCATGCGCCATGCCGATGGATGAAATCCGCCGGGTCCGATCCAGGAAAGGGTCGGACCGCATCATCCTTCAGTTGCCCGGCCATCAGCACCAGGGTCGGTTCGGCTCCGGAATCATCCGTAGGCCCCAGCACGGCATAGCCGATCCCGCCGATCCAATCGGCGATCGGAGTGGTTTCGCGGAGAAAGGTGACGATGCTGACCAAATCCTGGGCCAAGGCCGGGGCGACATAAAGGATGCCGATATTGGCGTCGCCGGGCAGCGGTCCCAGCCGGGTCGCTGCCGTCTTGACCGCGGTTCCCCAATGATTGGATGACGCCGAGGCGGCGCGGAAGGACGGGATCATGGCCGCACGCATCCGGGCGGCGTTCCCAGCCATCGTTCGATATGGGGCAGGATTCCGGCGACGATGACATCGATTCCGGCCGCAGTGGGGTGCAGCCCGTCATAGAAAGTGAAAGCGGGCTGTTCGAGCACGCCGTCGAGGAAAAAGGGATAAAGCGGAACCCTGTATTTTTTCTGTAAGCCCGGGTAGATGGCGTCGAACGCCCCGGCATAGTCGGGGCCCATGTCGTGGGGGGCGATCATGCCGGCGAGAAAGATGTCCACGCCCCGAGCGGTGAGTTCGGAAAGGATGGCGTCGAGATTGTCCCGAACCCGCGCCGGATCGACACCACAGAGGGCGTCATTGATGCCGAGCTCGACGATGGCGCGGTCGGGTTTGTCTGCAAGCGCCCCACTCAGCCGGGCGCGCCCGCCGGCGGTGGTATCGCCCGAAACCCCGGCATTGATGAGGCGGACATCATAGCCTTTGGCCTTTAGCGCCGTTTCCAGCTTGGCAGGGAAGGCATCGCCCGGGTTCAGCATATAGCCGGCAGTCAGGCTGTCGCCCAGGGCGAGGATGCGGATGGGGCCGGCGGTTGCGGCCCCCAAGGCCGCCAAATTAGAAATCACCATATCAAACCATAGGCCCACGTCCTGCGCGCGTCCAAGCACAAGCACAGCCAGCATCCCCGAAATTTTTGTCAGGACATCATGATGCGATCGATCCTGATCGACGGAGGTACGCTAAAATCTATGAGCCCGGCGGGCGAAACGTTGAGAGAGGCCGATCCCTTGAGTTCGGGCCAATCGGCGCGGATGATGGTCATCGCCGGGAACGCGCAGGCGACGTTCCGGCGGCGGAATGTCGGCATCCTGTTCCTGTCCCGGATCATGGGCGTCAAACATGACGGCGCAGGAAAATATCGTTTTACCGCAGGAGTTGGCGCGGATTGCGTGGTTGCCCTCTTCCTTGTCTGTTTGTCCCGGGGCGTTGGTGCGATTGCCGCCGCCGGACGGTTTAGGGGGGAGGGGCGCTTGATTCGACAGACCGTTCTGCCCATATTGATGAACGCAATTGTCGGACCCACATAATTTCTGAGGATCAAAGATGGCCCTTCAAACCAGACGGACCGCATGGACGCAAGCCCAGGCCGACGCCGCCCAAATTGACGTGGGTCTGCGGCAATACATGCTGCGGGTTTACAACTACATGGCGTCGGGGCTGGCCTTGACCGGCATTTTCGCAGCCCTGGTCGCCGGAACGCCTGCGATTCAGGCGATTTTCTTCCAGATGACGCCGAATGGCGGGGTTGCGCCGACCCTTTTGGGCTGGGTGGCGATCGTCGGACCGGTGCTCATGGTTCTGGGCTTGTCCTTCGGCATCAACCGCATGACGGCGCGGACGGCGCAAAGCCTGTTCTGGGTCTATGCCGCACTGATGGGCGTATCGCTCTCGTCGTTGTTCGCCGTCTATACCGGCGTGTCCATCACCCGGACCTTCTTCGTTACCGCCGCGTCCTTCGCCGGCCTTTCCCTGTGGGGCTACACGACCAAGCGCGATCTGAGCGGTTTCGGTTCGTTCCTGATCATGGGGCTGTTCGGAATCATCATCGCTTCGGTGGTCAATCTGTTCCTGGGCAGCAGCATGCTGCAATTCGTGGTCTCGGTGATCGGCGTCTTCGTCTTCGCCGGGCTGACCGCCTATGACACCCAGAAGATCAAGGTGATGTATTACGAGGCCGACGACAGCGAAACCGCCGGCAAGAAGGCGGTGATGGGGGCGTTGACCCTCTATCTCGACTTCATCAACCTGTTCTTGATGATGCTGCGGTTTATGGGCGACCGCCGCTAAATCAAAGGTCAGCATACGGGTACGAAAAGCCGGGGATTTCCCCGGCTTTTTTGTTGGGCGGTTCGCGCCGCTGCGGGGGCTGTCTTCTAGCGTGCGGCGCTACGGCGCAGGACGTCCATCGCCTGATTGAGCTGGCTCATGCGCTGGTGGCTGCCCAGGCTGTTGTCCGGGTGGTGAATGGTCGCCAGCATACGGAATTTGGCGCGCACGACCTTGGCGTCGGGCGTCGCGTCAGGTGGGAATCCCAGCACATGCAAGGCTTCCTGACGGGTATGAACGCCGTCGGGCAAGGGCTCGAAGGCCAAGACGGAAACGACCGCGCGCAGCCGCTCGATTTCCTCATCGGCCTTGGCGCGGACGATCCGTTCCGGTTCCTGGCCCGGCAGGACCAGGGAAAGGGAGGCCTTGTCCTCGCTGATCGCCAGGGCGAGGCCTAATGCCTTGCGGATTTGGATGATCCCATGGCCCGGCGGCATGCGGACCTGCAGGCGAGGTTTGCGCCGCCAGGGGCGGCCCGCGCCGGGGCCCGATTTCAAGAGGACGCTTTCACGGTCCTGGGCCGCCGGTTCGCCGGGATCGGGCCAGTTGGCGATCGTCTGGGCCGGGGCCATCAGCAGCACCGATCGGGCTAGATCGCCGACATTGACCTGCCGGCGGGCGGCCAGGGCTTCGACCTGATCGCGGAAAAGGCTGGAGCACGGTACCGTATAGGATTTCTTGAGGGTTTTTCCGCTCATCCCACGTCTCGATCGTTCAATTCTGCACCCCGGATTGGGCAACGCCTGACAGGCATTAATGTTCGCAAGGACGGCGTCAACTACGCAGGTTGTCTGATCTGCTGTGAGCGTAATCTATTGAACAATATGTATAATATTAGAAGAGCCCAGGAAGGGAAACCGGATTTTGGTATGGCTGCCATCATATGTAGTATGTTTTTCCAGGGTCTCGCCATTTTACAACTACATATGACGCGAATTCCGGGCGGAAGAGCGCTTTTCAGAAATCGAACGGCGATTCCGGGATTCAAGGAGCCTTTGGGAGCACGGATTCCGGTCTGTCGGAACCGGACCGGATACACCACCCGGAATAATCTGTCCGCTTTCGTATCGATCCCACCCTGATACTGTGGGATAGGCGGGACAACACCACAAAATATAGAAACCGGCGTGATCGCCTTCCAGGGGGGCGGGAATCTCCGGAATGGAATGGAAAACCCCCGCCAATCGATTGATTGCGCGGGGGTTTTGCTGGTGCCGAAGCAGAGATTCGAACTCTGGACCTACTGATTACGAATCAGTTGCTCTACCACTGAGCTACTTCGGCCGATTGCTCGGAGAAGGGACCCTATAACGGTTTCGCCGTCATAGCGCAAGCCCCTGAAAGGGTCTCTCTTTCAAGGTCAGGCGGCCGGCCTGGCGGGCAGGACCGCCGCCGGGGTCCGGCGCGGGCTGGCCAGGCTATCGACGGCGCCGCAGGATGGGCAGATAAGCGACCATTCCGGTTTCGGCGCGGAACAGGACGCACAATGCCAGACGGGATCGGCAGGAGCCTTGGCGGCTTCTTCGGCCCAGGATCTGGCGGCGGCCTCATTGCCATATTCTTCGCGTTCCAGCCGTTCCAGCAGCCGGTACAGGCGCGAACTGGGGCTGTGCTTCACCGCGGCCAAGAGATGGCCGCGCGCCTTGCCCCACAGCTTGGCCTCCAACGCGGCTTCGCCCAGGACCAGGTCGGCCTCGGGAGCGTCCGCCCGGGCGGCAACCAGCTTGGCCAGTCTTTGCAGTTGCGCGAGCGGGTCTTCGCCGGGATGGAGATCGGCATAGGGCCGGGCCAGCGCTACGGCCGGATGATGTTTCCAAGCCGATTCGAGCGCCGAGGCGGCGCGCCGGTCGTGGCCGGTAGCGGTCAGGGCCTGCGCCAGAATCACGGCAGCCTCGGTCGCGGTCGGGTTTTGCTTCAAGGCCTGCTTCGCCAGGCGAATCGCGTTCGCGGCGTCGCCGCCTTTCAACGCGCGGGAGGCCTGCTCGGCCCAGACCAGCGCGCGACGGCGGGCGGCTTCTGCGAGAGGCGTGGCTTTGCGTTTTGCCGCCAGATCGATCAATTCCAGCGCCCGGCCGAAATCGTTGGTCTTGACCGCCAGATGGAAAGCGGTGTCGGCCAGCCAGGAATCCCCCGAGGTCGCCGACAAGGCGCGCGCGGCGAGGGACAGGGCTTCCGTTTCGTTATTGTCCTCCAACGCCAGTTCCAGCAGGCCCTTCAGCCCCAGCGTCGCGGTTTCCGGGCGTTTCAGCATGTCCGAAAAACAGCCGCGCGCTTTGGCCTTGTCGCCCGACAGACGGGCGGTCTGGGCCGACAGCACCATGGTCAGGGTCGGATCGCCCAGCAGCTTGTCGGCCCGGCTCGCTAATTTGCGCGCCGCCGGGGCTTCGCCGCCGATGGCGGCGGCCAGCCCGTCGCTCAGCGCCTGATAGCCTCGCCGCAGCTTGATGTCGCGCCGCCGGCGGGTCCAAGCCGAGGGGAGGCGCAAGGCCGCCCAGATCCAGCGTCCACAGACGGTCAGCGCCAGAACCGCCGCCGTCAGCAGGGCGATCAGCACCGCGATCGAGGTGTCGATCCGCCATTCCAGCCATTCGACGCTCACGCGTCCGGGATGATCGGCCAGCCATACCGCCAGCGCCGTGATCAGGGCCACCAGGACGGCATAAAGGAAAAGACGCAGCATCGGTTCAGCCTTCAGACAAGCGACAGGGTGACGGACGGAAACATCGGCGCTTCCTACTTTTTCCCGGAAGACGCGCCGCCGCCGACCAGCGCCAGCATCGCGTCCCATGCGGGACGGGTGGCATGACGCAGGCTTTTCCAATCCAGGCCGTTCAAGGCTTCCGCCACGGCCGGGCTGAAGGCGAACGCGTCGACGTTCCGGCAGGTTTCGGCCAGACCGGCGTTCCGTGCCAGGGTAACAAAGCTCCGCCCGCTGCGGGGAGAGAAAAAGAGCGCCGCTTCGATCCTGCCCGACGTCAATGCCTGGATCAGCGCCGGGCTGAAGCTTCGGGCGGCGCGGGCTTCATAGAGCACCGTGCGGCGGATGGTAAAGCCATGTCGGGCTAAATCTCCGGCCAGGTCGCCGGCGACGTCCCGGCCCGAGGCGTGCAGCAAAGGGCCGTTCGCCGGATCCAGCGCACCGGCCACTCGCCGGGCCAGCGAAACGGCGTCGCCATCGGCGCTTCGCACGGTTGCGAAACCAAGATCGCGCGCCACCGCTGCCGTCCTGGGACCGACCGCCCAGATCGGCAGCGTCCGGGGCGCGGTGCTGGCGGCCAAGGCGCGCGCGCCATTGGCGCTGGTGACGAGGCAGGCCTGGACGTCTTCCAGCGGCAGGACCGTACCGGCATGGAAATGGATGTCCAGCATCGGTTCGATCAGGACGGAGAAGCCCAGCGCCTTCAATTCGGGTGCGATGCGGGCGGATTCCGCTTCCGGGCGGGTCAGCAGAGCCAGCCCGCGCGCCGTCATGCGTTGTTTTCCGGCAGATCGGCGATTCGGAAGCCGGGCGGACAGCGGTCGCGCAACGTTTCCCCGGCGTCGCGACCAAGGGCGGCGGCCTCTGCGGCGCAGCCTTCGGTGTCGATGGCGTGTGCTTCGCGCCCGTCGGGGCTCAGGATCAGTCCCCGGAATCGCATTCGGTCGCCTTGGATTTCCGCCAGCCCGGCGATGGGGGTGCGGCAAGAGCCGTCCAGGACGGCCAGAAAGGCGCGTTCGGCATCGACGGCGCGATGGGTTTCGGCATGATCCAGGGGGGCGAGCAAGGCGCGCGTCTTTGCGTCCGCTTCGCGGCAGACGACGCCGATTGCGCCCTGGGCGACGGCTGGCAGCATTTCTTCGGTCGAAAGGGCCGAGGCGGCGACATGGGCTAATCCCAGGCGGTTCAGCCCCGCCATGGCCAGCAGCGTGGCGTCGATCACGCCGTCATGCAGGCGGGTCAGCCTGGTTTCGATATTGCCGCGCAAGGGGCGCACCACCAGATCGGGACGGTGGTTGAGAATTTGGGCCGCCCGGCGCAGCGACGCGGTGCCTACCACCGCACCCGACGGCAGATCGGCCAGACAGGCTGCCTTGGAGGATAGAAAGGCGTCGCGGCAATCCTCGCGTTCCAGCACCGCGGCAAGGACGAAGCCGTCTTGCAGGCGGGTCGGCATGTCCTTGCAGGAATGGACGGCGATATCGATGCGCGCGCCGGCCAGCGCCTCGTCGATTTCGCGGGTGAACAATCCCTTGCCGCCGATTTCGGCCAGGGTTCGGTCCTGAATTCTATCGCCCGAGGTTCGGATGGCGACAATGTCGGTCGCGCCTGCTTGCGCCAAGGCGGGATGACAGGCGGCGAGACGGCGTTCCACCATGCGAGCCTGGGCCAGAGCCAGGGGGCTGCCGCGGGTGCCGATGCGGAAAAGAGCGGGCGCGTTCATGGCCGTTAGTTCTAAAGGCTGGATCGGAACCGGGAAAGGAGATAGTGAGAACGCATGTTGGTGCTCGGTCTGGAAACCAGTTGTGACGAAACCGCCGCCGCCGTGGTTGGCGGCGATCGGACCATCCTTGCCGATGTGGTGCTGTCCCAGTTGGGCGAGCATCGTCCTTTCGGCGGGGTAGTGCCCGAAATCGCTGCGCGCGCCCATCTCGATCATCTGGACGGAATCGTGGCCGAGGCGTTGCGGCGGGCGAACGTCGCCATCGGCGATCTGAACGCCATCGCCGCGACCGCCGGACCCGGATTGATCGGCGGTGTGATGGTCGGCGCGATGACCGGCAAGGCGATCGCGGCGGTGTCGGGCAAACCCTTCATCGCGGTCAATCACCTGGAAGGTCATGCCCTGACCGCCCGGCTGACCCATGGTCTCGATTTTCCCTATTTGCTGCTGCTGGTCTCGGGCGGGCATTGCCAGCTTCTCGCCGTCGAAGGGGTGGGCCGCTATCGCCGGCTTGGCGCGACCCTGGATGATGCCGCCGGGGACGCCTTCGACAAGGTCGCCAAGATGCTGGATCTGGGCTATCCGGGCGGGCCGGCGGTGCAGGAGGCCGCCGCCAGAGGCGATTCGGCCCGGTTCGTTCTGCCGCGCCCGATGAAGGGGCGGCCGGGGTGCGATTTTTCCTTCTCGGGTCTCAAAAATGCGGTCAGGATGACGATCGCCGGGGCCGGTCCGCTGGACAGCCAGGATCGCGCCGATCTCGCCGCCTCTTTCCAGCGTGCGGTGGCCGAATCGATCGCGGACAGGGTTGCGCACGCCATCGATGCTTTCGCCCGGCTTCATCCCGGGGCGGGCAATCTGGTTGTGGCGGGCGGCGTCGCGGCGAACAAGGCGCTGCGGGCGGCGCTGGCGGAAACGGCCGGCGCGCGGGGTTTTTCGTTGGTGGCTCCGCCTTTGGCCTTGTGTACCGACAATGGCGCGATGATCGCCTGGGCGGGGCTGGAACGCTGGCGGCTGGGGCAATCCGACGGGCTCGATTTCGCGCCCAGGCCGCGCTGGCCGCTCGATCCCGGTGCGAAACGATTGCCGGGTGCGGGTGTGAAGGCATGAAAAAAACCATGGGGGTGGCGGGAAAATGTCCCATATCGGCGTAGTCGGCGCGGGAGCCTGGGGATCGGCGCTGGCGGTGGTGTTGGCGCGCAAGGGCTGCCGCGTTTCCTTGTGGGCCCATGAAACCGAGGTGGTGGAGGCGGTCGTCCGCGAACGCCGCAATCCGCTGTTTCTGCCCGGCATTGCCATGGATGGGGTCGATGCCAGTACCGATCTGGCGATTCTGGCGAGGGCGGAGGCCATATTGCTGGTGGCGCCGTCACAGTTTCTGCGTGGTGTCTGCCGCCGTCTCGCACCGATTTGTGCGCCGGGCACGCCCTTGGTGGTGTGCGCCAAGGGAATCGAATCGGGCAGCCTCGCCTTGATGAGCGAGGTGGTGGCCGAGGAAATGCCGGGCCAGCCCCTGGCCGTGCTGTCGGGACCGACCTTTGCGGTCGAAGTGGCGCGGGGCCTGCCCACCGCCGTGACCCTGGCCGCCGCCGATGCCGTGTTGGGCGCGCGGCTGGTCGAAGCCATCGGCACCCAGACCTTCCGTCCTTACTTAACCGACGACATCATCGGCGCGGAGATGGGCGGTGCGGTCAAGAATGTGCTGGCCATCGCCTGCGGCGTCGTCGAGGGCCGGGGGATGGGCGACAATGCCCGCGCTGCCCTGATTACGCGCGGCATGGCCGAACTGATGCGCCTGGCCGTCGCGCGCGGCGGGCGTGGCGAAACCTGCATGGGGCTGTCCGGTTTGGGCGATCTGATGCTGACCGCCTCATCGACCCAATCGCGGAATTATTCCCTGGGCGTCGCGCTCGGACAGGGGCGGCGTCTGACCGATATTCTGGCTGAACGCCGCTCGGTCACCGAAGGTGTGGCTTCGGCGGCGTCGGTCGCAGGTTTGGCCCAGCGGCTGGGTGTCGAGATGCCGATCGTCGAAGCCGTCGAAGCCGCTCTGCATCAGGGGCTCGATCTGGATCGCGCCATCAATGGATTGCTGGGCCGTCCTTTCACCGCCGAGCTGGGCTTTCGCCCCATTTCTGCGCCCTGAGTGTTCCGGGCGTATTGCTAGGAGAATTGCCATGTTGTTTTTCGTGCACTGCATCGACAAGCCCAACCGCCGGGATGTGCGTCCCGCCAACCGTCCCGCTCATCTGGAATTCATGAAAAAGCTGGGCGACAAGGTCGTCCTGGGCGGTCCGACCCTGGCCGAGGATGGCGAGACCATGACCGGCAGCGTCCTGATCCTGGACATGCCCGACCGCGCCGCCGTCGAGACGCTGATGGACAACGAACCCTATTTCAAGGCCGGCCTGTTCGAGGCGGTGATCATCCGTCCCTACAAAAAGGTGCTCGGCGCGTAAAGGGAGGCGGATATGGCGCACTGGCTGGTCAAAAGCGAGCCGGGAAGCTGGTCCTGGGACGATCAGGTCAAGGCGGGGCGCACCCATTGGGACGGGGTGCGCAACCATCAGGCGGCGGCGGCGCTGAAGGCCATGCGTATCGGCGACGTGGCGTTTTTCTATCACTCGGTGAATGAAAAGCGGATCGTCGGGCTGGTCCGTATCGTGCGCGAACATTATCCCGATCCCGGGGATCCGACGGGGCGTTTCGTCATGGTCGATGTCGAAACGATTCGTCCCGTGCCGCATCCGGTCGGTCTGGACCGGATCAAGGCTGACCCCAGGCTGGCCGACTTGGCGCTGGTGCGCCAGTCGCGCCTGTCGGTGATGCCGATCGATGACGCATCCTGGGCGATCCTGTGCGGCATGGGCGGGCTGAGGTCGGACGGGGAGCCGTTGCCGTGAGCAAGGCTTTCACCCGCGAAGGCGACGGCGACGAAGATGATGGCGGCGAGATCGACGCACGCCTGCCGGGCGGTAAAAACTATATCACCCAGGCCGGGTTCGACGCCTTGCGCGATGAACTGCGCCAGTTGCGCCATGTCGAACGGCCCAAGGTGGTCGAAGTGGTGTCCTGGGCGGCAGGCAATGGCGACCGCTCCGAAAACGGCGATTATCTTTACGGCAAGAAACGGCTGCGCGAGATCGACCGGCGCATCCGTTTTCTGACCAAGCGAATCGAGATCGCGGAAATCGTCGATCCGGCGCTGCAGAAGAACCGCGACCAAGTTTTTTTCGGCGCGACCGTCCTTTACGTCAACGGGCGAGGCGAAGAACACCGCGTGACCATCGTCGGCGCGGATGAAACCGATTCCGACCGGGGGCGCATCAGTTGGCTGTCGCCGGTGGCGCGGGCCCTGATCAAGGCTTATGAGGGCGATGTCGTCGAGCTGCGGACGCCGGCCGGACGGGAAAGCCTGGAAGTGCTGGAAATCGATTATCCCGGATAGGTCGTTTGTTCCTTGACCTGGCCCGGCCGGGCTTTCAGAACAAGGGATTCGGCACAGGCGTTAGAAGGAGGGGGGCATGGCGGCGCGATCAATCGTCATTCTGACGGGGGCGGGCATTTCCCAGGAATCCGGGCTGGATACGTTCCGGTCCGAGGATGGCTTGTGGGCCAAGCACCGGATCGAGGATGTTTGTACGCCCGAGGGATTTCAGCGTGATCCTGCTCTGGTGCAGCGCTTCTATACCGGCCTGCGTCAAGGGCTGGCCGATGTTCAGCCCAATGCAGCGCATGTCGCCTTGGCGCGGCTCGAGAAGGAATGGCCGGGCGAAGTGTTTCTTGTCACCCAGAATGTCGATGATCTGCATGATCGCGCCGGCAGCCGCCATCTTCTGCACATGCATGGTGAATTGATGAAGGGAGCCTGCACCGCCTGCGGCGCGGTGTTTCCCTGGGACGGCGAGATGAGCATGCAAAGCGTCTGCCCGTCATGCGGCGTCGTGGGGCGGGTGCGACCCCATATCGTTTGGTTCGGAGAAGAGCCGATCGGCATGCCGGAAATTTACGAGGCGCTTGAACGCTGCGATTTGTTCATTTCGATCGGGACGTCCGGCAATGTCTATCCGGCCGCTGGTTTCGTCCGCCATGTGCGCAGCCGCCGGGGTGTGCGCGCGGTCGAGATCAATCTGGAGCCGTCATTGGGGGCCAGTTTATTCGATGATGGTCTTTACGGCCCCGCGACGCAGAAGGTGCCCGAATATGTGGATCGGCTGTTGACCGGGCGTGACGCGTAGCGCCCGGATTTCAGAAATCCGGATCGGAATAATGTTTGGGCGGCGGAATGTTGGACAAGCGGTCCGCCAGCAACGGGCGGAAGCTGGGGCGCGATTTGACCCGCGCATACCAATCTTTGGCCGGCGCTGACAATTCCCACGGCACATCGCCGATATAGTCGAGGCAGGACAGATGCGAGGCGGCGGTGATGTCGGCCAGGGAAAAAACGTCTCCGGCCAGCCAACGCCGTTCCTCGGCCAACCAGCCGATATAGGAAATATGCTCGTGAATGGCGGTGAATCCGGCCCGGATCAACCGGGAATCCGGGCCATCGCCGGTTCGCCGCAGCCTTTTCATCAATTTTTCGCCGACCAGGGGAACGGTGACCTCGCGGCAGAATTTGCCGTCGAACCAGCCGATCAGACGGCGCACTTCGGCCCGGATCGGCGGTTCGTGTCCCAGAAGCGGGGGGTCGGGCAGGGTTTCGTCCAGATATTCGGCAATCGATCGCGAATCAGACAGAACCGCGCCGTCGGGTTCGACCAGCACCGGCACTTCGCCCGCCGGGTTCAGGCGCAAAAAGTCCTCCCGCCGATCCCAGGGGTGTTCTTCCACCATCTCGAAAGGCAGCTTTTTTTCGCCGAGGACAATGCGAACCGCACGCGAAAACGGGCATAGCAATTGATGATAAAGTGTTCGCATGGCTCTTATTTAGCGCTCTGACCGGTTTCTGCCAAGGACAATACCGCGAAACCGTCCAGTCGCGCGCATCGTCAAGGTCGATCTTGTTTAAAATAAGGCATGTCTGTGCTATAAGCCGATAAACGGAGGGACCGGCATGTGCATCAGCTCCAACTTGTTGATTTAATTACGCTTGCCCTGATCGAGGGCGTAGCGGATTTGCTGCCGGTCGATTCGTCGGCGCATGCTCTTCTCGCATCCTGGCTGCTGCATTGGCGGGCGGGTCCCATCGTCATTTCCATTCATGCCGGCGCAGCGATTGCGCTGCTGTTGTATTTCTGGCGCGATGTCGGTCGGATGGGGCTGGGCGTCTGGCGGCTTGCCCATGGCCGAGTGGAAACGGGCGGGCGGCTATTGGGCAAAGTCATCGCGGTGGCGACGCCTTGGGCGGTGGCGGCGGCGATGGGCGGACGTCCGGTGCCCGGCCCGGATCTTCTGCCGATGGTTGGGGCCATTACGCTGGTTTCCGCGATCCTGATGCTGCTTATCGACCGGCTGTCGATGACGGTGAAACGGATTGAGCATCTGTCTCTCGCCAGTGTGGCGGGGCTGGCGCTGCTTCAGCTTCTGGCCCTGATTCCCGGCGTCGGGCGCGTCGTCGCGCTGTTGTCGGGCGCGCGGCTGCTGGGGATGGAACGCGCCGATGCCTATCGTTTCGTCTTGTTGGTGCAGATTCCCATTCTTTTGGTGCAGGCCGTCGCTGAGGCGTCTCTTTGCTATCGGCCCGGGGCATTGCCGAGTATGGGCGATTTGCTGATGGTCGCGATCACCATTGCCTGCGTGCTGCCGGCCGTGGCTCTGTCCATGGCGTGGATGCGCCGCTTCGGCCTGACGCCGTTCGCGGTGTACCGGCTGGGGGTCGGGGCGGCCTTGATCGGTTTGACGGTGTTGTGATTATGCGGGCCGGGGTGACGACGCATTCCTAATCTCGCCATAAAGTCGTGCTGATTTCGGCCTTGAAAGCCGGTCTTGGCAAAAAATGCCAGAGCGGCCACAGTGAACGGCTCGGTAAGCTGTTCTGGAACGTTTGAAGAAAGTGTCCGACCGTGCCTCAAACCATCACCCTGGTCGATGACGACCGCAACATTCTCACCTCGGTGTCCATCGCTCTGGAGGCCGAGGGGTTCAAGGTGCGCACCTATACCGACGGTGCCGAAGCTCTGCGCGCCCTGACGGCGCAGCCTACCGATCTGGCCGTGCTCGACATCAAGATGCCGCGCATGGACGGGATGGAGCTTTTGCAGCGTCTGCGCAAGGTTTCGGCGATGCCGGTGATCTTCCTGACCTCGAAGGATGACGAGGTGGACGAGGTGCTGGGGCTGCGCATGGGCGCCGATGATTATATCAAGAAACCCTTTTCCCAGCGTTTGCTGATCGAGCGTATCCGGGCGCTTCTGCGCCGGGGCGAACTGGTGCGCGAGGATACGGAAAGTGAGTCGCAGGCGGTGGTGCGCGGCGAGCTGGCGCTCGATCCGGCGCGCCATTCCTGCAGTTGGAAAGGCCAGCCGGTCGATCTGACCGTGACCGAATTTCTGATCTTGAAATCGCTCGCCCTGCGACCCG
>JAYFRE010000168.1:0-18263 GCA_034926235.1 Rhodospirillaceae bacterium
ATCGTCCACCAGCCGGGCGTGACGGCGATTTCCAAATTCTCTTCGACGCTCAGCATGCCGAAAATGCCGCGATGTTCGGGCACCAGGGCGATACCTGCGCGCGCGATGCCGTGGATCGGCAGACCGGCCAGATCGCGCCCCATGAACCGCACACTTCCCGTTCTGGGGCGAACAATGCCGGCGATGCTGCGCAAGGTGGTGGTCTTGCCGGCGCCATTGCGGCCCAGCAGTGTCACCAGTTCGCCTTCGCCCACACTGAGCGAAACGCCTTCGAGAACGTGGCTCTTTCCATAAAAGGAATGGATCGAATCGAGTTCCAGCATCAAGCCGCCTCCCCCAGATAGGCCGAACGCACCCGTTCGTCGGCGCGCACCATTTCGGGTGTTCCTTCGACCAGGATGCGGCCCCGGCTCATCACCGTCACCCGATCGCTGATTGACATGACGATGCCCATATTGTGTTCGATCAGCATGATCGTGTGGTCCCGGCCCAACTCCGCGATCAGTCCGGTCATGACCGGGATATCGTCGATCCCCATGCCCGAGGTGGGTTCGTCGAGCAGCAGAAGCTTAGGCTTGGCACACAAAGCCATGCCGACTTCCAGAACCCGCTGCTGGCCATGCGACAGATCGCCGGCGGCGTGGCGCGCGCGCGCGGCCAGACCCAGCCGTTCCATCACCTGTTCGGCCTGTTCCCGGTGCGCCTTGCCGCTGGTCACCGAACGCCAGAAAACCAGGGACCGGTCGCCGTCGCGCCCCTGCGCCGCCAAGCGCAGATTCTCGAACACGCTCAGATTCTGAAACAGGCTGGTGACCTGGAACGACCGCGCCATGCCCAGACCGACCCGCCCTTGGGGGGGCTCGGCGGTGATATCCCGTCCGTCGAACAGGATACGCCCCGATGTCGGCTTGCGCCCGCCGGTAAGACAGTGGAACAGCGACGTCTTGCCCGCGCCATTGGGACCGATCACCGAATGGATGGTGCCGGCGCGCACGCGAAGATCGACCCCGTCGACGGCGTGGAACCCGCCATAGGCCAGCATGAGATCGCTGGTTTCAAGAAGCATGTCTTCGCTCATGGCCGTTCCTCCTTGGCCGCCCGTTGCAGCCCGAACCGTGCGGCCAGAGCCTCCACCCCGCCCCACAATCCGCCACGCAGGAACATGACGATCAGGATCAGCCCAACGCCCAGCAGCAGCATCCAGCGCGGCCAGATATCGGAAAGCACCTCGCCCAGGATCACCATCGCGCCCGCGCCCAGCAGCGGCCCCAACAGCGATCCGGTCCCGCCGATGATGGTCATGATGACGATGTTGTCGGACATCGACAGTTCGATATTGGACAGGGGCACGAAGTTGATCAGCATGCCGTACAATGCGCCTGCCAGGGCGGTGACCATCCCCGACAGGGTGAAGGCCAGCAGCTTGAAATGACGCGTGTCGTAACCGACGGCCAGCGCCCGATTCTCGTTTTCCCGGATCGCCACCAACGTACTGCCGAAGGGCGATCCGATCAGACGCTTGGCCCCGACGAAGACGATGAAGAACAGGACGGCGATGAAGGTATAAAAGGCATAGGGATTGCCCAGCGGCACAAGCGTGACGCCGAACAGGGTCAGATCGGGCCGCGGCACGTCGAGCAGCCCGTTATCGCCGCCGGTCCAGTCCGACAAGGTATAGGCCAGGAAATAGCCCATCTGGGAAAAGGCCAGCGTCAGCATCACGAAATAGATGCCGGTCCGGCGGATCGACATCGCCCCGACCAGGGTTGCGATCGCCGCCCCGGCGGCCATGGCAATCAATAGGGCACTCAGCAATCCCGCGCCGCCATGGATCATCGCCAAAGCCGAGAGATAAGACCCCACGCCAAAGAACAATCCCTGGCCAAAGGATAAAAGCCCGCCATAACCCAGCAGCAGATTGCAGGCCAGGGCCGCCATGGCGAAGATCAGAATTTCACCCGCCAGGCTGGCCGAAGGCAGCAGGACCGGCAGGGCCGCCAGGATAACCGCCACCGCCAAGGTCATGCGGTCGAACACCATGGACTCGCGCATGGATCAGGCCCTCCCGAACAGGCCGTAGGGCCGCAGAAAGATCACCGCTGCCATCGCGGCATAAATCATCAGACTGGCGCCCTGGGGCCAGATGGTGCTCATCAGACTTTGTACCAGCCCGATGATCAGTCCGCCGACCAGCGCGCCGGTGAAAGAGCCCATCCCGCCGATCACGACCACGACGAAGGCCAGCCCCAGGACTTCCGGCCCCATGAAGGGGTGCGCGCCGCGCAAGGGCGCGGACAGGACGCCGGCCAACCCCGCAAGACCGACGCCCAAAGCGAAGGTCAGCGAGAACAGACGATAGATATCCGCCCCCAGAAGGGAGACCATCTCCGGGTTTTCGCTGCCGGCGCGCACCAGCGCGCCAAAGCGCGTCCGTTCCAACAGCACCCAGAGAACGAAACCGACGACGGCGGAAAACATAATCAGGAACAGACGGTATTTGGGGTAGGCGAATTTGCCGAAGGTGATTACGCCTTGGAGCATGTCCGGGATCGACACGCTTTTGCCGATCGGGCCCCAGACCAGGATGCTGCCTTCCTGCAAGATCAGGGCAATTCCGACGGTGATCAGGATGTGGAAGGTATGCGGCAGATGATAGCAGTGACGGATCAGGACCTTTTCGACCATCCAGGCGAACCCGGCGACGATCAGCGGACCGGCGATCAAGGCGACCCAATAGGCCCCGGTCAGCTGCAAGAGCGTGTAGCACAGATAGGCACCCAGCATGAAGAAGGCGCCATGGGCGAAATTCACGAAATTGAGCAGCCCGAAAATGATCGTCAGCCCCACCGCGATGAGGAAATAGATCATCCCCAGGCCCAGGCCGTTCAGAATCTGAAAAAGATAGAGATTAAGCATCCGAAGCCCCCTTGCGCGGCGCGCCCGCCCATCTCCGGAGCGGCGGCCAGCCGCTCCGGAAACAGCGGAACGACCGCCGCTAGGCCATCTTGCAGGCGATCTTGTCGCCTTGCGGGAAGGACTGGCCCGAGCTGATCAGCGTGGCCAGATCATCGGCATCCTTCATCGCCGATTTGGCCTTGCCCTTCAGCAGGTAGTAATCCTTGATCACTTGGTGGTCGGCGGCGCGGATGGTTTCCTTGCCGGTCGGGCCCTCATAGGTCATGCCTTCCATCGCCTTGGCCACGGCGCGGCCATCCGCCGTACCCGCCGCCTTGACCCCGTCCAGGATCACCTTGGTGCTGATATAGTCGGCGGCCAGGGGATAATTGGGCGAAATGCCGTAGGCTTCCTTGACGCGCTTGACCAGTTCGATATTCATCGGCGTCTGCACCTGATGCCAGTACTGGGCGCCCATATAGACGTCTTCCAGCAGATCGGGCCCCAGCGACTGGAACCAGTCGAGACCGGCGGTCCAGGCCAGCAGGACTTTCATCTGCTGCTTCAAGCCGAAATTCGCCGCCTGACGCAAACAATTCGACGCCTGACCGCCGAAATTCAGGATCAGCAGAACGTCGGGCTGCGCCGCCATGGCGTTGGTCAGATAGCCCGAAAATTCCTGTTCCTGGGTCGAGTGGTAGCTGTTGCCGATATGCTCGATTCCCAATTGCTGAAACAGATCCTTGGCGGCGGACAGCAAGGCTTCGCCGAACACATATTGCGGCGTGATCGTGTACCAGCGCTTGGCCTTCGGATTCTGCTCGAACAGGGGGCGCACCGTTTCGTGAATGGCGCCATAGGTCGGCACCGTCCAGCGGAAGGTCGAGGCATTGCATTCGGTTCCGGTGATTTCGTCGGCCCCGGCGGGAGTCATGAAGACGCCGCCGCCCTTGGCGACTTCCTTGCCCACGGCCAGCGCCGTCGAGGACAGGGTACAGCCCTGGAACAGGGCCGCGCCCTCCTGGGCCATCGCCTCCTGCACCTTGCGCACCGCCTTGCCCGGATTGCTTTCCGTGTCGATGGTGACGTATTTCACCGCGCCGCCCAAAAGAGGGCCGTAATCCTTGACCGCCAATTGCGAGCCCATCTCGGCGAACTTGCCGTAGCTGGCAAACGAGCCGGACAGGGATTTCAGCCCGTAAAACGTCACCGGCGCGGCGGCATGGGCGGATTTCAGAATCGACGGCGCAGCGAAAAGGGATGTCGCGGCCAGGCCGCTTTTCAGGAAGGAACGTCTCGTTAACATGGAAGCCTCTCTCGAAAACAAGCCTTGGGGACCATTCCCATCAAGGACCGGCCGGCGCTCACGGCCTTGGGACATCCAGAAGCAAGGTCCGTTCGACCTCTTCTTCGAGCGCGCACATATGGCCTTCGGCGTCCTTCATGTGTTCGGTCATGATCCGTTGGACCCGATCCCCATCACCTTGGCGATAGGCTTCGAGCAGGAGCCGGTGGTAAGAGACGTTGGCCTCGCTGAATTGATGGCGTTCGGGCTTGTAGGCGCCCTTGAACACCACCAGATCGCGCAGCATCCCGTTCAGGAAGCGGCCGATGAACGCCAGCAGCGGATTGGGGCAGGCGTCGGCCAGAATGTCGTGAAAATCGAGCTCTAAGATACGTTGGCGGCGCTGGTCTTCTTCGTCCCGGGGCCGGCGCGCACAAAACGCGATATTCGCTTCCATGGCAGCGAAAGCCGCCTGATCCAGATGCCCGACGGCGGCAACGGCTAATTCGGGCTCCACCACTTTGCGGACCTGATAAACCCCGGCCCCGTCGAGATGGCTGAAATGCAGGAAGGTTCTGAGCATCCGCGCAGCCGGCTCAGAATCCGCTGCGGCCAGATAAGCGCCGCCGCCCGGCCCGGTCCGGGTCACCACCAGCCCTTCGACCTGAAGCGCTTTCAGCACTTCCCGCGCCGTTCCTTTGGAGCAGCCATAGCTGGTGACCAGCTCCTGTTCCCCCATGACCCGATCACCTGGCTCCAATCGCCGAGCGACGATCAAACGCCGCACATCCTGGACGATGGAATCCGAAAGCTTGGTGCGTCTTAAGGGGGGGAATGCCATCCGAACCTGCCCTGTCGGGGAACCGATTTATCCGTATAGATATCATAAATTCCCAAATGTGCACAATATTGAGTCATATTTTTTGTGTGCCTATTTTTTAAGCTATTGCGGCGGTTGACGGTCCCGCCGCCGGACTGTCTACTGGCGCATCCTCACGCTTAAGGCAGAAGAAGGACGCAGGCCGCCTTGACCATCGATCTCTATCTCGTCCGTCACGGCGAAACCGAATGGAACCGCCAGGGCCGCATCCAAGGCCAAGGCGATTCCCCCTTGACCGAACGCGGCCAGGAACAGGCCTTGTCCGTGGGAAAACTCTTAGCGACGGTGCCGACCCTGCCGCCCGCCCTGCTGCTGGTCAGCCCATTGGGGCGCACCCGGGCGACGGCGGGTCAAATCAGCCGCCATCTCGCCGTGGAGCGAATGGAAACCGACGCGCGAATCGGGGAAGTCGCCATGGGGGCGTGGGAGGGGATGACCTTGCCGGAAATCGCCGAACGCGAGCCCAGCCGGCGCGACGATCTGAAGCGCATCGACTGGTGTTTCCGCTCCCCCGGCGGCGAAACGCTGGCAATGGTGCAGAGGCGCGCCCGCGACTGGCTCGGCTCACTTCCCCACGACAGGCCCGCTGTCGCGGTTTCGCACGGGCTGGTCGGACGGGTGATCCGGGGGCTTTATCTTGATCTCAGGCTCGAGGAAATGATGGCCCTGCCCGTCCCTCAGGACGTCGTCTGGCATCTGACCCAAGGCAAGATCAGGGCCATCGGCCCGCTTTGACCCATCAGCGTTTGCGGGGCGAAAGGTCGTTCCGGCCGGATTTCCCGGCCGGGGCTGCGTCGCAGGCGCAACCCGGCGGCGTGCGGCAAATCTTGTCGGGGGCAATGCAGCCATTCCCGCACGCCTTGCTTTTCGCACACATCTTGCAGCAGGAAGCCGGCCTGGAAGCCTCTTGCGCCCAGGCTGCGGGCGCAAGAGGAAGAAACGAGACGAAAAGAAGAGCCACCGCTCCGACAAGCCACCGTGTCATGTCCCCTCCTGACGCGGAAGGGCCAGCCGGACCGCCCCGCCTTACGGGGTGAAAGCCGCCTCCGGCTGGAAACCTCCGCTCAACACCGCATCCCGGTCCTCGGCCCAGAGACGGGCGAGATCCTGCAATTTCTCGCCGGCAGCGACCAGGGTCTCGTCCTTCTTGGCGAAATGGAAACGGATATAGTTCCGCACCGGTTCGCGGAAGAAGCTGGATCCCGGCACCGGCGCGACCCCGGCCCGGCGCGTCATCCATTCACTGAAGGCCACGTCGCCGATCGGATCGTTCCCGATCAGAGGAGCGATATCGACCATCACGTAATAGGCCCCTTGAGGACGATAATAGGACAAGTCCGCGCGATCCAGATAGGACAGGAACAGATCGCATTTCTGCGTGTAGATTTCCGCCAGATGGTCGTAATAGCTGTCCGGGAAGTTCAGACCTGTGACCACCGCCGCCTGCAACGGCGCCGCCGCGCCCACGGTCAGGAAATCATGCGCCTTGCGGATGCCGTTGACGATTTCGGGCGGGGCGATGACATAGCCCAAACGCCAGCCGGTGATCGAATAGGTCTTGGACAGGGACGAGCAGGAAATCGTCCGCTCCGCCATGCCGGGCAAGGCGGCGAAATAATGATGCCGATGCGGGGCGAAGACGATGTGCTCATAAACCTCGTCGGTGATGACGAAGGTGTCGTAACGCTCGGCCAGGCGGGCGATGACCTGCAACTCCTCCTTCGAGAAGACCTTGCCGGACGGGTTGGACGGGTTGCACAGGATCAGAGCCTTCGGCCCCTGCCGGAACGCCGCTTCCAGCACCGCCTCGTCAAAGGAAAAGGACGGCGGATTGAGCGGCACGAAGATCGGCTCGGCCCCGCTCAGGATCGCATCCGCACCGTAATTTTCGTAGAAAGGCGAGAAGACGATCACCTTGTCGCCCGGATTACACACCGTCAGCACGGCGGCCATCATCGCTTCGGTGCTGCCGCAGGTGACGACGATATTGCGGTCCGGATCGATCTCGATCCCCATGAAGCGGCTCTGCTTGGCCGCCAGGGCGCGCCGGAAATCCGGGTCCCCCCAGGTGATCGCATATTGATGAGGCCCCGTTTCCATCACCCGCTTGGCGGCGGCGATGATTTCAGCCGGCGGATCGAAATCGGGGAACCCCTGCGAGAGGTTGATGGCGCCATACCGGTTGGCGACCCGCGTCATGCGGCGAATCGTCGATTCGCCGAACTGCTTTATCCGCTCGCTGACATCTGGCATTGAAAAACCCGCCTTCATCGATGGGGAGTTGCCCCGGCGGAACAAAGCAGATCCGGCACACCGCGCCGTCTTCCCCCGCACGGCGCTCTCGGTCCCGGACGTTTGAGAATCGTCTGGCGACGATACTCATTCCACCGAATAAATCAATAAAACACCAAGCATCAACACATCAAAAATGTTTTATGCCCGGAGTACCACACACGAAAAACCCCGCCCTTTGCGGAAAGAGCGGGGTGACGTCACGCCCAGACGGGCGGGAAACCGGGAATCGGCTCAGGCTTCCGGCTGACGCTCCAGCGCACGCTGAATGCGGCGCTTCAAGCGCAGGGCGTCTTCGGACAGCTTGCTGTCGTTGGACGACAGAAGATAGCTGTCGAGCCCGCCATTATGTTCGATGGTCTTGATGCCGCGCGTGGACACCTTGAGACGCACGGACAGGCCCAGCGCATCGCTCAGAAGCGACGTGTCCTGGATATTGGGCAGAAAGCGACGCCTTGTCTTATTGTTGGCATGGCTGACATTGTTACCGGACTGAACGGCTTTGCCGGTGATGACGCAACGACGGGACATAACGAAAAACCCTCTTCCCCAGGAAGCTTTTGGGATGCCTTGGAAAGCCGGGTTTCTAAGGCCCCGAGCCCGGTCCGTCAAGGAAATTCTTGTCCAAATCCGCCGGAACCCGAAAAAGGGGACCGGCGTCCACCCCTCACAAAATTAGAAATATTCCAAAAGTGTGCCTCCCATCTTCACGCTTTATGGCGAAGGAACGATTGTCCTGATGGGCCGGTCGAATTAGATTCAAAGATATATCGAGTACCGGGGTAAATCGTGACGAACACCTATCGCACATATCGACGGCCGGCCTTGCTGACGCTTCTGCTCGCCAGCATGCTTTTCTGCGCCGCCGCCATCCCGGATGCCCAGGCCAAGGCGCGGCCAGCCAAGCTCGACCCCTTGACCGGCGGTCTTTACGTTCCCCCGTTGCCTGACAGCAAGCCCCCCCTCGTCCTGAAGCCGCCGGTAAGCGACATCCAAATCGCCGAGACGGCCCCGGCTCCGCCGCCGTCGCCGGCCCGGATGCCCATGATCGCGCCGCTGACCGGCAAGCAGAACGCGCCGGAACTGGCGGCGCCCCAGAACTATCCCGTCCGCAGCGTCGGAACGCTGGACATCCCGCTTCTCTTCCGCTGAGACCGCCCCCTCACCTGGCGGGCAAGGACCGGCGCAGGCCGCAGGCGATCTCGGCGTAATCGGGTTCCGTCTCCGGCGACAGCAGGCCGTGACGGATGAGAAAATCGGTAATCACCAGAGTGACGTTGAATTTGAAATCGCGGCTGTCGCGCACCCGCCGGGCGACCTCCGACACATCCATCAGCGTGAAAAAGGCGGTTTCGCCATCGGTGTTCCGGGGCGTGAAATCCTCCGGCACCTCCAAATCATAGACGAACAGGGTATCGGGTTTCAGACCGCCTTCGTCCTCCATCACATAGTTGACGATCCCGGCAGGCCGGGCGGTTCGCGCCAGAGCCTGCGGAACATCCGCTTCCTCGCCTGCCTCTTTGACCAGATTGTCCATCAGGCCCAACCCGGCGGGCAGCCCGCCCGCGATCATATTGTCGAGCTTGCCCGGGGCGACGTCCTTGTCTTGCGCCCGTGTGCCGATCCACAAGGACAAGCCCCGCGCCGTCCGGACGAATCCGTTGACGTGGACGCCATAAGCCGCGACCCCGAAATAAGAAATAAATTTCCGTTCCAGCACCATCAGGGTCGGTGCGCCCCATCCTTCAGCCACACGCAAACTCTCGCCGCGCGGCTTCGGCAGAATTCCGGCGGCGACCAGCCGTCGGCCGACATCGGCGACGGCCGCGCTGCGCTCGTCGGGCCCGGAGAGATCAGGCGACAAGGTCACCCGGTCCGTTCCGACCTGAAAAATGTCGGGAAAGGAACGCAGCACCTCGGCAAAAGCCGGACGCAGGAAGCCCACCCGCCGGCCACCTATGAGAAAGGGCCGATAGCGGGACGGATCGCCATTGTTGCAGGCGCGGATATGATCAAGGAAGCTCATGGCCCGGAAAGGTGCGACCCGACGCGCATGACGTCAAGTCCTCCCAGACTCGGCCCTTTGGAACAAGCTGCTTCTTCCTTGGTCGACCGGGCTGTGCTAAAAGCCGAAACATGACTTACCTCGATTTCGAAAAGCCCATCGCCGAGCTGGAAAGCAAGATCGACGAACTGCGTCATCTGACCGATTCGGACGGGCTTAACATCGCCGAGGAGATCAACCGTCTCCAGGCCAAGCTGGATCGCTTGCTGCGCACCACTTACGGCAAGCTCGACCCCTGGCAGAAAACCCTGGTCGCCCGCCATCCCGAACGGCCTCACAGCTCGGACGTCATCGCCCGCTTGATCAGCGAATTCACACCGCTCGCCGGCGACCGCGTCTTCGCTGACGACGGGGCCATCATCGGCGGGCTGGGCCGTTTCAAAGGCCGCTCGGTCATGGTGATCGGCCAGGAAAAGGGCCGGGACACCGAATCGAGGCTGCGCCACAATTTCGGCATGGCCAAGCCCGAAGGCTACCGCAAGGCCCGCCGGCTGATGGAAATGGCCAACCATTTCCACATCCCGGTCATCACCTTGGTAGACACGCCCGGCGCCTATCCCGGCGTCGACGCCGAAGCGCGCGGCCAGGCCGAAGCGATCGCCCGGTCGATCGAAACCTGCCTCGACCTGCGCGTACCGCTGATTTCGATCGTCTTGGGCGAAGGCGGGTCGGGCGGCGCGATCGCGCTCGCCTCGGGCAACGCCATCCTCATGCTGGAGCATTCGATCTATTCGGTGATCAGCCCAGAAGGCTGCGCATCGATCCTGTGGCGCACATCGGACGCCGCCAAGGACGCGGCCGAAGCCCTGAAGCTGACCGCGCAGGACCTTCTGCGCCTCGGCGTGATCGATGCCATCGTGCCCGAACCGCTGGGCGGCGCGCACCGTTTGCCCGACAAGGCGCTCGTTTCCTTGAGCGACGTTCTGGAACGGACCCTGACCAGCCTTTCCGCTCAGGAAGGCGGAATCCTGCGGGCCAAGCGGCGCGAAAAATTCCTCGCCATGGGAACGGTCGGCCTGGGTTGATCCCCCGGCTCCGTTCTTGGGGCGAAGAAAATCGCCTAATCACAAAAATTCAGAAGTTCCGCCCAATTTTCGCCACACATGCCGGGTAGCCTTTTCTTCACGGCGAGAGGCGGACCCCCCGGTACCTGGTTCCCTCACAAAGGAAGTCATCCCCAAACTTCCGCGACCGCATTCGGGTCGTTCCGCTTTCTCGCATTCCGTCCTGCGGCGGTGGTACCGAGGGCTTGATTCGAAACAGCCCCCTGATCGGTCCTCGAAGGCCTCGCCGGGTAAGAACGGAAACAAGGCCGGTATGGCGCACGGGAAAGCCGGGTCCTCCCCCAACCCCTTTCCCGCCACCGGTCAAAAGGACGCGGTGCAATCAGGACGCCGCGTCCCGTAAACGAAACCGGATCGCTTCCCCCAGCGATCCGGTTTTCGTTTATCCGGCCAGCAGAGACTGACGACGCGGCCGCTTGCGGCGGTTTTCTTCCTCGAACAGATCGGCGAGCTGCTGCATCATCGCCCCGCCCAGATCCTCGGCATCGACGATGGTGACCGCGCGGCGATAATAGCGCGTGACGTCGTGGCCGATGCCGATCGCCACCAGATCGACCGGCGATTCGGATTCGATCCAAGCGATTACCTCGCGCAGATGACGTTCGAGATAGCCGGCACTGTTCACCGACAGGGTCGAATCATCCACCGGCGCGCCATCCGAAATCACCATCAGAATACGCCGCTGCTCGGGCCGGGCGCAGAGCCGGGCATGCGCCCACAGCAACGCCTCGCCGTCGATATTCTCCTTCAAGATGCCTTCGCGCAGCATCAAGCCCAGATTCCCCCGCGCCCGGCGCCAGGGCTGGTCGGCCTCCTTATAGACGATATGCCGCAGATCGTTGAGCCGCCCCGGATTCCGGGGCTTACCGTCATTGACCCATTTCTCGCGCGATTGCCCGCCTTTCCAGGCGCGGGTGGTGAAGCCCAGCACCTCGACCTTGACGCTGCACCGCTCCAGGGTCCGAACCAGAATGTCGGCGCACATCGCCGCGACGGAAATCGGCCGTCCGCGCATCGAACCCGAATTATCGATCAACAGACTGACCACGGTATCGCGGAAATCGGTGTCTTTTTCCTGCTTGAAGGAAAGGCTGTGCGTCGGGTTGGTGACGACGCGCGCCAGCCGTCCGACATCCAGCAATCCTTCTTCCATGTCGAAATTCCACGCCCGGGTCTGCTTGGCCATCAAGCGGCGCTGCAACCGGTTGGCCAGACGGCCGACCACGCTTTGAAGGTTGGAAAGCTGCAGATCGAGCTGGTGGCGCAGATGCCCAAGTTCGATGGGATCGCAAAGATCGGAGGCGGAAACGATCTGATCATAGGCCTGAGTATAGGCCTTGTAGAACAGTCTGGCCTGTTCGTCGGAGGTATCGTCGTTGCGGCCGTCCCATTGCGACGGACCGCCCGGTTCCTCCGAGCCTTCGCCGGGCATCATCGCTTGCGCGCTGTCATCCCCGGACTCGGGCTGTTCTCCTTCATCCGTCTCACCCATGGCGGCGGAATCGGCACCGGTCTGGTCCTCGCTCGTGCTCCCGGAACCGGATTTCGCCCCGGCTTCGGGCGAATCGTCCTTCTTTTCTTCCTCGGACTCGGATTCCTCTTCCTTTTCGGAATCGGCCTCCTCGACATCAAGGGCGGCGATCAGGCCGCGCAAACCGCGCGAAAAGCTTTCCTGGTCACCCAAAACGCCCCGCAGATCCACCAGCGCCGGTTTGATCCTGTCTTCGAGAACGGGCCGCCACAAATCCAGCGCATGCTTCGCCGATGGCGGCGCCGGACGGTCGGCCAGGACTTCGCGCGCAATCAGACGAACCGCCTCGGCCAACGGCATCTGGTCGCGTTCCGTGACCAGCCCGTACCCTTCGGCGCGATAGCGGGATTCCAGCGCGTTCGACAAATTGAGCGCCACGCCGCGCATGGCCTGTCCGCCCAGCGTCTCGGCGCGGGTTTCGGCAAGGGCATTGTAGATATCCTTCGCCTGCGCCCCGCCGGGCATACGCCGATTGTGAATCGCGTCGTCATGGAAACGCAGCCGAACGGCGGCGGCATCGGCGCCTCCCCTCAACCGGATCAGATCCTCGGCCGTCATATGCCGGGGCGGCGACGGCAGATTGACCTGCCCCTCCTTCGTTTCGGCTTTCATCGGCGCGAAGGCGACCGGCACTTCGGGCCGGCCCGACACTGCGCGAATCACAGCCTGAGTGACTCGCTTGGCCTTTTCGACCGGGTTTTCGGCGCTCCCCGAAAGAGCGCCGCTCCGGGACGACGGTTTCTCGGACGTGGCCTTCACAGGGCCTCTCCTTTACGAGGTGATCATATGCGCCAAGGTTTCCGGCAGTTCCCGGCCAAAACAGCGCTGGTAATATTCGGCCACGACCTCGCGTTCGGTCTCGTCGCATTTATTGAGGAAGGTGACGCGGAAGGCGAAACCGGGATCCTTGAAAATCTCGGAATTTTCCGCCCAGGTCAGCACCGTGCGCGGGCTCATCACCGTGGAGATGTCGCCATTGATGAAGCCCTTACGGGTCAAATCGGCCACGCGGACCATGGCATCGACCATCTCGCGTCCTTCCGGCGTATTGAAACCGGGCGATTTGGCCAGAACGATGCCGACTTCGACATCATGCGGCAGATAGTTCAGCGTGGCGACGATGTTCCAACGGTCCATCTGGCCCTGATTGATCTGCTGCGTGCCATGATAAAGCCCGGTGGTGTCGCCCAGCCCGATGGTGTTGGCGGTCGCGAACAGACGGAAAGCAGGGTGAGGGCGGATCACCCGCGACTGGTCCAAAAGCGTCAGCTTGCCTTCGACCTCCAGCACGCGCTGAATCACGAACATGACATCGGGACGGCCCGCGTCATATTCGTCGAACACCAGCGCGGTCGGGTGCTGGAGCGCCCAAGGCAGGATGCCTTCGTGGAATTCCGTTACCTGGCGGCCATCCTTGAGGACAATCGCATCCTTGCCGATCAAATCGATCCGGCTGACATGACTGTCCAGATTGATGCGGATGCAGGGCCAATTCAGCCGCGCCGCCACCTGCTCGATATGGGTTGATTTTCCGGTCCCGTGATAGCCTTGGACGATCACACGCCGGTTGAAGGCGAACCCGGCCAGAATGGCCAGCGTGGTGTCATGATCGAAATGATAGGCATCGTCACGGTCCGGCACATATTCGCTGACCATGCTGAAGGCCGGAACCATCATGTCGCTGTCCAGGCCGAAGGTTTCGCGCACCGAGAGTTCGATGTCAGGCATGTTCGGGGACGTCTCCGAAACCGGGGACGGGGCATTACCATCAGTCATTTTGCTACGCATCCGCATTCGGTTCTTTTCTCAACATTAAGAAAATCTGAGGGAGGGGTGGAAGATGGGCGGGATCATGTATGAAGCGACAGGCTGTCCATCAGGGTTTTGTAGGCCTGACCGATCCGCTTGAAACGTTCTTCCGACGCTTTGTCGCCGCCATTGGCGTCGGGATGGTGCCGCTTGCACAGCTGCTTGTAGCGCGACTTCACGCCTTCGGGGGTCAGTGGCTCGCACAGATCCATGACTCGCATCGCTTCTTCCTCCGCCGGCACCCGGCGGGAGGCGCGCCGCGCATTGTTCAAAACATCCTCGGAAAAGAAACCGAACGGATCGTGCAGCGTTTCGGCAGAAGCATGAGCGGACCCGGACCCCATATGGCCCAAACGCCAGGTCGGACGCTGCCAAGTCGTATCTTCCCGGATGGCGGCCTCGATCTCGTCGGGGGCGAAACCGGCGAAATAGTCCCAAGCGTGGTTGTAATCGCGGACATGCGCGAGACAGAACCAGTAATAATCATCCAGCGTTTCCCGGGACTTCGGAGCCCGGTACTCACCTTTTCCGACACAGCCCGGATGATCGCAATCCCGGCCACATGACGCCGCTTCATCCTCGTCCAGGGTCCGGTGGAATTTTCGTGTGTGTCGGTTCATGATGCCACAATATGAGCGCTAGGTCGGACAGTGGCAACATCCCTGACCGAATTTCAGGGGTCAAACCGCCGCTTACCCCAAACATGGAGTGTATTTCTCGGGTCGGCGCCGCAGGGAACCGGCACGCACCCGCCATATAAGAGATTTTTTGAAAATGTTTCTCTTATGAGTTGCAAAAAAGCGTCTATGCCCTATCGTTAGCCCATGTATTTTAGGTCGGCTGCCGCAACTGCCGGCCCGGCCCCTGAAGGCAAAGGTTGCAATAAATGTTTCTCTGCCCATATAAATTGCAAACGTTCGTACGTTCAGGAAGGGGATAGATCGACAATGTCGTCGAGCTCTTTGCTCAATCGCAATGTTACCATCCATGGGCGTCGGACGAGTATGAAACTCGAGCCCGATATGTGGGACGCGCTTGACGAAATTTGCCGGCGTGAACGCCTGTCTGTTCACGATATTTGTGGACTGATCGCCGAACGGCATCGCGGCAACAACCTGACCGCCGCCATGCGTGTGTTTATCCTGGGCTATTTCCGCGCCGCCGCAACCGACGACGGCCATGCCCAGGCCGGCCATGGCGAAGGACTGAACGACGGCCCGGCTTTTGCCAGTGAACGGCTTCGTCCCGCTTTGCCCCGATCTCCGGTCCTCGACGTCCAGAATTCGGACTAGTCGCTTCCATACCCTCCGGTCACGGTGGGTGGCCAGACCTTGATCAGGGTGATCCGGTTGCGCAGCCGGCGCAGAATCGTGAACCGGAATCCGTGGAACAGAAAACTCTGCCCCACCGATGGGATCGCGCGCGATTCGTACAGCACCAGTCCGGCCAGCGTGGCCGCGTCCTCGTCCGGCAGCGACCAGTCATAATCGCGGTTCAGATCGCGGATCGTCATATCGCCCGCGACGACGACCGATCCGTCGAGCTGCGCGTGCGCGCCCGCCGGGACGATATCGTGTTCGTCGGCGATATCGCCGACGATTTCCTCGATGATGTCTTCCAACGTGACCACGCCCTGAAGCGCGCCATATTCATCCACCACCAGGGCAAAATGTTCCCGCCGTTTCAGAAACGCCTGAAGCTGTTCAAGCAGCGACGTGCTGTCGGGAATGAACCAGGGCGGCGTCAGCAAGGCGGCGATATCGATTTCCGCCGCCACGCCGTCATGCTCGCGCAACGCCCGCAGCAGCGCTTTGGAATGCAGCAGGCCGACGATGTTGTCCGGCGCACCCAGCCAAACCGGCAAGCGCGTGAACGGGCAAGCTGTGATTTGTTCGAGAATCGCCTCGGTCGATTGGCCGCCATCGATGGCCATGACCCGGCTGCGATGGACCATGATCTCGCAGACCTCGACATCGCCGAGATCCAGGATCGAACGCAACATCCGCCGCTCATGCCGTTCTTCACCGCCCGGAGCCTGAACGCCGATCGCGCCGCGCAAACCCTCCAGCCCGCTTTCGCCCTCGGACAGGACCCAAGAGCCGACCCCGCACCGGCCCGCCATCCTGAGCACGGGAACGCAGAACATAGACAGAACGTGGATCGGAAACGCGGAGATCCGCGCCAGCGCCATGGCATGGCGCGCCGCCACCCAGTCCGGAACGATCCAGCCGCACAGCAGAACGGCCAGAATCGATACCGGCACGGCATAAAAAAGCCCCTCATCGCCGAATCGCCCGGCGCAGAAGGCGGTCAGTGACGACGCGGCCAGGATCGAGAGAAACGCCACGCCCGCGCCGACCACGCCATCTACTCTTCCTCGTGTATCTTGCAGACGGCAAGCCACGATGGCGCGGCTATCCCCGGATGACGCCAGCCGTCCCAGCGCCCCGCGGTCCACCGCCTTGAACGCCCGGCCCGAGGCGGACAAAGCCGCCAGCAGTGACAGGGACAAGAGGGTGAGCACAGCGAGCACCATCGGGGTCAGGCCGGTTCGAGATGATCGGCGATGACCGAGCGCACCAAATCCTCGGGCACATCCCTGGTGGACAGCACCGAACCGATGCCCCGCGCCAGAATGAACGCCACCCGCCCGTCTTTGACTTTCTTATCGCTGGACAAGCGGCGCATCAGCGCATCGGCATCCCAGGACCGGCCGGGCAGCGCCGGCGGCGCGACCGGCATACCCAGCGCCTTGAAATGACGTTCCAGCCGGGCGAGATCCTCTTTGGGACACAGCCCCATCCGGCAAGACAGATCGAACGCCATCACCAGCCCGATCGACACCGCTTCGCCATGGGTGAGCCGGTCGCCGAATCCGCTCTCGGCTTCCAGCACATGAGCGAAGGTATGCCCCAGATTGAGATGCGCACGCACGCCTGATTCACGCTCGTCGGCAGCGACGATGGCGGCCTTGGCGGCGCAGCAGCGTAGCACGGCCTGCTGGCGCACGGCCTTGTCGCCGTCGAACAACGCCTGTCCGTTCCCGGATTCCAGCCAGGTGAAGAAATCAGCGTCGCCCAGCAGACCGTATTTGACCACCTCGGCATAGCCCGAAACCAATTCGCGCCGGGACAGCGTTTCCAGCACGTCGATATCGGCCAGCACCAGCCGGGGCTGATAAAAACTGCCGACCAGATTCCTGCCCTGAGGCATGTTGATGCCGGTCTTACCCCCCACCGAGCTGTCCACTTGGGACAAAAGCGTGGTCGGAATCTGGATGAACGGCACCCCGCGCAGCAGGATGCTGGCGGCGAATCCGGTCAGATCGCCGATAACGCCGCCGCCGAAAGCGACAATGGTGGTCGCACGCTCGCATCCCGCTTCCAGCATGGCGGCGAGCAAGCTTTCGAGATGCAGGAAATCCTTGGTCCCTTCACCGGGTGGCAGCACCACCCCGTGATTTTCGATGCCGGCGGCTTCCAGCCCGTCTTTCAGCCGGTCCAGATGCCGGGAAGCGACATTCTCGTCCGTGACCACAAACAGACGCGGCGCATCCAGCAGCGGACGGATCAGCGGGCCGGCCTGTTCAAGCAGACCGGGGCCGGCATGAATGTCGTAGGAGCGCGCGCCGAGGGAAACGGAAATCGAGCTCATGGATTAACCTCATCGGACATGGGACAACCGGCCAAATGACGGCGCAACGCCTCCATCACCATCTCCACCGTCGCTTCCGGCGGCTGATCGCGGCTGTCGACGACCAGATCGGCCTGGGCATAGATCGGGTGGCGCGCGG
Source organism: Rhodospirillaceae bacterium (assembly GCA_034926235.1). Taxonomy (GTDB): domain Bacteria; phylum Pseudomonadota; class Alphaproteobacteria; order Rhodospirillales; family Magnetospirillaceae; genus JAYFRE01. The sequence continues at coordinate 17,615 of JAYFRE010000168.1, forward strand.
CGATCAGACGGGAAAACACCGCATGAGGGTCTTCATTCTTCAAGAGCGGCCGGTGATCGCGCCCGCTGGTGCGCTTGATCAGAAGCTCGATATCGGCGCGCAGCCACAAGGAAATGGCCCGTTCCGCAATCAGACGCCGCGTTTCGGCCTCGATATAGGCGCCGCCGCCCGACGCCAGAATCAGCGGCGGTCCGTCGAGCAACCGCGCCATCACTCTGCGTTCGCCCTGGCGGAAGGCCGCTTCGCCATGTCGAGTGAAATAGTCCTGGACACTGCAGCCGGCTGCCTTTTCGATCTCCGTGTCGGCATCGACGAACGGCATCGACAATCGCGCCGCCAGACGGCGTCCGATGCAGCTCTTACCCGCCCCCATCAGCCCGACTAGGACCAGGGTGCGAGACAGGGACAGGCCGTCACCCGGAATCATCGCCGTCATTATTCCTCCGGTATCGTTGAAGTGCGTCCGCACAGCCGATAGACTTCACTTCCGTCGTCATGGCCGTTTCTTAAACGGACCATGCCATCTGGAGAAAGGCCTGGACCACCCTCCATGCACAATAGGGACCGCGCACGCACACCCTGCGGCTTGTACTCGCCGCCGCCGGTCTCTGTCCACACCCTAAGCGTGATTAAAGCAGGTCGGAACACA
>JAYFRE010000072.1:0-29329 GCA_034926235.1 Rhodospirillaceae bacterium
CGACGCGTTCCGGGCGGCCGGTGCTTTGCCGACGCACCAGGACCGCTCCGGGCTTTCCACCGCTTCGTTGGTCGCTGCGATCAAGCATTGGATCTGATCATCGTCCGACGCCGCCGGCCGGGTTCCGCGGAATCCCGGCCGGCGGTCTTAGGGCTATGTTTTTTGAAGGTATAAGGACCTATGAAGATTTCATTCGTCGGAATCGGCGCGATCGGGCTGCCGATGGCGCAGCGGATCGCCATGAAGGGCTATGACGTCATCGGCGTCGATCCGATGCCGGCGGCCAGGGCCAAGGCCGAGGAAATCGGCCTACCCGCCGTCGCCGCGATCACCGAGATCAGCGGTGCGGATATCGTGGTCGTGATGGTGGCGACTCCGCAGCAATTGGAGGCGCTGGTCGATGTCGCGCTAGAAGGCAAGGTGGCGGGGCAGATCTGGGTTGTCATGTCCACGGCTGGCGCGGATGCCGTGTCCAGGAGCGGCGAAAAGCTGCGCGCTGCCGGCGCGCGGGTGGTGGACGCCCCCGTTACCGGTGGAACGGCGCGGGCCAAGACCGGCGAGCTTGCGATCTTTGCTTCCGGCAATAAGGCGGATATCGCCGATGTGCGCGCGGTTCTGGAATGCACGGGCGTCGTACACGAGGTCGGGCCGCGTTTGGGCGACGGGCAGGGCATCAAGATCATCAATCAGCATCTCTGCTCGATCCATATCGTCGCCGCCGCCGAAGCCTTGAACCTTGCCGGATCGCTGGGGCTGGACCGGGCGTTCGTGCTTGATCTGGTCAAGCGCGGCGCGGGCGGGTCCTGGATGCTGTCCGATCGTGGGCCGCGCATGGTGATGGAAGGTGAGCCGCCGGTTACCAGCACCATCAACATCTTCGTCAAGGACAGCTCCCTCGTTGCCGCCATGGCCGAATCCTGCGGCGCGGACGTGCCGTTGCTGGATGTCGCCCGCGCCCGCTATCAGGACGCGGCGGCGGCTGGCCTGACCTTGAGCGACGACAGCACCGTCATCCGGACATACGCCAAAAAAGCGCGCTGAAACCGAACCGGCTATAGGGGACGGGGGCATGCTCCCGTTTCCCTGATTGCCAAGAGTGCATGACGCCCCGGCGGGCGGGTCTGACCGTTTTGTTGACGCAAGGTCCTGGCGGAAATACCTCTTTTGCCCCATATGGGATGGGATTTTCCGCTTTCCTCCCGCCTTTGCCGTTGCGTCGTGGAGATCTCCTGTGCCGGTCGTGTCTGTTTTCCTGATCCTTTTCGCGGCGGCCCATCTGTGGGCCGCCTTCCGTCTTCAGGCGCTTTTGCGCGGCTGCGGCGTCTGGCGGGTTTTGCTGCCGCTGCTGATCCTGCTTTTGATGGTCGATTTTCCATTGGCCTATGCGTCCAGGAGCACTGCGCCCTGGGTCATCCTGCTTGACCGGATCGGCACGTTCTGGATCGCCTTTTTCGCTTATGGGCTGTTTACCGGTCTGGCTCTGGATTTGTTCCGGCTGCTTAACCGCCGCTTCGGCTGGTTTCCGGCTTTGGACGGGCGGCGCAATCCGCGCGTGCGGACCTACGCCTTGGGCGCGCTGCTGCTGGTACCCACACTGGTGTGCGGTCTGGGCTGGCTCAACGCGGCCAATCCCATCGTGCGCGAGGTGGCGTTGGATATTCCGGTCAAAGAGGACCGCCCGCCGCTGACATTGGCGGTGCTGACCGATACGCATCTGGGCCGCGTCATTTCGGTCGAACGGTTTGAATCGATGATGGCCAAGGTGGCGCAGGCGAAACCGGACGCGGTTCTGTTCGTGGGCGATATGCTGGACGATCATATCGCGCTGGATGTGCCCGCCATGCGCCGCGCCGTCGATGGGGTGGGAGCGCCGTTGGGCGTCTGGGGCGTGCTCGGCAATCACGAATATATCTCCGGCCCGGTCGAAGACAGCCTGGACATCCTGAAACGGAGCGGCATCCGCATCCTGCGCGACGATTGGGCGGCGCTGGGCGGCGTCCTGCTGGTCGGGCGCGACGATTATTCCAAACCGCGCTTCACCGGGACCCCGCGGGCCGGGTTGGAGGAAATCCTGGCCGCTATTCCAGGCGATGAACGGGGCGATCCGATGATCCTGCTCGACCATCAGCCCCAGAAACTGGAGGAGGCCGAGCGGGCCGGAATCGCCCTGCAGCTTTCCGGGCACACCCATTACGGCCAGCTCTGGCCGTTTCAATATGTGGTCAAGCAGGTCTATGAGAACGCCGCCGGCTATTCCAGGCGCGGCCAGACTCAATATTGGGTGTCGGTCGGTGCGGGCGCATGGGGGCCGGCCGTGCGCACCAATGCGCGCCCCGAAATCCTGATCTTGCGTCTGTCTTTCATTAAGGCGTCTTGACGAAAGAGGCGCGCTTCGATACGCCCGTTGGCATGAATGCCTGAAAAGCAGGGGGGCGGGGGTGATTGACGGTTCAACGCTGATGTTGTTCGCGGCGGCCTCGCTGGCGCTGGCGATCACGCCGGGTCCGGACATGCTGCTGCTTTTAAGCCGCAGCGTCGTTCAGGGACGCAAGGCAGGGTTCGCGGCCTTGGGCGGGGCGCTGACGGGCTGTTTCTGCCATGCGATGGCGGCGGGGCTCGGACTATCCAAACTGTTCCTGCTGGTGCCGGTGGCGTTCGACATCGTGCGCGCGGCCGGGGCGGTCTATCTTTTGTTTCTGGCCTGGCAGGTGCTGCACGCGTCCCCGCTTTCGGCGGAAAAAACCGGAGCAAGGCGGGAATCGCTGTGGGCGGTCGCCCGGCAGGGGCTGTTCACCAACCTGCTGAATCCCAAGGTTGCCCTGTTCATGCTGGCGCTTTTGCCCCAGTTCATGAATCCCGAGGCCGGCGGGCTGTTCGGCCAAGTGCTGATCCTGACCGTTATTCAGATGGGAACCGGACTGGTGGTGAATGTCGCTGTTATCCTTGCCGCAGCCAAGGCCGCGGCCTGGCTGGGGCTAAAGGGCAAAGGCGGGACGCGCTGGCCCAATATCCTGCTGGCGACGGTTTTCTCCCTTCTGGCCTTGCGCCTGGTTTGGCCCGAGAGAAGCTGACAACCCATCCTATCCCTTAGATTTTATCCTTTCCGCCGTCTGGACCGGGTGGTGTGTCTTGCATTCATCATGACGCATGTCCATGTTCAGACGAACACGATGTCGGCGGATGAGGGCTCCTTTGATGCGCGACGACACGGGGCGGCTTGACGCGGTCCCCGGGCTGGACTACACAGACGCGTCCCGCAAGGATACGCCGATGCGGGGGTGTAGCTCAGTTGGTCAGAGCGCCGGCCTGTCACGCCGGAGGTCGCGGGTTCGAGCCCCGTCACTCCCGCCATGCGCGGCTCAAAGAGGGCCCGAAGGAAAAGCGATTATAGCAGGGAGGTTCGTCTGCACTCCTTTCCGCTCTTCCCGCCTCATCACTCATTCGTTTTGGAACGGCACGTATGGCGGCCTGCAAGACCATGGCCGGCGTCAACCGGACGGGTATCGTCGCTGCATTAGGGGAGAAGGGGTATGAACGGATTGCTCGACGCCTATCTGCCGATCCTCCTGTTCCTAGCCGTCGCCGCCGCCTTTGCCGCTCTGTCCGTCGCCGCGTCTTACATCGTGGCGCGTCAGAAACCGAACGCGGAAAAGAACACCGCTTATGAATGCGGCTTCGACGCTTTCGGCGATGCGCGGTCTAAATTCGACGCGCGCTTCTATCTGGTGGCGATCCTCTTCATCATCTTTGATCTCGAAATCGCCTTCCTGTTTCCCTGGGCGGTGTCTCTGGGTGCGATCGGGCTGTTCGGTTTCTGGTCCATGGTCGCTTTCCTGGCGGTGCTGACCGTGGGATTTTTCTATGAATGGCGAAAGGGGGCGCTGGAATGGGAATAGCACAGCCTCCCTCCGGCGCGCCCTTGAGCGACAAAGCCGGTCAAAGCGCGGTCCTGGGCGCGGTCCAGGAAGAAATCGCCCAGACGGGCTTCGTCCTGTCGAGTGTCGATAAGCTGGTCAGTTGGGCGCGTACAGGTTCGATGTGGCCGATGACGTTCGGGTTGGCTTGCTGCGCGGTCGAAATGATTCAGACCGGCTGTTCGCGCTACGATCTGGACCGGTTCGGTGTCGTTTTCCGGCCCAGCCCCCGCCAGTCCGACGTGATGATCGTCGCCGGCACCCTGACCAACAAGATGGCCCCGGCCCTGCGCCGGGTTTACGACCAGATGGCAGAGCCGCGCTGGGTGATCTCGATGGGCTCCTGCGCCAATGGCGGCGGCTATTACCATTATTCCTACGCCGTGGTCCGGGGCTGCGACCGCATCGTGCCGGTTGACGTTTATGTCCCGGGCTGTCCCCCCACCGCCGAAGCGCTTCTCTACGGCATTCTGCAACTGCAAAAAAAGATCCGGCGTACCGGATCGATCCGTCGCTGATTCCCAGGCTTATGCTTTCAAAGGATGGTGAGATGCAGTCTTCAGAAGACCTTGCCGATCATATCCAGGCCACCCTGGGCGATGCGGTCAGGGATGTCGGAAACAGCGCCTTGGGCGATTTCGAGATTCAGACGGATGTGGATGGCCTCCGCCGTGTCCTGACTTTTCTGCGCGACGATTCCTTGTGCTTGTTCAAGCAATTGATGGATATCGCCGGCGTTGATCGGCCCGAACGGGCCGAACGGTTCGAGATCGTCTATCACCTTTTGTCGCCGGGCCATAATCAGCGGGTGCGGGTGCGCCTGTCGGTCGGCGAGGGACAGGCGGTCCCCAGCGCGACCGCGATTTTCCCTTCGGCCGGTTGGTACGAACGCGAAGTGTGGGACATGTTCGGCGTCGCTTTCTCGGGCCATGACGATCTGCGTCGGCTGCTGACGGATTACGGCTTCGAAGGGCACCCGTTGCGCAAGGAATTTCCGCTGACCGGCTTTGTCGAATGCCGTTATGACGCGGAGGAAAAGCGGGTGGTCCAGGAACCGGTCCGCCTGGTGCAGGATTTCCGCAATTTCGATTTCCTGAGCCCCTGGGAAGGCATGCTTCCCGGCGATAACAAGGCGCAGGAGGGCTGACGGCGATGAGTGAGGCCGAAACCGGCAATCTCTACCGGATCAATTTCGGACCGCAGCATCCGGCTGCCCATGGCGTCCTGCGGCTGGTGCTGGAGATGTCGGGCGAGGTGGTCGAACGCGCCGATCCGCATATCGGGCTGCTTCATCGCGGCACCGAAAAGCTGATCGAATACAAGACCTACATGCAGGCGCTGCCCTATTTTGACCGTCTGGATTATGTGTGTCCGATGAACCAGGAGCACGCTTACGTCCGCGCGGTCGAAGCCTTGCTGGGGATCGAGGCTCCGCCGCGCGCCCAGTATATCCGGGTTCTGTTCGACGAAATCGGACGCATCCTCAACCACCTTTTGAACACGACCTCGTTCGCCATGGATGTCGGCGCGATGACGCCGATGCTTTATGGCTTCGAGGAACGCGAAAAGCTGATGGGCTTTTACGAGCGCGTCTCGGGCTCGCGCCTGCACGCGGCCTATTACCGCACCGGCGGGGTGGCGGCGGATTTGCCCGCCGGATTGACTGAAGACATCCTGGCCTGGAGCGAAACCTTCCCCAAGGTGCTGGGCGACATCGAAGCGCTTTTGAACGATAACCGCATCTTCAAGCAGCGCACCGTCGATATCGGCCGCATGACCGCCGACGAGGCGCTGGCCTGGGGCTATTCGGGGCCGATGCTACGCGCTTCCGGTGTCGCCTGGGATTTGCGCAAAACCCAGCCTTACGCGGTCTATGACCAGATGGAATTCGATATTCCGGTGGGCCGGAACGGCGATTGCTACGACCGCTATATGGTGCGCATCTGCGAAATGTATGAATCGGTCAAGATCGTCCGGCAAGCGATCGAGAAAATGCCGGAAGGTCCGGTAAAGATCGATGACCGCAAGATCGTGCCGCCGCCGCGCGCGGAGATGAAACGCTCGATGGAGGCGCTCATCCATCACTTCAAGCTTTATACCGAAGGCTTTCATGTGCCGGCGGGCGAGGTCTATCGGGCGGTCGAAGCGCCCAAGGGCGAATTCGGCGTCTATCTGATCGCGGACGGTACCAACCGGCCCTATCGCTGCAAAATCCGCGCTCCCGCCTTCGCCCATCTCCAATCGATGGATTACATGTCCAGGGGGCACATGCTGGCGGATGTTTCGGCCAATCTGGGGTCGATGGACATCGTGTTCGGGGAGGTTGACCGATGAGCGATTCTTGCCGGGACAAATCCGTTCAGCCCGAAAATTTCGCCTTTTCGCCCGAGAATTTGGAAAAGGCGAAAGCCTTTATTGGCCGTTATCCGAAAGGGCGTCAGGCCAGCGCGGTGATGGCGTTGCTCGATCTGGCGCAGCGCCAGGAAGGCTGGCTGCCCCGGGCGGCGATGGATCAGGTGGCGGCGATGCTGGATATGGCGCGGGTCCGCGTCTACGAGGTGGCCACCTTTTATTCGATGTACAAGCTGGAACCTGTCGGACGCTACCATCTTCAGATCTGCACCAATTTGCCCTGCATGCTGCGCGGCAGTCAGGAGATCGTCGATGCCGCCGAGCAGGAGCTGGGCGTCCGGCTGGGCGAAAGTACCCAGGATGGGCTGTTCACCCTGTCCGAGGTCGAATGTCTGGGGGCCTGCGCCAATGCGCCGGTGATCTGGATCGGCGATCATTATTACGAAGATCTCGACACCAAGACCGTGCTGGATCTGATCCGCGCCCTGAAACGGGGCGAGACGCCCGATCCGGGATCGCGCAAGGGCCGCCAGGGCGCTTGCCCCGAGGGCGGGCCGACCAGCCTTGCGGATCTGGAACAAGGCGGAGGTGCCGGCGATGCTTCATGACCGGGACCGCATCTTCACCAATCTTTACGGTTTCGGCGACTGGCGGCTGAAGGGTGCGCGGGCGCGCGGCGACTGGAACGCAACCGGAGAAATCCTGAGCCGGGGCCGCGACGGGATCATCGCCATCATGAAGGAATCGGGTTTGCGCGGGCGCGGCGGTGCTGGCTTCGCCACCGGCCTCAAATGGTCCTTCATGCCCAAGGAATTGGGTTCCAGACCGCATTACCTGCTGGTCAATGCCGATGAGGGCGAGCCTGGAACCTGCAAGGACCGCGAGATCTTACGCCATGAACCTCATAAATTGGTGGAAGGATCGCTGATTGCCGGTTTCGCCATGGGGGCGCATTGCGCCTACATCTATGTGCGCGGCGAATTCATCCAAGAAGCGCACCATCTGCAAGAAGCGATCGACGAAGCCTATGCGGCCGGTTTCCTGGGGCCGGATGCCTGCGGTTCGGGCTGGGCGTTCGACCTGTTCATCCATCGCGGCGCGGGGGCCTATGTCTGCGGCGAGGAAACCGCGCTGATCCAGTCGCTGGAAGGCAAGAAAGGCCAGCCAAGGCTGAAACCGCCTTTTCCGGCCGGGGTCGGGCTTTATGGCTGTCCCACCACCGTCAACAATGTCGAATCCATCGCCGTCGCGCCGACGATCCTGCGCCGGGGTGCGGCTTGGTTCGCGGGCCTGGGCCGGCCTAACAACACCGGCACCAAGCTGTTCTGTATCTCGGGCCATGTCGAGCGCCCCTGTACGGTCGAAGAGGAAATGGGCATCCCCTTGCGCGAGCTGATCGAACGCCACGCGGGCGGGGTACGGGGCGGCTGGGACAATCTGCTGGCGATCATTCCGGGTGGTTCCTCGGTGCCGGTTCTGCCCAGGGCGCTGTGCGACGGCGCGCTGATGGATTACGACAGTTTGCGCGAATTACGCTCCGGCCTGGGTACGGGCGCAGTGATCGTGATGGATAAATCGACCGACATCATCCGCGCTATCGCCAGATTGTCGCGCTTTTACATGCATGAAAGCTGCGGCCAATGCACGCCCTGCCGTGAAGGCACGGGCTGGCTGTGGCGGGTGATGGCGCGCATGAGCGAGGGCAAGGCCGGATTGGACGAGATCGACATGCTGGATGCGGTGACGCGCCAGATCGAGGGGCACACCATCTGCGCCCTGGGCGATGCCGCCGCCTGGCCGGTTCAGGGTTTGATCCGTGCGTTCCGGCCCGAGCTTGAACGGCGCATCCGCGACGCATCCGCCTCAGCGGTCCAAGGGTAAGGGAGGCGGCCATGGTCAAAATGTCCATCGACGGCCACGAAATCGAGATCGAGGCGGGCGCTACCATCATCCAGGCCGCCGACAAGGCCGGAGTCGAAATTCCGCGCTTTTGCTATCACGAACGCCTGGCAATCGCCGGGAATTGCCGCATGTGCCTGGTCGAGGTCGAAAAGATGCCGAAACCGGTGGCGTCCTGCGCCATGCCGGTCGCCGAAGGCATGGTGGTCAAGACCCGCTCGCCGATGGCGGTGAACGCCCGCAAGGGGGTGATGGAATTCCTGCTGGCCAATCATCCGCTTGATTGTCCGATCTGCGACCAGGGCGGTGAATGCGACCTTCAGGATCAAGCCATGGCCTATGGCCGGGACCGGGGCCGCTTCATCGAGGCCAAACGGGCGGTGCCGGACAAGGATTTGGGACCGTTGATCAAGACGGTGATGACCCGTTGCATCCATTGCACGCGCTGCATCCGTTTCATCACCGACATTGCCGGTGTGCCCGAATTGGGCGCGTTCGGGCGCGGCGAGCATATGGAGGTCGGCACCTATGTCGAACGCGCGCTATCCTCGGAACTGTCGGGCAACATCATCGATCTTTGCCCCGTCGGTGCGCTGACCTCCAAGCCCTATGCTTTCACCGCGCGATCCTGGGAATTGGTGAAGACACCCGGAATCGACGTCTTCGACGCTTTGGGCAGCGCGATCCGCATCGATTCCCGCGCCAATCAGGTCATGCGGGTATTGCCCGCGACCCATGACGGCATCAACGAAGAATGGCTGGGCGACAAAAGCCGCTTCGCCGTTGACGGGCTGATCCGTCAGCGTCTGGATCGCCCCTATCTGCGCGAGAATGGCCGCTTGCGGGAAGCGGGGTGGGACGAGGCCCTGGCGGCCGTTGCGGCGCGGTTGAACGGGCTGACCGGCGGTGAGATCGCGGCCATTGCCGGCGATTTGGCCGATGCGGAAGCGATGACGGCGCTGAAGGATCTGATGGCGGCGCTGGGTTCGCCGCATCTCGATTGCCGCCAGGACGGAGTCAAACTGGGCGGACCGCGCGTTTCCTACCTGTTCAACAGCACCATCGCCGGGATCGAATCCGCCGGCGCGCTGCTGCTGATCGGAACCGATCCCCGCCGCGAAGCCCCGGTCCTGAATGCGCGTATCCGCAAGCGCTGGCTGCAAGGACCGTTCCCCATCGCCCTGGTCGGGCCGGAACGCGATCTGACTTACGATTATGCGCCGCTGGGCGATGATCCCGCTTTGCTGGAAGCGATCGCCGACGGTTCGCATCCTTTCGCCGCCACACTGGCGGGGGCGGAACGCCCCATGCTGATCCTGGGGCAGGGAGCGCTGGCGCGTGTGGATGGCGCGGTGTTGCTGGGGCTGGCGCGGCAGATCGCCGAAAAACACGGACTGATCCAGGGCAACTGGAACGGTTTCAACATTCTGCACCGGGCGGCGGCGCGGGTCGGCGGGCTTGATCTGGGCTTTCTGCCCGGTGAGGATGGACGCGATACCGCCGCCATCATCGATGGTGCGGCGAAGGGCGCGGTCAAGGCGGTCTATCTTTTGGGCGCGGACGAGATCGACATGGACGCGCTGGGCGAGGCTTTCGTCATCTATCAGGGCCATCATGGCGATAGGGGCGCGCATCGCGCCGACGTCATCCTGCCGGGCGCGGCCTATACCGAAAAGGACGCCACCTATGTGAATACGGAAGGCCGGGTGCAACGCACCAACCGGGCGGTGTTCCCGCCCGGCCAGGCGCGCGAAGATTGGCGGATCGTGCGTGCCCTGTCCGGCGTTTTGGGCCGGGATTTGGCTTATGACGATCTCGACGCTGTGCGTGCGCGCATGGATGCGATCAATCCGGTCTTTTCACGCCGTCTGCTGCTGGCTGATCCCTGGGCGGAATTCGGCCGGGAAGGCGCGCTTTCCGCCGATCCGCTGCGCACGCCGATTGAAAATTATTACCAGACCGATCCGATCAGCCGGGCCTCGCCGACCATGGCCCGCTGCACGGCGATCCTTCTCGACCGGGACGGGAGCGACGGCCATGGATGATCTGCTGCAAAACCTCTGGCCGCCTTTGCTGATCTTGATCAAGATCGTGGCGATCATCGTGCCGGTGATGATCACCGTGGCCTATCTGACCCTGGCCGAACGCAAGGTGATCGCCGCCATCCAATTGCGCAAAGGGCCCAATGTGGTCGGGCCGTTCGGGCTGTTGCAGCCCGCCGCCGATGGGCTGAAGGCCCTGTTCAAGGAAACGGTGATCCCGACGGATGCGGACAAACCCGTCTTTCTGATCGCACCGATCCTATTCCTGACCCTGGCCTTGTCGGCCTGGGCGGTGGTGCCGTTCGGCGATGGCGTGGTTCTGGCCGACATCAATGTCGGCATCCTTTATCTGTTCGCTATTTCCAGCCTGGGCGTCTATGGCCTGATCATGGCCGGCTGGGCGTCGAACTCGAAATGGGCGTTCCTGGGGGCGTTGCGCGCGGCGGCGCAGATGGTGTCCTACGAGGTATCGATCGGCTTCATCCTGGTCGCGGTGCTCTTGTGCGCGGGCTCGCTCAATCTGTCGGATATCGTGCGTGCCCAGGCCGGGCCGAGCGGTCTCTTGGACTGGTATTTTCTGCCTCATCTGCCGGTCTTCGTGATCTTCTTCATCTCCGCCTTGGCTGAAACCAACCGCGCGCCCTTCGACCTGCCCGAAGCCGAGGCCGAGCTGGTCTCGGGCTACAATGTCGAATATTCGGCGATGCCGTTTGCCATGTTCTTCATCGGCGAATATTCCAACATGCTGCTGATGTCGGCCCTGACCACGATCCTGTTCCTGGGCGGGTGGCTGCCGCCTTTCCCGGGCACGTTCTTCGCCATGGTTCCGGGTGTGGTCTGGTTCTTGGCCAAGACCGCCCTGGTCCTGTTCTGTTTCCTGTGGGTCCGGGCGACGTTCCCGCGCTTCCGTTATGACCAGCTCATGCGGCTGGGCTGGAAGATCTTCATGCCGTTCTCGCTCGCTTGGCTTTTGCTGACGGCGGGTGTGCTGCAATTCTCCGGCGCGCTGCCGGGTTGAGGGGGGAGAAGGTCAGCATGTCTTTCATCGCCCGCACCCTCAAAACCTGGCTTCTGGCCGAAATCGTCTCCGGTCTTGCCCTGACCTTGCGCTACATGGTCAAGCCCAAGGTGACGGTGAACTATCCTTACGAAAAAAACCCGATCAGCACCCGTTTCCGGGGCGAGCACGCGCTCAGGCGCTATGCCAATGGCGAGGAACGCTGCATCGCCTGCAAGCTGTGCGAGGCGGTTTGTCCGGCCCAGGCGATCACCATCGAGGCCGCGCCACGCGACGACGGCAGCCGCCGGACGCTGCGCTACGACATCGACATGACCAAATGCATCTATTGTGGTTTCTGCGAGGAAGCCTGTCCCGTGGACGCCATCGTCGAAGGCCCGAATTACGAGTTCGCGACCCTGACGCACGCCGAGCTGCTGTATGACAAGGAAAAGCTGCTCGCCAACGGCGATCGTTGGGAACCCTTGCTGGCGGCGCGCATCGACGCCAACGCGCCCTATCGGTGACGGGAGGAAAAGGATGATCCAGGGCCTCTTCTTCTACATCTTCGCCGCCGTGCTGCTGGGCAGCGCCGTCATGGTGATCGCATCGCGCAATCCGGTGCATGCCGTTCTGTTCCTGATCCTGGCTTTCTGCAACGCCGCCGGGCTGTTCCTTTTGTGCGGGGCCGAATTCCTGGCCCTGGTGACGGTTATCGTCTATGTCGGCGCTGTGGCGGTGTTGTTCCTGTTCGTGGTGATGATGCTGGATATCGATCCGGCTCACTTGCGTGTCGGGCTGAAACGTCATCTGCCGCTGGGCGGCGCGGTCGGAGCGGTGCTGATCGCCGAACTGATCCTGATGGCCAAGGAATGGCGTTTCGCCGAAGGCGCACCCTTGGACGGACGCGCACCCGTGCCAGATCCGTCAGCGCTGACCAATACCGAAGCGCTGGGGCGGCTGATCTACACCGATTACGTCCTGGCCTTTCAAACCGCCGGTTTGATCCTTCTGGTGGCGATGGTGGGGGCTATTTTGTTGACGTTGCGCACCCGTCCCGGCGTCCGGCGTCAGGACATTTCGGCGCAGCTTGCCCGCAACAAGGCTAATTCGGTCGATATGGTGCGTCTTTCCGGCCCGGAGGGACAGCCATGATGACAATCGGGCTGAGCCATTTCCTGAGCGTGGGGGCGATCTTATTCGCGCTGGGGGTGTTCGGTATTTTCCTGAACCGGCGCAACGTCATCGTCGTGATGATGGCGATCGAGCTGATGCTGTTGGCCGTCACCGTCAATCTGGTCGCTTTCTCGCATTTTTTGGGTGATCTGTCGGGGCAGATCCTGACCCTGTTCGTACTGACCGTGGCCGCCGCCGAGGCGGCCATCGGACTGGCCATCGTGGTGGTGTTGTTCCGACGGCGTAAAAGCATCGCGGTCGATGACATCACGCTGATGAAAGGGTAGGGACGCATGGATGCCGCCGTTGTCTTCCTGCCCCTTCTGGGGGCCATTATCGCCGGTCTTTTCGGCCGCCGTCTGGGTGATCGGCTGGCGCAGGTGGCGACGGTGCTGCCCCTCGGCATCGCCGCGCTGCTGTCTGGCCTGATCTGCGCCGATGTGATTCTTCTGGGCAGTCAGCCCCGGACGACGCCTCTGCTGACCTGGTTTTCCTCGGGCGGGCTCGAAATCGGTTGGGCGGTCGCCGTCGATAGTCTGACCGCCGTGATGATGGTCGTCGTTACCTGGGTTTCCTTCCTGGTGCATGGGTATACGGTCGGCTCTATCCGCCATGACCCATCGGTGCCGCGCTTCATGAGCTATCTGTCGTTCTTCACCTTCGCCATGCTGGTGCTGGTGACGGCGGATAATCTGGTGCAGCTTTTCTTCGGCTGGGACGGTGTGGGGCTCGCATCCTATCTGTTGATCGGTTTCTGGTACGCCAAGCCATCGGCGGCGGCGGCGGCGATCAAGGCCTTTGTCGTCAACCGGATCGGCGATTTCGCTTTTCTGCTGGGGCTGTTCGGCCTTTACCTTTTGTGCGGATCGCTCGATTTCGCCACGGTTTTCGCGGTTCTCCCGCTCAAGGCCGAAACGGTAATTCCGTTCCTGGGGCTGGAGGTAAGCGCCGTCACCGTGATCGCGCTGTTGTTGTTCGTCGGCGCGATGGGTAAATCGGCGCAGTTCGGACTGCATGTCTGGTTGCCCGATGCGATGGAAGGACCGACGCCGGTGTCGGCCCTGATTCATGCCGCGACCATGGTCACCGCCGGTGTCTTCCTGCTGGCCCGTCTGTCGCCCTTGTTCGAGCTCTCTGAAATCGCTCTGGCGGTGGTGGTGGTGGTTGGTGCGTTCACCGCCCTGTTCGCGGCCACGGTGGCCTGCGTGCAGAACGACATTAAGCGGGTCATCGCTTATTCGACCTGTTCGCAATTGGGCTATATGTTCGTGGCCATCGGCGTATCGGCCTATCAGGCGGGAATCTTCCACCTGTTCACCCATGCCTTTTTCAAATCCCTTTTATTCCTGGGCGCGGGCTCGGTGATCCACGCCATGTCCGACGAACAGGACATCCGGCGCATGGGCGGGCTGTGGCGGCATATTCCGCTCACTTACGCTCTGATGTTGGTGGGCAGCCTGGCGCTGGCCGGCATTTGGCCCTTTGCCGGTTACTGGTCCAAGGATTTCATCCTGGAAGCCGCCTGGGGGGCGGGAACCACGCTGGGAATGCTGGCCTATGGCGTCGGTGTTCTGACCGCATTGCTGACCGCGTTCTATTCGGGCCGGCTGTTGCTGCTTGCTTTCCATGGCGCGCCGCGCGCCGATGAAAAGGTGATGGCCCACATCCATGAATCGCCGGCGGTTATGATCGGGCCATTGTTCTTGCTGGCGATGGGGGCGCTGTTCGCGGGCGCGCTCGGCTATCACTTCTTTGTCGGCGAGGATATGGCGGCGTTCTGGGGCAGCTCGATCCAGGTCCTGTCCTCGCATCCGGCGTTGGAAATCGCCCATGACGCGCCCGACGAGATCGCTCTGGCTCCCAGCATCGCTGCCGGGGCCGGGATCGCGCTCGCCTTGCTGATGTATGGCGCCGCACCCGCTCTTCCCGTCTGGATGGCCAGGGTTGCGCCGGGGATCTACCGTTTCCTGGTCCACAAATGGTATGTGGACGCGCTGTATGACCGCCTGTTCGTCAGGCCCGCTTTCGCCTTGGGCCGGTTTTTGTGGAAAACCGGCGACGAGACGGTCATCGACGGGCTTGGTCCCAATGGCGCGGCCTTTCTGACCCGGATTTTGGCGCGGCGCACCGCCTTGTTGCAAAGCGGAGCTTTCACCCATTACGCCTTCGCCATGCTGGTGGGGGTGGTCGTCCTGACGACCTGGTATGTCCTGGGCATGGGAGGGGTCCCGTCATGACCGGCTGGCCGCTGCTGTCCATCGCCGTCTTTCTGCCGCTGCTGGGTGTGCTGTTCATCCTGTTCATCGGCGGAACGGAAGAGGAAAAAGCCCGGAACGCCCGCTCGGTGGCGCTTCTGACCGCCGTTGCCAACTTCCTGGTCGCGCTTGCGGTCTGGGCGCTGTTCGATCCCACCCGGGCCGATTTCCAGATGATCGATCAGGCCCGCTGGCTGCCCGCCCTCGGCATGTCCTATCGGCTGGGCGTGGACGGCATTTCGTTGTTCTTCGTCCTGCTGTCCACCTTCCTGACCCCGCTGTGCATTCTGTCGTCCTGGCAGGCGGTCACGGTCCGGGTCAAGGATTACATGATCGCCTTCCTGGTGCTGGAAACCATGATGGTGGGCATGTTCACCGCCCTCGATCTGGTCTTGTTCTATGTCTTTTTTGAAGGCGTTCTGATCCCGATGTTCATCATCATCGGTGTCTGGGGCGGGCCGCGACGGGTCTATGCGGCCTTCAAATTCTTCCTCTACACCCTGCTAGGGTCAGTCTTGATGCTGCTGGCGGTGCTGGCAATGTATGGCCAGGCGCACACCACCGACATCCAAGCGCTGCTGGCGCATGATTTCCCGGCCCGGATGCAGCCCTGGCTGTGGCTTGCTTTCTTCGCGTCTTTCGCGGTCAAGGTGCCGATGTGGCCGGTGCATACCTGGCTGCCCGACGCCCATGTCGAAGCGCCGACCGCCGGGTCGGTGATCCTGGCCGGCGTTTTGCTGAAAATGGGCGGCTACGGTTTCCTGCGTTTTTCGCTGCCGATGTTTCCCTTGGCCAGCGACTTTTTCACGCCGTTGATTTTCGTGCTGTCGGTCATCGCCATTCTCTACGCCTCGCTGGTTGCGCTGGCGCAGCAGGATATGAAGAAGCTGATCGCCTACAGCTCGATCGCCCATATGGGCATCGTCACCATCGGCATCTTCACCGTCCGTCCGCAAGGCGTCGAAGGGGCGATGTTCCAGATGCTGTCGCATGGCGTGGTGTCGGCGGCGCTTTTCCTGTGCGTCGGCGTGCTCTACGACCGGGTCCATACGCGCGAGATCGCCCGTTTCGGCGGTCTGGCGGCAAGGATGCCGGTTTTCGCGGCGCTGTTCATGCTGTTTACCCTGGCCGCGATCGGCTTGCCGGGAACGTCCGGATTCATCGGCGAATTCCTAGCCCTTCTGGGCGCGTTCTGGACCAATGTCTGGCTGGCGGCGTTCGCCGCGCTCGGCCTGATCCTGGGGGCGGCCTACATGCTGATCCTCTATCGCCGCGTCATGTTCGGACGGCTGGAACGCGAGGAATTGATGGCGATCCCCGATCTGTCGCGGCGCGAGATCGCGCTGTTCGTGCCATTGGTTCTGGTGGTGCTGTGGATGGGGCTTCATCCCGACACCTTCCTTGAACCGATGCGTCCTTCGGTCGAAAAGCTGGTGAACGACTATCATCTGGCCCTGTCTTCCGCCCGTTCGGCGGCGGCGGCGCTCCAATGAGGGGGGCTTGACGGCGATGACGCAACTGCCGAACATCCTGCCGGTCCTGCCTGAGATCGCTGTTGCGGGCGGGGCTTTGATCCTGCTGGCGGCGGGGGCTGCCGTGCGGCGCGACTCCTTTAGCGGGACGATCGCGGCGGGTGGCCTGCTGGCTTTGATTCTGGCCATGGTCTTGGTTCTGCTCGGTCTTTATCAGCCCCGTCAGGTGGTTTTCGGCGGCATGATCATCGTCGACCGCTTTGCGGTTTTCGCCAAGCTGCTGATCCTGGCCGGAGCGATGGCGGCTTTGGTCATGGCGCGGGATTGGATGCGCCGCGAGCGGCTGGAACGCTTCGAGGTCGTGATCCTGATCCTGTTCGCCACGCTCGGCATGATGATGATGGTGTCGGCCAACAGCCTGATGACCCTGTATCTGGGGCTGGAACTGCAAAGCCTGTCGCTTTACATCCTGACCGCGTTCGACCGCGAGGACAGCCGTTCGGTCGAGGCGGGGATGAAATATTTCGTGCTGGGCGCGTTGGCTTCCGGCCTGCTGCTCTACGGTATGTCGCTGGTCTACGGCTTTGCCGGCAGTCTGTCTTTTGCCGATTTCGGTCACGCGGTGACGGCGGACAGCCCGATGGGCGTTCGGATCGGGCTGATTTTCATCCTGGCCGGTCTGGCGTTCAAAATTTCGGCAGTTCCGTTCCATATGTGGACCCCGGACGTCTATGAAGGCGCGCCGACGCCGATGACGGCCTTTTTCGCCACGGCGCCCAAGGTCGCGGCTTTCGCCCTGCTGATCCGGGTGTTGCTGGGCCCCTTCGGGGCTTTGATCGGAGACTGGACCCCGATCATTTCGCTGCTGGCCGTGCTGTCGATGGTCCTGGGCGGTTTCGCGGCGATTGCGCAGAAGAACATCAAACGCATGCTGGCCTATGGCGCGATCGGACATGCCGGCTACGCCCTGATCGGGTTGGCGGCGGGGAACGGGCAGGGGGTGAGCGCGGTTCTGATCTATCTCGCCATCTATCTGTTCATGACCGCAGGCGCGTTCGCCGTGATCCTGGCGCTGCGTCGGGACGGACGAACGGCCGAAGAGATCGGCGATTTCGCCGGTCTGGCCAAAAGCCGCCCCTTCATGGCGTTCTGCCTGTCCATGTTCATGTTTTCGATGGCCGGCATTCCGCCGCTGGCGGGTTTCTGGGGAAAATTCTATGTCTTCATGGCGGCGATCGATCGGGGAATGTATGGTCTGGCGCTGGTCGGTGTGCTGACCAGTGTGGTCGCGGCCTTCTACTATCTGCGCGTGGTCAAGATCATCTATGTCGATGAGGAACGGGAAACGCCGGACCGGGAAACCGATGCCGGCCTTCGGATCGTCATGGCCATCTGCGTTCTGGTCGTTTTGGGGATGACGCTGACGCCATCGTCTTTGACCGATGGGGCGGCGCTGGCGGCGGCGGTTTTGTTCAAGGGGTGATATTCTGGAAAAACAATACGCATTGCCGCCGCCTTTCACCCTTGTTTTGAAAGATTCCGTGACCAGTACCAATGACGAAGCAAAGCGGCTGGCCGGCGAAGGCGCAGCCCCTTACACCGTCATTTGCGCGCAAGAACAGACCGGCGGGCGCGGACGTCTGGACCGGCGCTGGATTTCGCCGCCCGGCAATCTTTATTGCTCGATCCTTCTTGACGGCGGTCCGGACGCGGCCCGCGCGCCGCAGCTTTCCTTCGTCGCCGCCCTGGCGGTGGCCGAGACCCTGACGGAACTGGCTCCGCGCGCGCATGTCGGTCTTAAATGGCCCAATGACATCTTGTGCAACGGGGCCAAAATCTGCGGCATGTTGTTGGAACGGGCCGGCTCCCTGATCGTGCTGGGCGTCGGCGTCAACATCGCGAGCGCGCCCGCTCCGGCTTTGTATCCCGCTATTTGTTTGTCGCGTCTGGGCAGCGACGCCGAGAGTCTCGACGTGCTGGCGGGCTTGTGCGAAAGGCTGGAATATTGGGTGGAACGCTGGCGGAGCCTGGGTTTCGCCCCGGTCCGGGACGCCTGGGTCGCCCGCGCCATCGGGGTTGGCGGTCCGATCGGGGTTCGTCTTGCCGACGGTTCGGTGATGGAGGGCATCTTTTATGGCCTTGACGAAGAGGGGGGGCTGCTTTTAGACACGCGCGATGGCTTTCGCCGACGCGTGCTCGCCGGTGACGTTTTCTTCACCTCTTAACCGCTTGCGGGGACGAGAATGCTACTGGCGATCGATTCTGGAAATACCAACACCGTTTTCGCTCTGTTCGACGGGGATACGCTCAAGGGCGAATGGCGGTCGGCCACCGATGCCAACCGCACCGCCGACGATTTCGGCGTGTGGCTGATCCAACTCATGACCATGACCGGCCTCAATGTCCGGCAGGTCAATTCCTGTATCATCTCCTCGGTCGTGCCGGCGGTCGTGTTCGCGCTGAAATCGATGTGCCGGGGTTATTTCGGCTGCGAGGCGCTGGTCGTCGGCGACGAGAATGTCGATCTCGGTATCCATATCCTTCTGGATCGGCCCGAGGAGGTCGGTGCGGACCGTCTGGTCAACGCCGTCGCCGCCCATGAGCTGATGCCCGACACACCCCTAATCGTCGTCGATTTCGGTACTGCCACCACCTTTGACGTGGTCGATCAATATGGCAATTACTGCGGCGGCGCGATTGCGCCCGGCATCAACCAGTCGCTGGAAGCCCTGCACAAGGCCGCGGCGAAGTTGCCGCGCGTGGCCATCGGCCGGCCCAAGACGGTGATCGGAAAATCGACCGTGCCGGCGATGCGTTCGGGGATTTTCTGGGGCTATGTCGGGCTGATCGAAGGATTGGTGGCGCGCATCAAGGACGAATTCGGGATTCCGGACATGCGGGTGATCGCCACCGGCGGTCTGGCCCCGTTGTTTATCGACGCGACCGACAGCCTCGACGATCTGATGCCCGATTTGACCTTGCGTGGATTGCTGGCCATTCATCGCTTGAACAAGCCGACGTGCGAATGAGCATACCCACCGAAGCGCTGCTTTTCGTTCCCCTGGGCGGCACCGGGGAAATCGGCATGAATTGGAACGTCTATGGCGTTGGCGGCACATGGTTGGCCGTCGATATGGGGGTGTCGTTCGCCGATGATGCGACGCCCGGCCTGGACGCCTATATGGCTGACCCGGCTTTCATCGCGGAGCGCCGCGACGATCTGGCCGGCATCGTCGTCACCCATGGGCACGAAGATCATCTAGGCGCGATCGCCCATTTGTGGCCCAGGCTGCGCTGCCCGGTCTATGCCAGTCCTTTCGCCGCCGCTTTGCTGCGCGGCAAGCTGGCCGAGGCGAACCTATTGGGCGAGGTTGATCTGCACGAGATTCCGTTGAGCGGCCGCGCGGCGATCGGTCCCTTCGAGGTCGAACTGGTCGGTCAGACCCATTCCATTCCCGAAGCCAATTCGCTGGCCATCCATACCGCTTTCGGCACCGTTTTGCATACCGGCGATTGGAAATTCGATCCCGATCCCCTGATCGGCGCCGTCGCCGACAAGGACCGCTTGAAAAGTCTGGGCGACGAAGGCGTTCTGGCGCTGATCGGCGATTCCACCAATGTCTTCAATCCGGGGCGTTCCGGATCGGAAGCGGAGGTGCGAACCAGCCTGACGGAGCTGCTCGGGCGATATCGCCGCCGCATCGCCGTCGCCTGTTTCGCCACCAACGTCGCCCGGCTGGAATCGATCGCCGTCGCAGCCGCTGCCCATGGCCGTCAGGTTGCTTTATGCGGACGGTCTTTGAAGCGGATCGATCAGGCTGCGCGTGCGACCGGCTATCTCGTCGATCTGCCCCCCTTCCTGTCCGAGGAGGAGGGCGCGGCCCAGCCCGAAGACAGAATCGTCTATATCTGCACCGGCAGCCAGGGCGAGCCGCGTGCGGCGCTGGCCCGCATCGCTGCCCAATCCCATCCTCGCATCACGCTTGAGCCGGGCGATGTGACGATCTTTTCCTCGCGCGTCATTCCGGGGAACGAACGCGCGATCTACCGTTTGCAGAACCAGCTTTTGCGGATGGGGGTCGAGGTGGTGACGAGCGAGGATCATTTCGTCCATGTCTCCGGCCATCCGGGGCAAGAGGAAATGCGCGATTATTACGCGCTGGCCCGCCCTGCGCTGGTGGTGCCGGTGCATGGCGAGCTGCGCCATCTGCATGCCCATGCCGAACTGGCCCGGTCCTGCGGCGTGCCCGAAACCCGGGTGATCGAGAATGGCGATGTCCTGCGTCTGGCTCCGGGGCCGGTCGAAATCGTCGACCAGGCGCCGGTCGGACGGGTCGCGGTGGACGGGACCAGGCTCCTCGACATGGCTTCGGAAACGCTGCGCGACCGCCAGCGCATGATGTTCAATGGCAGCGCCGTGGTCACCGTGGTGCTGGACAAGTCCGGCAAGCTGGTGGGCGAGCCGCAGATATCGGCGCAAGGGCTGCTTGACGACGGCGAGGAAGCCGAAGGGCGCGAGGATGTCATCGAGGCGGTGCGCGCGGCGATCGGGGGGATGGAAACCAAGGCGCGCAAGGATGACGAGATCGTCCGCGAGACGGTGCGTATTGCGGCCAGACGCCAATTGCGCAAGAGTCACGGCAAGAAGCCCCTGACCGAGGTTCATCTGGTCCGGATCTGACGCCCCGCCCAGGCGTCCTGGGAGAGACGCGATTTGAGCTGGTATTGCGATCTGGCCCCAGGCCATCCCGTGCATGGCCCCTATCATGACGGGGAATACGGTTTTCCCGTCGCCGACGATACGGTTCTGTTCGAGCGGTTGTGCCTTGAAATCTTTCAGGCCGGGCTATCCTGGCTGATCGTCTTGAAAAAGCGTCCGGCGCTCTGCCGGGCTTTCGATGGCTTCGATCCGGCGCGGATCGCCGCTTATGGCGAAGCCGAGACCGAACGGCTTCTGGCCGATCCCGGCATCATCCGCAACCGGCGCAAGATCGCGGCAATCATCGAAAATGCCCGGCGCGTTCAGACGATCCAGGCCGAACATGGCTCCTTTGCCGCCTGGCTGGCCGCATCCGCCCCCCGCACGAAAGAAGAATGGGTTGGGCTGTTTAAATCCCGCTTCCTGTTCATGGGCGGCGAGGTGGTGGGCGAATTCCTGATGAGCATCGGCCTTCTGCCGGGCGCGCACCGGCCCGATTGCCCGGTTCAGGAACGGATCGACGCCGCGCGAACGGCTTGCGGATCATCTTCTGCGGTCACATCTTTGGATCGGAGCCCCGCATCCCGGACGGAGATTTGAGACATGAAACGCCAGCTTCTAGGCCTTCTGATCCCGTTCTTTGCCGTGCAAGCTTTTCCCGCCTGGGCTGAAAATGTCACCGTCAGCGGCGATACGGTTTATGTTACCGCCGATGATTGCCGCGTTCTGTCCCGCCATCGTCCCGACCAGGGGGTGACCTATCGGCCGGGGGTGGACGTCAAAGGCAAATATGTCGCTCCCGCCGATCTGAACGATAATGCGGCGTCGGTTTTGCCGCCGGGCAAGGTGGGGTTCGACGTGGTGGTCAATCCGATGAAAACCAATCCGGGGCAGGGGCGCTACAAGGACACGACCCTGCCGGTGGCGCGGGTCGAAGTCGATCTTGCTACGGGCGAAACTTTTCTCAATGGGCGGTCCTTGACGCCGGAGCAGGACAAGATCGTCTGGGATGCGTGCAAGCGCTCTGGCTATCGTTGAAAAGGTTCTTGACTGATCTAATACCCTTTTCCAGATTTTTGTATGCACTATTCGTCGTGAAAAATAGTCTGTTTTGTTATCTGGTCTGAACTTTTGTAAGAAATAAGCGAGAACGATTTTTAAATTTCTTCTTAGGTGTCGTCAAGAATGAAGTGACCGCCATTATAAATTGTGATAATCTTCTTAAAATAAGTTTTATCAAGCGGGGGAACCAATGCGATCTACAATAATTGTAGGAGTGGTAAATATTTTTGTAATATCTGTTGCTTTATCTGGCTGCAATTCTAGTAGAATTGAGACGTATGGAGAAATAGATTATTCTGATAAATCTGTCACTGTTCCACCTGGGAATGGATACATGGTGGGGGAATTAAAAAAGAGGTTGCGAGACTCTGGGTGGAAACTCGTAGTCGATGGCGGACCGAGGCGTATCCAGGGGAGTGTCGGGGATAAAATCAATATAGATAGTTATAACACTTTTCATACACGATATCGTTTGCTCGTAGATGCAAGTTGGTTTGATGTCTGCTTCAATGGAAGCCCTGCTGTGAAATATAATTTAAGTTTCATAGATAATAAAACTGGAGAGGAGGTTCTGGCTCAAAGCGGACGGGATTGTGAAAATAGAGCATCTGATAAATTCATGTCTTTTATTGAAAAGGGTCATCAGTGAATGTGACGTAATGTTTTATTGTTAACTTTAATATTTTTGCATTCTCTAAAGAATGTGCGTTTATGCCAGCGTATTTGTGGTGATGCTTGATGCGCTGTAAGACAGAAAAACAAATAGCAGGCCGGCACCTCTGCGCTGGACGCAAGGCAGGGCTTGGGCCTAAAGTCACCGCCTTTCTGTAGACGGCTTCGTAGAGGACCGGAATGCGCCTTTCCACCTATTTTCTGCCCACGCTCAAGGAAAATCCCGCCGAGGCGCAGATCGCTTCTCACCGCTTGATGCTGCGCGCCGGCATGATCCGCCAGTCTGCGGCGGGCATCTATAGCTGGCTGCCGCTGGGGCTTAAGGTCTTGAAAAAGGTCGAAGCCATCGTGCGCGAGGAACAGGACCGCGCCGGGGCGCAGGAAATCCTGATGCCGACCATCCAGTCGGCTGATCTGTGGCGCGAATCCGGCCGCTATGACGATTACGGCAAGGAGATGCTGCGCATCACCGACCGTCATGACCGCGAGATGCTGTTCGGCCCCACCGCCGAGGAGGTGGTGACCTCGATCTTCCGCGATTCGGTCAAGAGCTACAAAGACCTGCCCAAGAACCTCTACAACATCCAGTGGAAGTTCCGTGACGAGGTCCGGCCCCGCTTCGGCGTCATGCGCGGACGCGAATTCCTGATGAAGGACGCCTATTCCTTCGATATCGATGCGGCTGCGGCGCGGCGCGCCTATAACCGCATGTTCATCGCCTATATGCGCACCTTCGGGCGCATGGGGCTGAAGGCGATTCCGATGCGCGCCGACACCGGCCCGATCGGCGGCGATATGTCGCATGAATTCCATATCCTGGCCGAAACGGGCGAATCGGCGGTGTTCGTGCACCGCGATTTCATCGAGATGGATTGGGGCACGCGCGAGGTCGATTACGCCGGCGATCTTCAGCCGCTGGTGGATGAGCTGACCGGCAAATATGCTGCCGCCGAGGAAAAGCACGATCCGGCCATGGCAGCCGAGCTGGGCGACAAGCTGGTGACCGCGCGCGGCATCGAGGTCGGGCACATCTTCTTCTTCGGCACCAAATATTCCAAGGCGATGGGCGCGGTGGTAACCGGGCCGGGCGGCGAGACGACCCCGGTCGAGATGGGGTCCTATGGCATCGGCGTGTCGCGTCTGGTCGGCGCGCTGATCGAAGCCGGCCATGACGACGCCGGGATCATCTGGCCGGAATCGGTCGCGCCGTTCAAAATCGGCCTGATCAATGTCAAGAAGGGCGATACGGCCTGCGACGCGGCGTGCGAAACGCTCTATCGGGCGTTCGGGACGGATGTGCTTTATGACGATCGCGACGACCGCGCCGGGGCGAAGTTCGCCACCATGGATTTGATCGGCCTGCCTTGGCAGATCGTGGCCGGGCCGAAGGGAATCGCCCGCGGTCTGGTCGAAGTCAAGAACCGCGCCAGCGGTGAGCGGGTGGAGATGACGTTGGACGAGGCTGTGAACCGCTTCGGCAAGGCGTGAGGCGGTCATGATTTTTGGCGCGTTCGAGCGGTTGGTGGCGATCCGCTATCTGAGGGCCCGGCGGCGGGAAGGATTCATTTCCATCATCGCCTGGTTCTCGCTGCTCGGCATTGCGCTCGGCGTGGCGACACTGATCATCGTCATGTCGGTGATGAACGGATTCAGGGCCGAGCTCATGGGCCGCATCCTGGGGCTGAACGGCCATGTCGGTGTTTACGGTCCGCCCTCTGGGCTGGAGGAATTCGACGCCCTGGCCGGCAAGATCCGCGAGATACCCGGGGTCGAATTCGTCTTTCCGACACTGGAAGGCCAGGTGATGGCCACCTCGTCCGGCGGTTTCGCCTCGGGCGCGCTGGTGCGGGGCGTGCGTCCCGATGATCTGTTCGCGCGGAAAACCATCATGGATGGCATCAAGGCGGGCGATCCGTCGCGCTTCTCGGGCCAGGACGCGGTCATCATCGGCACAAGGCTGGCCGAGAAACTGGGTTTGAGGGTTGGCGATCCGATCACGTTGATATCGCCCAAGGGCAATGTCACCGCTTTCGGCACCGTGCCCAGGATGCGCGCCTATCGGATCGTCGCGACCTTCAATGTCGGCATGTACGAATATGATTCCAGCTTCGTCTTCATGCCGCTGGAGGCTGCGCAAATTTATTTCTCGCTGCCCGGACGCATCACCGATCTTCAGGTGATGATCAAGAACACGGACGCGGTGCGCCAGGTTTCTGGCGATATTCAAGCCGTCGCCGGTCCGCAGGCGCGCGTCTATAACTGGATGGAAGCCAATGCCAGCTTCTTCAACGCCATCCAGGTCGAACGCAACGTCATGTTTCTGATCCTGACGCTGATCATTCTGGTGGCGGCCTTCAACATCATCTCCAGCCTGATCATGCTGGTGAAGGACAAGGGCCGCGACATCGCCATCCTGCGCACCATGGGGGCGACGCGGGGCATGATCATGCGTATTTTCTTTCTGTCCGGGGCCGGGATCGGCATCATCGGCACCCTGGCCGGTGTGGTGTTGGGCCTGTCTTTTGCGCTCAATATCGAAAGCATCCGCCAGCTTCTGCAGGGGCTGACCGGACGCGAGCTGTTTTCGGCCGAAATCTATTTCCTGAGCCGTCTTCCGGCCAAGGTCGATTTCGGCGAGGTGACGCTGGTGGTGGTGATGGCGCTGGGTCTGTCCTTTGCCGCGACGATCTATCCCAGTTGGCGGGCCGCCCGGCTCGATCCGGTGGAGGCTCTGCGCTATGAGTGACGCCGTGCTGAGACTGGAAGGCGTGGTGCGGCGGTTCAATCCGGGCGCTAACGAGGTGCGCGTCCTGAACGGGGCCGATCTTGCCATCGAACGGGGCACCATCGTCGCTTTGGTGGGACCCAGCGGCGCGGGTAAATCGACGCTGCTGCACATCGCCGGGCTTTTGGAAAAACCCGACGAGGGACGGGTGCTGATCGATGGCGCGGAATGCAGCCGGTCCAGCGACGATGTGCGCACGGCCCTGCGCCGTTCCCGGCTGGGATTTGTCTATCAGTACCATCATCTGCTGCCGGAATTCTCGGCGCTGGAAAATGTCGTTCTGCCGCAGATGATCGCGGGCCGGGCGCGTCAGGAGGCCGAGAAACGGGGCATGGCGCTTTTGGCCGGGCTGGGCATGGATCACCGCGCGACGCACCGGCCCGGGCAATTGTCGGGCGGCGAACAGCAGCGCGTCGCCATCGCCCGTGCATTGGCCAACGGACCGGCCTTGCTGTTGGCCGACGAGCCGACCGGCAATCTGGACCCGCATACGGCGGAAGCCGTTTTCGACGAATTGCTGGGACTGGTGCGGGGCGCGGGGCTGGCGGCGTTGGTCGCCACCCACAACCCCGAGCTGGCGCGACGCATGGACCGCGTCATCACCCTGAAGGACGGCCAACTGGTCGAATCCTGACCGATAGGGGAAGAACAGCCCGATGCCGCATGCCGATTTCGTTCATCTGCGTGTCCATACGGCTTTTTCGCTGTCGGAAGGCGCGATCAAGCTCAAAGAGATGATCAAGCTGGTCAAAGCCAACGCCATGCCGGCGGTGGCGATGACGGACAGCGGCAATCTGTTCGGCGCGTTGGAATTTTCCCTGGCGGCAACGGACGAGGGCATTCAGCCGATCCTGGGCGTCCAGCTCAATGTCCGCCGCGAAGAAAAGGATGACCGCGGTTTCGGCGCACAGGCCGGATTGCGCAATCCCGAACCCGATCCTTTGGTGCTGCTGGCGCAGAATGAAACCGGTTACGGCAATTTGCTGAAACTGGTCTCGAAGGCCTATCTGGAAACCGACGGCGGCGAAACGCCGCAGGTTTCCTTTGATGACGTCGTCCGGCACGCCGACGGGCTGATCGCGCTGTCCGGCGGCGCGCATGGGGCCATCGGCCGGCTGTTGGCGTCGGACCAACCGGACAAGGCCGCGGCGATGGCCGCACGCCTGAAAGACATCTTTCCGGGACGGTTTTATATCGAGATCCAGCGCCACGGCATGGAGATCGAGGAACGCACCGAGCCGGGCCTGCTCGATATCGCCTATGCGCAGGATCTGCCCCTGGTCGCCACCAACGAGCCGTTCTTCGCCACCAAGAACATGTATGAGGCGCATGACGCGCTGCTGTGCATCGCAGAGGGAACCTATGTCTCCCAGGATGAGCGCCGCCGCCTGACGCCGGAGCATTATTTTAAATCCGCCGCCGAGATGCGGGCGCTGTTCGAGGATTTGCCGGAAGCGGCGGACAACACCCTGGTGGTGGCCAAACGCTGCGCCTTCAAGGCGAAGAAGCGCCCGCCGTTGCTGCCTAGCTTCCATGTCGAGGGCATGACCGAGGCCGAGGCTTTGAGGACCAAGGCGCAAGACGGGCTGCAAAAGCGGCTGGAGAAGCACATCTTCCGTCCCGGCATGAGCGCGGCGGAACGCGAGGAGGCGGCAAAGCCTTACCTTGACCGGGTCGCCTACGAGCTTGGCATCATCGAACAGATGGGCTTCCCGGGCTATTTCCTCATCGTCTCGGACTTCATCCAATGGGCCAAGGCGCATGGCGTACCGGTGGGGCCTGGGCGTGGTTCGGGCGCAGGCTCGGTGGTCGCCTGGGCGCTGACCATCACCGATCTGGATCCCTTGCGCTGGGGATTGCTGTTCGAGCGGTTCTTGAACCCCGAACGTGTATCGATGCCCGACTTCGACATCGATTTCTGCCAGGATAAGCGCGAACGCGTGATCCATTACGTGCAGGAAAAATACGGCCACGATCACGTCGCCCAGATCATCACCTTTGGTAAGCTTCAGGCCCGCGCGGTGCTGCGCGATGTCGGCCGCGTGTTGCAGATGCCCTATGGCCAGGTCGATCGCATCTGCAAGCTGGTGCCGAACAACCCGGCCAATCCGGTTACGCTCAAGGAAGCCATTATCCAGGAACCGCTGCTGAGAGAGATGCAGCGCAGCGACGAGCAGGTCGCCCATCTGCTCGATATCGGCATGAAGCTGGAAGGACTTTACCGCCACGCCTCGACCCATGCCGCCGGCGTGGTGATCGGCGATCGGACCTTGGACGAGCTGGTGCCGCTTTACCGCGACCCGCGTTCGGACATGCCGGTGACCGGTTTCAACATGAAATGGGTCGAACCGGCCGGGCTGATCAAATTCGACTTTTTGGGCCTGAAGACCCTGTCGGTGATTCATCGCGCGGTCGAATTGATCCGGGCCACCAAGGGCGTGGAGCTGGATCTGGAAGAGATACCGCTCGACGATCCGGCTACCTATGGGTTGCTGGCGCGGGGTGAAACGGTCGGCGTGTTCCAGCTGGAAAGTTCGGGCATGCGCGACGTGTTGCGCAAGATGCAGGCCGACTGCTTTGCCGACATCATCGCCGTGGTGGCGCTTTACCGTCCCGGCCCGATGGACAACATCCCACATTACATTAATGTCAAGCACGGGGTCGAGGAACCCGATTACCTGCATCCTTCGCTAGAGCCGGTCCTGACGGAAACCAACGGGATCATGATCTATCAGGAACAGGTGATGCAGATCGCCCAGATCCTGTCCGGCTATACGTTGGGCGGCGCCGATCTGCTGCGCCGAGCCATGGGCAAGAAGATCCAGGCCGAGATGGACGCCCAGCGCAAAAGCTTCGTCGATGGGGCGGTGGCGCGCGGGGTGGACGCGGCCAAGGCGGGCGAGATCTTCGATCAGGTCGATAAGTTCGCGGGCTACGGCTTCAACAAATCGCACGCAGCCGCCTATGCTCTGGTGGCCTATCAAACGGCCTGGCTCAAGGCCAACCATCCGGTCGAGTTCATCGCCGCCTCGATGACCTATGACATGCACAACACAGACAAGCTCAATATCTTCCGCCAGGAACTGGACCGGCTGAAGATCGCGTTGCTGCCACCCGACATCAACCGCTCAGGGGCGGATTTCTGGGTCGAACGCGGCAAGGATGGCGCGTCGGCGATCCGTTACGCCCTGGCGGCGCTGAAGAATGTCGGCCAGACGGCGATGGAGGCGATGGTCGCCGAACGCGAAAAGAATGGTCCGTTCCGTGACCTGTCCGATTTCGCCCGGCGGATCGACAACCACGCCATCAACCGCCGCCAGCTTGAAAACCTGGTCCGTGCAGGTGCGTTCGATTCCTTGGAACGGAACCGCGCGCGCATGTTCGACGGGATAGAATCGGTACTGCGCGAGGCAGCCTCGGCGGCCCAGGACCGTCATTCCGGCCAGACCAGCCTGTTCGGCGGCGAAACCCAGTCCGGCACGTCGATCATGCTGCCCGAACGCACCGATTACCCGCTGGGAGAAAAGCTTCAGGCCGAATTCGGGGCGGTGGGGTTTTATCTGTCCGCCCATCCCATGGACAGCTACGCCGTCAGTCTGGAACGGCTGGGTGTCCTGAAATCCTCCGAAGTGGCGGGACATCTGCGCGGCGGCGTCCGCGGGCATATCAAGCTTGCGGGCATGTTGAACGCGAAGCAGGAGCGGGTTTCCAGCCGCGGCAGCCGTTACGCCTTCATCTCGGTCTCCGACGCTTCGGGTCTGTTCGAGGTCACGCTGTTTTCAGAGGTTCTGTCCGCCGCGCGCGAGCTGCTCGAACCCAACAAGGCGCTTTTGATCACGGCGGACGCCCGCATCGAGGAAGAACAGCTGAAGCTGGTCGCCCACAAGATCGAAAGCCTGGACGCGGCGGCGGCAAAGACCTCGGCCGGGCTCAAGATCGTCATCGGCGACGAAGGCCCGATCCAGCCCCTGAAAGCTCTGGTGAGTGGGCAGGGACGGGGGCGG
>JAYFRE010000088.1:0-14589 GCA_034926235.1 Rhodospirillaceae bacterium
GTCCAGCCCGCCGCCGACCTTGAAACGCCGCTGGCCGAAAGCCTGGCGCTGTTCGCCGATGTCTGGCTGCCGGTTCCCTTTTTGCGCCAGCAGGCCAACGCCTTCGTGCAGGGGCCGCGCAACTGGGCGCGGGCGCGCATCGTCCCCCTGGCCCCGGGTGAAGATGCCGAACAGGGGCACAGCCACCGGATCGTGCTGGCCTTCGACACCGCCATCGCCGAATCGGATATCGCCGGGGCGGCCTATCTGTCGCCGTCGGCGGCGGATGTCGATGGCGGGGCAAAATTCGCTTTGTCCTGGCAGGGCGAGGATATGGGCTGGTTTCTGGACCAGCCCTGGGTCGAAGGCTGGCTGAAGGAATTGCTTGTGGCCGGTCTGGTCCGCCAGGGTTTGTCGCCCGAGGAGATCGAGGCCGAGACGAACCGGCGGCGCTATTTCGCCCATTACCTCAATCTGCTGTGGTTCCTGGGCGCGAAGGTCCGGCCGCCGCGCATCAAGATCCTGTCGAACCGGCCCGACGACGTGCACAAACCGATTCAGGTGGACATGGTGCTCGATGTCGGCAATTCGCGCAGTTGCGGCATCCTGGTCGAGGATCACCCGCAGGAGGGAAACGGATTATCGACCCGCTACGAGCTGGAACTGCGCGATCTGGGCCATCCGCACCGGGTCTATGCCGAACCCTTCGAAAGCCGGGTCGAATTCGCCGAAGCGGTGTTCGGCAAGATCGATTATTCCTGCCTGAGCGGGCGCAACGACGCCTTCCTGTGGCCGACCATCGCCCGTGTCGGGGCCGAGGCGGCCAGGCTGGCGGCCAGGCGGCGCGGCACCGAAGGCGCAACCGGTCTGTCCAGCCCTAAGCGCTATCTGTGGGATGAAAAGCGTTTCGAGCCGGGCTGGCGCTTCAACGATTCCTTCAACAAGGCCGAGACCGAGCCGCTGGCGACCGCCGCCCCCTTTGGCGATCTGATCGACGAGACCGGCGAGGCGCTGTTCACCCTGCCGGTCGAGGACCAGATCCAGGTCTTCATGCCGCATTACGCGCGCAGCGCGCTGATGACCTTCATGCTGGCCGAAATCCTGGTCCAGGCTTTGGGGCAGATCAACAGCCCCAGCCAGCGGATGAAGCTGTCGCACGCCAATCTGCCGCGCCAATTGCGCTCGGTGATTCTGACCGTGCCGCCCTCGATGCCGTTGCCCGAGCGTCAGATCTTCGAGGAACGGATGCGCCAGGCGATCGGGCTGGTGTGGAAAGCCCATGGCTGGCACCCCGCCGAGATGGATATTGACGACGAGGACGGGCGCGCCGCCGCCTGGCCGCCCTTGCCCACCTATCACGCCAAATGGGACGAGGCGACCTGCGCCCAGACGGTCTATCTGTTTTCGGAAATCAGCAATCATTTCGGCGGCCGGGCGGAAGAATTCTTCCGCGTCTTCGCCCGCCGCCAGGACGCCGACGGACGCAGCCTGCGCGTCGCTTCGGTCGATATCGGCGGCGGCACCACCGATCTGGTGATCTGCGACTACCGGCTGGATGAAGGGCGCGGCGGCAACGTCTCGATCCTGCCCGACCAGAAATTCCGCGACGGCTTCAAGATCGCAGGCGACGACATTCTGTTGGACGTGATCACCAATATGGTGGTGCCGCGTCTCCGCGACGCGCTGATTGACCATGGATTGACCGATCCCGACCCGGTGCTGTCCACCCTGATCGGCTCGGAACCCGGCATCGTTCAGGACATGGTGCTGCGCCAGCAATTGACCTTGCAGGTGCTGCACCCCCTGGGGCTGGCGATCCTGAAAGCCTATGAACGCTACAACCCGCTGACCGGGGCCGATACCCGCACCCTGACCATTGCCGAAGTGCTGGAAGGCCGCGATCCGCCCTCGCCCGAGGTGCTGGCCTATTTCACCGCCGGGGTGCGTCGTGCTTTGCCGGGGGCGGCGCATGATTTCGATCTGATGGCGGTGCGCATTCCCTTCGATCTCGGCCTGCTGCACCGGTTGTTCATCGCCGACAAGATGGAGATCGGCAAGCCGGTCCGCTCCTTGTGCGAGATCGTCTATCTCTATGATTGCGACGTGCTGCTGTTGTCGGGGCGGCCATCCTGCCTGCCCGGCGTCCAGGCGCTGTTCAGGGGGTTGTTGGCGCTGCCGCCCGACCGGGTGGTGGCCTTGCACGAATACCGCACCGGCAACTGGTATCCGTTCCATCGCGGCGGGCGTATCGACGATCCAAAGACGACGGCGGCGGTGGGGGCGATGCTGTGCGTGCTGGGCCAGGGGCGGATTCCCAATTTCTTCTTCCGCTCCAATGCGTTCAAGGCGTACTCCACGGTGCGCAATATCGGCCTGATGGACCAGAACATGACGATCAAGGATGACGACGTTTATTATAGCGGCGTCGATTTCGACGATCCGGCCTATGATTTTCCCAAAGAGGTGTCGTTCGAGGTGCGCGGGCGTATGGTCCTGGGCTTCCGCCAGCTCGACGCCGCGCGCTGGGGGGCAAGCCCGCTTTACCTGATCGAATTCGCGGGCGGCGAGGATAACAGCGCGCGCAAGGCGCTTTACGGCGCGGACGGGCGTTCGGCGGTGCTGTCGGTCAAGCTGGGCCGCAAGAAACGCGGCAAGCTCGACCGTCCGGTTTTCACCGAAATCCAGGTGATCGGCGGCGGCCAGGTGCCGCGCAACGCCCTGTCGATCGGGCTTTACACCCTGCCGGTCCATGGCGTCGTCGATCAAGGTCATTGGCTGGATACGGGCAGCATCATCCGCTGACGGAAAGGACGATAAGGTCGTGAGCGCAACGCCAGAAATTCTTGCCGCCCGGTGCCGGAGCTTACGTGACGGGGCGGAGGCCGCCGTGGAATGGGTCGCCGATGTGCGCGATTCCAGCCGCCGCTTGGACCGTGACGCCGACGGGCTGATCGAAAGACTGCGCCGGGCGCGCAATGTCGCGCGTCGGCTGGGCGCTGCGGCTGAACGTCCGATGGCGGTCGGCTTTTTCGGCCTGTCGCAGGCGGGCAAATCCTATCTGATCTCGGCGCTGGCGCGTGGCCAAGATGGCGGCGTCGAAACGGTGATGGACGGCAACCGGCTGAATTTCATCAGCCATGTCAACCCGCCCGGCGGCGGCAAGGAAGCGACCGGCATCGTCACCCGCTTTACCCGGCAATCGGTGGTCGCGCCGGCCGGTTTCCCGGTGGCGCTGTCCTTGTTGTCGGAAGCCGATCTGATCAAGATCATCGGCAATTCCTTCTTTCTCGATTTCGATCCGCAAAAGGTCGAGTTCCGCGCCGATCACGATCTGATCCGAACCCATCTGGCCCCATTCAAGAAGCGCGTCCAACCCCGCGAGACCGGCGGATTGTCCGCCGACGATGTGGTCGATGTGATGGATTATTTCGTCAAGCGCTTCCAGCGCTCGATGGAGCCGTTCCAGGCCGATTTCTGGCCCAGCGCGGTGCGGCTCGCCCCCTTCCTTGCGCCCGAGGACCGGGCCGAGATGATGTCTCTTCTGTGGGGATGCATCCCGGAACTGACCGCCGCCTATCTGCGGCTGCGCCGGGGACTGGCCGATCTGGGTTTCGCCGGCGCGGTCTTTGCCGAATTGGGGGCGCTGGTCAGCCCCGACGGCGCGGGCGGGTTCAGCCAGGGCGACAGCATCATGAATGTCGATATGCTGGCCAGGCTGGGCCGCGACGATTCCGATCGGGTCCGGCTGGTTCCCAAAACCGAAGACGGGGTAGGTCCGGCGACGGCGCTGCCGCGTTCGCTGCTGGCGGCGTTGTCGCGCGAAATGGCGTTCTCGCTGGCCGAGCCGACGCGCGCAAGCCTTCTGGAACAGGTCGATTTGCTGGATTTTCCCGGCTATCGCGGGCGGCTCAAGGTCGCCAATCTGCGCGAAGTGGCGGAAAAGCTGGAACAACGCGATCCGGTGGCTGAACTGATCCTGCGCGGCAAGGTCGCTTATCTGTTCGAACGCTATACCGACGACCAGGAAATGAATGTCCTGGTGATGTGCACGCCCTGCCACAAACAATCGGACGTCAATGATCTGGGGCCGGCTTTGACCGAATGGATCGCTTCGACCCAGGGGGAAACGCCCGAGGAGCGCGCCCGGCGTCTGCCGGGGCTGATCTGGGCGCTGACCATGTTCGACATGCGCCTGACGCCCAAGCCCGACGAAACCGAGGATCTGATCCGCACCGGCTGGGCGGGGATGATGCGGCTTGCCTTGCTGGAAAAGTTCGAGCAGTTCGACTGGGTCAATGACTGGACGCCGGGCCGGGCCTTTTCCAACCTGTTCCTGGTGCGCAAGCCGGGCATGGCGGCAGGCGTGATCCGCACCGATGCCGACGGCCGGCGCGAGACGGAGATCGAGCCCGGACAGGTCGGCCGGCTGGAACTGATGCGGCGCACCTTTGTTGCGGACCCGACGGTGGCGCGGCATGTGACCGATCCCGGCGCGGCCTGGGACGCGATGATGACGCTGGATGATGGCGGCATGGGCGCGCTGCTGGCTTATCTGGAACAGGTGGCGCGGCGCGAGGTCAAGCTGGCGCGCATC
This sequence comes from Rhodospirillaceae bacterium, assembly GCA_034926235.1. GTDB lineage: Bacteria > Pseudomonadota > Alphaproteobacteria > Rhodospirillales > Magnetospirillaceae > JAYFRE01. The sequence continues at coordinate 4,574 of JAYFRE010000088.1, forward strand.
GACGAGCAGGTGACGCGGCTGGTGCGCGATCTGGTCGAAGCGCAGTTCGGCGTCTATTACCGCTCGGACGGCGCGGACGAGGTGCGGCGCAAGACCGAAGCGGCAAAAAGGGTGGCCGACGCCTTGAAACCGCGTGCTTACATGCTGGGCGAGCTTCTGGCGCTGATGCAGCCTTCGCCGGATCATGTGCGGGCACTTTATTTGCGCACCGAAGCCGAGACGGAGGCGGATTCGGCAACGGATGGTCCGTCGCTGTCGGGCGGCTTCATCAGCCTCGATCTGGATATGCCGGGCGGCGGCGATGCTCCCCCGGCGATGACGGGGGCGACGCGCTTTGCCCGGCTGCTGGTCTCGGATTGGCAGCGCCAGTTGCGCGGCCTGCCTGAAAGCCTGGAAATCCACCGATTCTTAGGGCTGGATGCCGGGGTGCTGCATATCCTGGCCGACGAGATCGTGACCGGTGCTGCGCGGGCGCGGGTCGAGGAGAGTCTGGTCGAGCGGCTGCGCGAGGCCGAGGACAGGGCCGGGACCACCCGAGCTCAGCAGGCCGACCAGCAGGCACTGGTGGCGCAAAGCGTGATCGCTTCTTATGTCGACGGGCTGGGCCTGACCGATCTGCCGGTCGAGCGCAGGCCGTCTTCGTCGATGTTCACAGGCAGGCGTTTGTTCCAGCCGCCCGCCGCTTTCGACGGGTTGCCTGCTTTGCCGGAACGGCCCACCAACTATCCGGCGATCCGCATTTTCGATTGGCTGGATGCATTTGCCGCCACCGCAATCGGCAATGCCGGCCACGCGGCGGGCAGCGAGATCACGCCAGAGCAAAATCTGCGCCTGGGCGCGATTCTGGCGCAAATTTCCGGGGACGAGGGAAAGAGAGCCTGAACGATGGCGATACGGTTGGAATTGAGCGCCGATGCGGCGCGGGGGCCGGGATATGGCGTGTTGCGCATCCAGGGACTGGCGGAAATTGCCGGTCCGGTCCGGCTGTGGGTCCAGCGCAATCAGGGGGCTGAAACCTTTCTGGGCCTGCAAGGCGTCTGGGTGACGCAGAAGGTGCTGCATGAATTGCCGCAGCCGGGGCTGGAAGACGGGGCGGTTACTGTGCGCCTGGGACCGGCCCTGACCGATCCGATCGCGCTTTTGCCCCCCAACTGCATGGTCATGATCGGGATCGAAACCGATGGCGCGCGCGGCCAGGGTCGGGTGACGATCCGCAATCTGCTGGCCTCGACCGCGGCGGGGGCGGGGGTTGAGAACGGGACCCGCGTGGTGCGCCATGAGGAGGAGCCGGTGGCCCCCCCGGTCGAACCGCTCGAACCGCCCGAACCGCAGCCCGTTATCGAGGCACAGCCCGATCCGTCGCCTCTGGTCGCCGACGCCAATGAACGGCCGACGGTGGAAAACGGGAACAAACGGTCGCCGCTTGCCATCATTCTCGGCGTGGTCGGGGTTGCCGTCGGTCTGACCGCGCTGGCTTTTTTCGCCGGGTTGCCGCCCTTCGGCAAAGAGCAGCCGCCCGCACCGGCCGCGTCCGCCCCAGCGACATCTGCGCCCGCGCCCGCGCCGGCAGCGGCAGAGGGGCCGGGCCCGCTCGACAGCCGCGAGGCGTTGGCCCGCTATATCGGGACCAATCCGGCCGGAGCCGAGGCGCTGGCTCAGGCCCAGGCGCTGGCGGCGGCGGGCAAGCTCGATCTCGCCATGCTGCTTTACCAATATGCCTCGCGTCAGGGTGAGGCAGCGGCGTCGCTGGCGCTGGGCCATTTCTACGACCCCGACACCTGGTCGAAGGAAACCAGCCCGATGGACAGGCCCGACGCCGAAACCGCTGCCTATTGGTATGAACCGGCGGCCAGGGCGGGCAATGTCGAAGCGCAGCGGCGTCTGGGCAAGATCTTGCTCGGTTTGCCGGACGCCGCCAGCCAAAAGGACAAGGCCCGCGACTGGCTGACCAAGGCCGCCGGGGCAGGCGATGCGGAGGCGAAGGCGTTGCTGGACAAGGCGCAATGATCCGTTCCCGTTCCAAGGGGATTTGACGGCATGAAGAAGCTTTCGTTTTTGGCGATCCTCGTTCTATCGGTTCTGGCCGCCGGAACGCTGGTCGCCTATGACGCCGCCGCTGCCGAGCGCGCGCCCTTGCTGATGGAGGGTAAGAAAACCCTTTATCAGCGGGTGCTGACCCGCCCCGGCGCCAGCCTGAAACGCGAGCCAGGCGCAGGCCCCGGCGCGGCCCAGCCGGCCCTGACCCGCTTCTACGTCTATGGCCGCAAGACGGTGAACGGGACGGAATGGCTGGAAGTCGGCCTGACGACGAAGGGCAAGACCGATGGCTGGCTGGCCGCCGATTACACGCTGCCCTGGAAGCAGCAATTGGCGCTGGCCTTTACCAATCCGGCGGGGCGTGACCGCGCGCTTTTGTTCCGCTCGCGCGAGGATCTGGCGGCGCTGCTGGATGCGTCCGATCCGGGCCGGGCGGAAGCGCCCTTGCGCAAAACCGTGCTGACCGGGGGCAAGGATCCTAAGGTTCTGTCGATCGAGCCCGCGACCTATGTCGATATGGCGCAGCATTTCTATCTGCTGCCGATCCTGTCGGCCGAGGAAAGCTTCACCGGCACCGGCCACCGTGTGCGCATCCTGGAAGTCGCTTCGGTCAGCCAGCAGGACGAGGCGGCGGCCAAGGCGCAAAAACCGGCCCCGGATCAAACCGGGGCCTTGCGCAATTTCACCGCCGCGGTGGTGTTCGTCATCGACAGCACCAAATCGATGGGCCCCTATATCGACCGCACCCGCGAAGCGGTGCGCCGCATCTATGAACGGGTGGAGAAGTCCGGGCTGGGCGATCGGGTGCATTTCGGGCTGGTGGCGTTCCGCTCCAACATCGATGCCGCTCCGGCGCTGGAGTATGTGTGGCGGCTTTACGCCGACCCGGAAAAGGTCAAAAACGGCAAGGATTTCATGGAGAAGGTCGCCGAATTGAAGGCCGCGACCATCTCCACCCCCCGCTTTTCCGAGGATTCCTATGCCGGCGTGATGGGGGCGCTGACAACGATCAATTGGAACGCTTTCGGCGGGCGCTATCTGGTGCTGATCACCGATGCCGGAGCCTTGAAGGGCGGCGATCCCTTGTCTTCAACCAAGCTGGACGCCGAACAGGTGAAGCTCGAAGCCGCCCATCGCGGCGTTGCGATCTATACTTTGCATCTGAAAACCCCGGAAGGGGCGGCGAATCATGCCGAGGCCGAAGGGCAATATACGGCGCTGTCCGCTCATCCGCTGGTGCCGCGCCCGCTTTATTACGGGGTGCCGACCGGATCGGTGCAGAATTTCGGTTCGATCGTCGATTCGCTGAGCAGTGCCATCGTCGATCAGGTTAACGCCGCCTATCGCGGCGAGGCGTCGCCGGGGGCTGCCCGCACCTCGGACCCCGCTTATCTGAAGGGTGGCGAGAACGCGGAAAGCCGCATCCGGCTGGACACCGCCATGCTGGGTCATGCGATGCAGCTTGCCTATCTTGGGCGGGTGGAAGGGACCGGCGCGCCGCCTTTGTTCCGCGCCTGGATCGCCGATCGCGATCTGGCCCAGCCGGACCGCCCCACCACCGAGGTCAAGGTGCTGCTGACCCGCAACCAGTTGAGCGACATGCAGCAGGTGCTGAAAGGCATCGCCGAAGCCGGGCAGGCATCGCAACTGGCTCCCGCCGATTTCTTCGCCAAGATGCGCTCGGTGGCGGCGACGCTGGGCCGCGACCCCAACGCGGTCAACGCGCCCCAGGCGACCAAGCTGGCCGATCTGGGGCTGATGGGCGAATATCTGGACGATCTGCCCTATCGCAGCAAGGTTTTGGATCTGGACCAGGAAACCTGGGCCAGCTGGTCGATCGCCCAGCAGCAGGCTTTCCTGGACGAGGTCAACCGCAAGCTCAGGCTCTATCAGATCGTTCATGACGATACCGGGCGCTGGGTGGCGCTGGATGGTGGGGCCGATCCGGGCGAAGCGGTTACCGCTTTGCCGCTTGATGCGCTGCCATGAGTGACGATGCGCTGCTGACGCTGGACGATGTAACCGTCGAGCGGGGCGGCGCGGGCGGGTTCGTCCTGACGATCCCGGCCTTTTCCCTGAAACCGGGCGAGATCGCCACCGTCACCGGCCCGTCGGGCAGCGGCAAGAGCACGGCGCTGGATTTGTTCGGACTGGTCCTGCGCCCGGCGCGGGCCGGGAATTTCCTCCTTTCAGGGCGGGATGCGGCTGCACTCTGGCGTGCGGGCGACGAAGATTCCCTGGCGGCGCTGCGCGCGCGCGCCATCGGCTACATCCTGCAAACCGGCGGGCTGCTGCCTTTTCTGTCGGTGCGCGACAATATCGGCCTGTCGCCCTCGCTGCTGGGGAGGACGGCGGAGCCTCAACGTCTCGACGCATTGGCGGGCGTTCTGGGGATCGCGTCCAAGCTGGATCGGATGCCGTCGGCGCTGTCGATCGGCGAGCGGCAAAGGGCGGCGATTGCGCGCGCTTTGGCGCATCGTCCGGCGCTGTTGCTGGCCGACGAACCCACCGCGTCGCTCGATCCGGTGAATGCCGAGGCGGTGCTGGCGCTGCTCTTGCGTCTGGTGCGCGATCTGGGCGCGGCGCTGATCCTGGTCAGCCATGATTGGGAGCGGGCGCGCGGGCTGGACGCTACCCATTACCAAGCCGTTCCTGCGCCGGGCGGCGGCCGTTTGGTGCGGGTGGAGGCGTCATGAGCCGGATTCACGCCTGGGGCCGCGCTGCGCGCCTGGCGCTGGCCGATTTCCGTCATGACGGGCGGGTTTCCGCCTGCCTGGTGCTGGCGCTGGCGGCGGTGATGACACCGCTTCTGGTGCTGTTCGGCTTGAAAAGCGGGATGATCTTTACCCTACAGCAGCGCCTTTTAGCCGATCCCACCAATCTGGAGATCGTCATCGTCGGCAGCCAGCGTCTATCCCCCGATTGGGTTGCAGCGCTTCAGGGCCGGGCGGATGTCGGTTTTGCGGTCGGCCGGTCGCGCAGCCTGTCGGCGACGATCGATCTGCGCGCCGCCGATGGCCGGTCTTATCCGGGGATGGAGATGATCCCGACCGCGCCGGGCGATCCCTTATTGCCCAAAGACGCCGTCGCCCCCAGCGGGCATGGGGTCTGGCTGTCGACGGCGGCAGCTCAGCGGCTGGGCGTGGCGGCGGGGGCGGAGCTTTCCGCCCAGGCGACCCGCACCGTCCAAGGTGAAATCCAGGCGGCGCGTTTTTCCCTGACCGTGGCCGGGGTGCTGCCCGAGACGTCGTTCGCGCGGGCAGCGGTTTTCGTGCCGCTCGATCTTCTGATGGCGACCGAGGATTTCCGCGACGGCTATGCCGCGCCGCTTCTGGGCGTGGGCGGCGGTCCCGTCGGAGCGGCGGGGGAGCGACTTTACGCCGGATTGCGGCTTTATGCGCGCGATCTGGATTCGGTGGCCCCGCTGGCCGCGTTCTTGCGCGGCCAAGGCATGGAGGTGCGCACCCGCGCCGCCGAGATCGACGCGGTCAAGGCCATCGACCGCGTTTTGGGGCTGATCGTGTCCGTGCTGACCGGGATCGGCGCGGCAGGTTTCCTGTTGTCCCTGGGGGCCAGCCTGTGGGCCAATATCGAACGCAAGCGCCGCGATCTGGCGCTGCTGCGCCTGATCGGCTTTCCCGCCTCGGCTATGGCTCTGTTCCCGGCGGTGCAGGGGGCGATGGTGGCGGGGCTGGGCGGGTTGCTGTCGGGTGCGGTCTATTTGGCGGTGGCTGCGGGCTTTGATGCGGCGTTGGGCAGCGGTTTAGCAGGCAATGAATTCGTCTGCCGCCTGCCTTTGACCGATTTCCTGCTCGCCTTGGTGGGAACCATCCTGGCCGCGCTGGCGGCGGCCTGGGCAGCATCGCGGCGCGCGGCTAGAATCGATCCGGCGGAGAGTTTGCGCGATGTCTGAGGTTCTGATGACCCGTTGGCTGAAACATCTGGCCTCGCAGGCCTCGCTGGCCTCGCTGGCCCCGTTGGCGGTGTTGGTGGGCTTGGCCGGTTCCGCCCAGGCCGCTGATCCGGCGTGGGAGGAACGGTTCTACAACCCAAAACCGTTGGAGGGCGACGTGCTGCTGCCGATGCCCTGCGGCGGTCAGATGGCGTTCCGTAAAATCGTGGTTCCCGCCGACGGGATCTTGGGCGACAAGGCGGTCAGTCTGGGCGGCGCGGACGCGGCGCGCGGCTATGCCGAAGGCCCGTTGCGGGCCTGGATCGCGGGCAGTTTTCCGGGCGGGAAATCCGAACGCTATTTCCTGATGGCGAAATACGAGGTCAGCGAGCTGCAATATGCGGCGGTGATGGACGATTCCTGCCCCAAACCGGCGCTGGCGGGCCGCTTGGCCAAGGGGGGCGTGTCCTGGTTCGACGCCGTCGCCTTTGGCGAACGCTATTCGACCTGGCTGCGCGCCAACGCCGCCAAATCCCTGCCCAAAAATGGCGACGAGGCCGGGTTCGTTCGCCTGCCGACGGAAACCGAATGGGAATATGCGGCGCGCGGCGGCGCGGCGGTGTCCGATGCCGATTTCAACGAACCCCGCTTTCCGATGCCCGAAGGGCTGAATCGTTATGTCTGGTTCGCCGGCACCCAATCGGCCAACGGCAAGCCGCAACTGACCGGCCTGTTGCAACCGGGGCCTTTGGGCCTGTTCGATATGCTGGGCAATCTGGACGAGATCGTGCTGGAACCGTTCCGGCTGAACAAGATGGGGCGCGAGCATGGCGCGGCGGGCGGTTTCGTCGTTCGGGGCGGTAATTATCTGACGGCGGGCGAGGACATAAGGGCTAGCGCCCGGGCCGAAGTGCCCTATTTCGACAATGCCGGCCCGCGTCGGGCCAAAAGCACCGGCTTTCGCCCGGTCGTGGCAGCGCCTGTGCTGGGATCGCCGGCCGAGTTGCAGGCGGCGCGCGACGCCTGGGGCAAGCTGGGGGCGGTGTCGGCCAGTGACGCACCGGCAGCAACGCTGCCGGATCGGGCCGAAGACCCCTTGACCGAATTGGAGCGGATCGCTCAGGCCAGCGCCAGCCCCGAGGTCAAGGCGCGGCTGGAAAGGCTGCGCGCCGATCTGCGCGCCAACATCGCCGCCCGCGACGAACAGCGTGACCGCGCGGCGCGCACGGCACTTCGGATGGGCGCATTTTTGGGGCGCAAGCTCAAGGATGACGGGCTGGCCGTCGATGCGATGGCAAAGCTTTACGAATCACAGAAGGCGCGCGATCCGGACGGGGAACGCACCCGCGCCTATGAACGGTCGCTGAAAGACGACCGGGCGGCGATGGACGATAATCTGCGCTATTATGCCGATACGCTGATCCGCACTGCCGAGGATTACGGCGCGGATACGCTGGACCGGCAGACGGCGTTGCTGACGGCGGAGTTGAAGAATCTGGGGCTGGACGAACTGACGCCGTTCGTGGCCCTTCATCTTCGCCACGTCATCGCCTATCGTAAGGACAAACGGGTCAGCCGTCAGAAATGGCTGGACGATTGGAAGGCCGCCCCTTGATTCGGGGCGTTTCGGAATGGCTTTGGCTGAGCGAGGCGAGAATGGCGCGAACCGGATTGAAGGCAACCGCGGTGATCCTGGCCCTGGCGATGGGGCTGTCGGCCTGCGCTCATGGGCCAGGAACGAATGGAAGCTCCGGGGCGGGCGATTCGAGCGGCTCGGCAGGACTGACGCCCGCTGAACAGAAGATGCGCGAACAGGCCGACACCTTCAATCAGACCATCGGCGAAGGCGCTATGGTCGGCTGCATCGCCGGTGCGATCCTGGGCGCGCTGCTGGTCAATGATAAAAAGGGCCAGGGCGCGTTGATCGGCTGCGGCGCGGGTGCTGCGGTGGGTGCCGGGGCCGGCTATATGGTGGCCAGCACTCAGGAAAGCTACGCCACCGAGGAAGCGCGGCTGGACGCGATGATCGGCGATCTGCGCAGCGACAATACAAGGCTGGCATCCTTGATCGACAGCAGCCGGTCGGTGATCGCCGCCGACAAGGCCGAGATCGACCGGCTGGATCAGAAGATCGCTACCGGCCAGATCACCGCCAAGCAGGCGAAAGCCGATATCGCCAAGGTGGACAGCAATATCGATTATCTGACCAAGACCGTGGCCAGCTTGAAAAAGCGCCAGGAGGAATATCAGCTCGCCCGGAAGGAGACTCCTTCCGACGCCGGCGGCAAGCGGGTGGCGGCGATGGACGCCGAAATCAGCCAATTGTCGGTTCAGATCGCCTCGCTCGAACAGAATCTGGACGGGCTGATGGCGCGGCGCAAGATTTCCCGTGTCGGCTAGGAGCATGATTGTGAAGGCATGGACATTGGCCGCCTGCGTCGTCGCTCTGGCCGCACTGGCGGGCTGCAAGACCAACGACGACCCGGCCAAAGGCGGGTTTATCTCAGGGCTCTCCAATCTGGCCGACGGCACGTATGAAAAGCGTCAGCAGGACCGGCGCGAGACGTTGGAGAACGAGCAGGACACCAATCTGCAAAAGCAGCGCGAACTGGAACGCACCGACGCCCAGAAAGCGGCCGTATCCGCCGACCGCGCGGCGGCGGAACAGCGCTACGCCGCCCTGTCCACGGAGATCGCCGGACTGAAGGCGCGCCTGGCCAAGGCCAAGGGCCAGCACGCCGATCTGCAACGCCAAGCGGACGTTCTGCAGGCCAAGATCGACATGCTCAAGGCCGACAGCTTCACGCCGGATGCGGAAAAGGCGGCCCGGCTGGAGGCGTTGCGCAAGGAAAAAGCGGCGCTGGAAGACCAGATCGACATTGTCGTCGGCAAGTGACCGTAGACCAGGGTCTTTATCCGGCTTTCGGCAAACTTAAAAACCGGCGTTCTTCGGCCGGCGTCAGCGGCAACTGCTCTCCTGAACATCGGGCGACAACCCCTGTTCCTGTAAAAAGCGGATGACGTCTTCGATCGCCAGGGCGTAACCGGCATTGCTGGCCTGATCCACCGACACGCGGATGAAGCTGTTGATCCCGATCGCCCGTCCACAGGCATCGACCAGTGGACCGCCGCTATTGCCGCCCGAGATGGCGGCGGAATGGGCGATGGTCGCCAAGCCGCTGGACCGGTTTTGCACCGCCATGACCGTTCCCTGCGACAGGATCATTTCGGGCAGCCCCGTCGGCGTGCCTTGCAGCAGCTTCTGGAAATGAATGTCGTTTTCGACCAGCAAGCCGGGGAACCCGGCGGCGACGACGGGGTCAAGCTCGGTCACGTTGGGGCTTAAGGGCAAAGCCGCGTTCGCGATCGGGGTAGCGATGCGCAGCAAGGCGTAATCCCGGCTTTGCTGCGTGCTGCCGGTCGCCCGAGCGATGACTTTTGCCGTCATCACGCCCTTGACCGCCGCGCCGATCAGCAGCACCTCGTCCGCTCCGGCCTGGGCGACGACATGGGCGTTGGTGACCAGCGTGTCGGGGGTGACGAAAAAGCCCGTTCCGCTATCCTTGGGCGTCAGCACCATCACCACTGCCCGTTTCAGCCGCGCCGCCAGCTGGTCGCGGGGTAGGGCGCTGTCGGGCGTGGCCGCGGCGGTGGGATTCTGCTGACCCCGGTTCATGAGCGCGCCCGAGGTTTTTTCCGTCTGGGCCAGCACGGCGCGCGCGCTGTCCGGATCGGCACAGACATCGCCGGCCAGAACGGTTTCCAGCGCCGCTAGCCGCGCTTCCAGCAGGGCGCGTTCCGCCGTCGCGTCGGCCCGGGCGGGCAAAGCGAGGAGGAAAAGAAGGAGGAAGGCCATAGGGCCGGACATTTTCGGCACAGGCATGGGTTTTCGCCAGAAGACGGCCCCGAACGCCGCCGCTTCGGATGATAGCCGAGGGGCCGTCTTCCCCCCAAGCGGTTTCGGGAAAGATGGGCTCACCGCGCATCGCCCCGGTAAAGTTTGTGCATCAGCGCATCGAGCCCGCCGTCGTCCTTCGGTTCCACCAATCCGGCCCGGCGCGCCAATATCTTTGCTGCGGCTTGTGCT
>JAYFRE010000132.1:0-2710 GCA_034926235.1 Rhodospirillaceae bacterium
GGCGACGTCGTCTGCGGCGGCTTCGCCATGCCGATCCGCGACGGCAAAGCCCAGGAGGTCTACATCGTCGCCTCAGGCGAGATGATGGCGATCTATGCCGCCAACAATATCTGCAAGGGCCTGGTCAAATACGCCAAGCAAAGCGGCGTGCGTCTGGGCGGCATCATCTGCAACAGCCGCAATGTCGATGGTGAAAAGGAATTCCTGGACGAATTCACCAAGGCCATCGGCACACAGATGATCCATTTCGTGCCGCGCGACAACATCGTGCAGAAGGCCGAATTCAACAAGAAGACCGTTACCGAGTTCGACCCCGCGGTCAATCAGGCCTCGGAATACAGGGCGCTGGGTCAGAAGATCGTCGAAAACGACATGTTCGTGATCCCGAAGCCGCTGTCGATGGATGAGTTGGAGCAGATGGTCGTCAAATACGGCATCGCCGACTGACCGCCCGAGCCGGAGGACGGAACATGCCTTACCATGAATTCGAATGCAGCAAGGTCATCCCCGAACGCAAACAGCACGCCGTCGTCAAGGGCGAAGGTGAAGACCTGACATCCTGTTTGCCCAAGGGGTATCTGAACACCATTCCGGGCACGATCTCCGAGCGCGGCTGCGCCTATTGCGGCGCCAAGCACGTTATCGGCACACCGATGAAGGATGTCATCCATATCAGCCACGGCCCGGTGGGATGCACCTACGACACCTGGCAGACCAAGCGCTATATCAGCGACAACAACAATTTCCAGCTCAAATACACCTTCGCCACCGATGTGAAGGAAAGCCACATCGTGTTCGGGGCGGAAAAGCTTCTGAAGCAGAACATCCTCGAAGCTTTCAAGGCATTCCCCGACATCAAGCGCATGACCATCTACCAGACCTGCGCCACCGCCCTGATCGGCGACGACATCGAGGCCATCGCCCAGGAGGTCATGGACGAACTGCCCGACGTGGACATCTTCGTCTGCAACTCGCCCGGTTTCGCCGGTCCCAGCCAATCGGGCGGCCACCACAAGATCAATATCGCCTGGGTAAACAACAAAGTCGGCACCGTCGAGCCCGAGATCACCAGCGATTACGTCATCAATTATATCGGCGAATACAACATCCAGGGCGATCAGGAAATCATGCAGGATTTCTTCCGCCGCATGGGCATCCAGGTGCTGTCCACTTTTACCGGCAACGGTCGCTATGACGATCTGCGGTCCATGCATCGGGCGCATCTGAACGTGCTGGAATGCGCCCGTTCGGCCGAATATCTGTGCGACGAGCTGCGCGCCCGCTACGGCATCCCGCGTCTCGACATCGACGGCTTCGGTTTCAAGCCCTTAGGCGATTCCTTGCGCAAGATCGGTCTGTTCTTCGGCATCGAGGAGCGTGCCCAGGCGATCATCGACGAGGAGACCGCCAAATGGAAACCCCAGCTCGACTGGTACAGGGAACGGCTTCAGGGCAAGAAGGTCTGCCTGTGGCCCGGTGGTTCCAAGCTCTGGCACTGGGCGAACGTCTTACAGGAGGAAATGGGCCTCCAGGTGGTCTCGGTCTACACCAAATTCGGCCATCAGGGCGACATGGAAAAGGGCGTCTCACGCTGCGGCGAAGGGGCCCTGGCCATCGACGATCCAAACGAGCTGGAGGGCCAGGAAGCCCTGCGCATGCTGAAACCCGACGTCATCTTCACCGGCAAGCGTCCGGGCGAGGTGGCCAAGAAAATGCGCGTGCCCTATCTGAACGCCCACGGCTATCACAACGGCCCCTATAAGGGATTCGAAGGCTGGGTGCGCTTCGCCCGCGACATTTACAACGCCATCTATTCGCCAATCCACCAGCTTTCCGGCCTGGACATCAGCAAGGACGAAATCCCCACCGGTCAGGGATTCGTCACCCGCCGCATGCTGTCCGACGCCGCCTTGCCCGAGGAGGTCCGCTCCTCGCCCAGCATGTCGGAATATACGGGCCGAATGGATTGCGTCACCCATTTGCGCGCGAAGACCTATCCGGTGTTCGAACGCAAAGCCGCCGCCGCCGAATAGGGAGAGAAACGATGTCGATCGCCGTCAAAGGGAAAGCCACCGTCTATCCCAAATACGAGAAGATCTATAAGAGCGACCCGCTTGCCGACTCCGACCCGGACACCAGGGAGAAAATCGGTCAGCTCGTCAATTACATCATGAAAAACTGCCTGTGGCAGTTCAATTCCCGCGGCTGGGACCGGCGCAAGCAGAATGCCGGTGTTCTCGGCAAGACGGCCCAAATCCTTTGCGGCGAGCCGGTCGATACTTCGACGCCGCAAGAGAAATGCTACTGGATCGATGCGGTTTGCTTGGCCGATGCCTACAAGGAACGCTGCTCCTGGCTGGCGGCCATGGACAAACCGTCGATCAAGGCTCTTTTCGAGAAACTGCACCAGCGCATGGACTGGCTGACCATCGACGGCTCGCTCAATGAAGAGCTGACCGTTCAGCAATACTGACAGGGAGATCATCATGACCTGCGACGTAAAGCCCAAGGACCGGGCCGGCACCATCAACCCGATCTTCACCTGTCAGCCGGCGGGCGCTCAGTTCGCCAGCATCGGCATCAAGGATTGCACCGGCATCGTCCATGGCGGCCAAGGCTGCGTGATGTTCGTGCGTCTGCTGATTTCGCAGCATCTGAAGGAAAGCTTCGAGATCGCCTCGTCCTCGGTACATGAGGACGGCGCGGTGTT
>JAYFRE010000102.1:0-3192 GCA_034926235.1 Rhodospirillaceae bacterium
TGCCACCATTTCGGCCGCCGGGCAGGAAAAGCTGGTCAAAGGCTTTGCACCGCTCCTGGACGGGTTCGACCGGGTTCCTTTCGGCGATCTCGACGCGGTTCGGGCCGCGATCACGCCGGCCACCGCCGGCATTCTGGTCGAACCGATCCAGGGCGAAAGCGGTGTGCAGGCCGCCCCTCGGGGCTATCTGGCCGGGCTGCGCCGGCTCGCCGACGAACATGGCATCCTGCTCGCCCTTGACGAGGTGCAGACCGGCAATGGCCGCACCGGCAAGCTTTATGCCCATGAATGGGACGGCATCACGCCCGACATCATGGCCACGGCCAAGGGCTTGGGCGGCGGGTTCCCGCTGGGTGCGTTCATGGCCACCGAAAAAGCAGCCCAGGGCATGACGGCGGGCACGCACGGTTCCACCTTCGGCGGCAACCCGCTGGCGATGGCCGTGGCCGACGCCGTGCTCGACGTGCTCTTGAGCGACGGATTCCTCGATCATGTGACGGCGATGGGTGCGGTTCTGACCCAGACGCTCGACGCGCTGGTCGCCAAACATCCGGACAAGATCGAAGAGCGGCGCGGCCTGGGTCTGATGCAAGGATTGAAATGCCGCGTCTCCAACGCGGATCTTCAGGCGGCGCTGATGAAAAAGGGCCTGCTGCTGATCGGCGCCGGCAACAATGTGCTGCGCATCCTGCCTCCGCTCATCGTGACCGCCCCGGACATCGCCGAGGCCGGCCGCATCCTGGATGAAACCCTTGGGGAAATGACGGCCTGATAAGATGACACCGCGCCACTTCATCGATCTCGACCAGTTCGACACCCAAACCCTGCGGCACATCCTCGATTTGGGCAAAGCCTATAAATCGGGCCGCATCCCGCGCGATGAGCGCCTCGCTTCGGGCCTGATCCTGGCCGCAATCTTCGAGAAACCCTCGACTCGGACCCGGGTATCCTTTGAAACCGGATTCCGCCAGTTGGGCGGGGATGTCATCGTGCTGACCCAGCACGACACCCAGTTGGGCCGGGGCGAGACCGTCGCCGACACCGCCCGGGTGCTGTCGCGCTATATCGACATGATCATGATCCGCACCGACGACCCGGCCAAGCTGACCGACCTGACCACCTATGCCAGCGTGCCGGTCATCAATGGCCTGACCGACCGGTCGCATCCCTGCCAGGTAATGGCCGACATCATGACCTTCGAGGAACATCGCGGCCCGCTTGAAGGCCGGGTGATCGCCTGGTGCGGCGACGGCAACAATGTCGCCAACAGCTGGATTCACGCCTCGGCCCATTTCGGCTGCACCATGCGCCTGGCCTGCCCGAACGGCCTGGAGCCGTCCGCCTCGGCCCTGGCCTGGGCGCGCGGCAAGGGTGCGCGGATCGAGCTGATGACCGATCCGGTGGAAGCCGTGACCGGTGCGGATTGCGTGATGACCGACACCTGGGTGTCGATGGGGTTCAAGGACGAGAACCGCAGCGCCCTGCTGGCGGGCTATCAGGTCAACGAGGCTTTGATGGCCAAGGCCAAGCCGGACGCTCTCTTCATGCATTGCCTGCCCGCCCATCGCGGCGAAGAGGTGACGGACGCCGTCATCGACGGTCCGCAATCGGTCGTTTGGGACGAGGCGGAAAACCGACTGCACGCACAGAAAGGGGTCATGGCCTGGTGCCTGTCGTGACCGACACAGGCGCCGACCTTTTACTTCCCTTCCAGATCGAGGCCGGTTCCGTGCGGGGCCGGCTGGTCCGGCTTGGCCCGGCTCTGGACGCCGCCGTCGGCGTTCACGACTTACCGGTTCCCGTCGGCGCCCGTCTGGCGGAAACCGTGGTCTTGGGCGGCGCTTTGGCCGGGGCGCTGAAATATGACGGCGTCTTCACCCTGCAGATTCAGGCCGAAGGCGCCATTCCGCTGCTGGTCGCGGACGTCACCAGCGACGGCGACCTGCGCGCCTATGCCCGTTTCGACGATGACCGTCTGACGGAAGCCCGGGCAAGGGACGACCTGGCGCCGGTACCCCGTTATTTCGGCAAAGGCTATCTGGCCTTCACCGTCGATCAAGGCCCCGACACCGAACGGTATCAGGGATTGGTGGCTTTGGACGGGGAGACATTGAGCGTCTGCACCGAATCCTATCTGTCCCAGTCGGAGCAATTGGCCTCGGCCGTCGTCACCGCCGTCGCACCGCCCGGAAACGGCCGGGGATGGCGGGCGGCGGCGCTGATCATCCAGCGCATGCCCCAGGGGCCGGCAAGCCCGATCCTGACGGCGGAAACAGCGGAAGAAGACTGGAACCGCGCCGTCATCTTGATGAAAAGCGTGCAGGATTCCGAACTGCTCGATCCCGATCTGCCCCCTGAAACGCTGCTGCGCCGCCTGTTCCACGCCGAAGGACTGATCCTGCACGAACCGCGCGCCCTGCAGGCGCGCTGCCGCTGTTCGGAAGAGCGGGTGCGAACCACCCTGCGCTCGTTCGCCAAAACCAATCTCGACGGCATGAAGGACGAAGACGGCGTCATCGCCGTCACTTGTGAGTTCTGCAAGGCGCGTTATATTTTTACCGACCGGGATTTGGAACCAAGCACCCCTTAAAACCAAACCCCAGTGCATCGGACCCCTAGCGGTTCCGAGGCTTCATCCGGCCCACCCTTGCCGAGACGAGACGCCATCATGATCGCCCGCCGCTTACATTTCCTGGCCCTCGGCCTGCTCCTCGCCCTGGCCGCCTGCACGACCAACCCGCCCACGCGGCATCTGCCCGAGATGACGTTTAGCAATCTGCAACCGATTCAGCTCGATGTCGGTCGGATCGAAATCGTTTCCGAATATCAGCCGCCGGGCCGCGCGCCGCATATCGAGGCGGAGATGCCGGTCGCGCCCGACAACGCCGTCCGCCGCTGGGTCCAGGATCGGCTGCGCCCGGTCGGACGCGAAGGCACCGTCCGCGTCGTGATCCGTGACGCCCAGGCGACGGAAACACCGCTGGCCACCAGCAACAGCCTGTTCACCCGTGAACAGGCTGCGCGCATCGACATGTCGGTCGATGTCGCCATCCAGGTTTTGGATGAACGCCAGTTCGTCGTCGCCGAAGCCACCGGTCGCGCAGCGCGCAGCCGCACCTTGCCCGAGGGAATCAAGCTGAACGCGCGCGACCAGATCCTTTACGACATGGTCGAAGGCATGATGAAGCGCTT
>JAYFRE010000033.1:0-15098 GCA_034926235.1 Rhodospirillaceae bacterium
CGATCCCGAACTGATCCGCCGCAAGGTTGACGACCGGTCGGGGCGGTGGGTGCCGGGATGGGTCGATGAGAAACTGGCCGCCCAGGCCGTTTCCGGCCTGGAAGAGATGTTGGACGAGATGCGCACCCCGGATCATCCCTGGCGGCTGCGCTTCAATGCGGCGCTGCATGATCTGATCGACCGGCTCGACCATGACCCCGCCATGCGGGCGCGGGCCGAGGCTTTAAAGAATGATTTGGCCGCGCATCCCGGGGTCGGCGTGCTCGTCGAACGCATGGGCGCGGATATCCGGCAATGGACAGAAGCCGGAGAGGACGGAACGAGCCGGGCCGAGATGCTGTCGGTTCGGATACTGGCCGGGATCGCTTTGCGTCTGAAAGAGGACGAGGCCTTGCGCGCGGCGCTGGATTCCTGGATCGAGCAGGCCGCGCGCGCGCTCATCCTGCCTAACCGTGAAAAACTCGGCGCTTTCGTGGCCGGGGTGATCAGGGGATGGGATGCGCCGATGCTGGTCGACAAGCTCGAACGGCAGGTTGGTCGGGACCTGCAATATATCCGCATCAACGGCACGCTGGTGGGCGGGCTGGTGGGATTGCTCCTTCATGCCGCCTGGGCCGGCTTGGCCTGAGATCCCTTGCGTGGTCAGGCCGGTCCGAGCCGGACGACCGCTTCGACCTCGACGGTGGCCCCGAGGGGGAGAGACGGCACGCCGACGGCGGTGCGGGCATGGCGCCCGGAATCGCCGAACAGTTCGACCAGAAAATCCGACGCGCCGTTGACGACCTTGGGATGATCGGTGAAGTCGGGGGTTGCGGCGACGAAGCCGCCGATGCGGACGATACGGGCGATGCGATCGAGATCGCCGCCAGCCGCCAGCTTCATCTGGGCGACCAGATTGAGGGCGCAGATTCGGGCGGCGCGGTAGCCATCTTCGACGGAGACGCTCTGGCCCAGTGCACCCTTGTGGCGCAAGGTTCCGGCTTCGAGCGGAAGCTGTCCGGACAGAAAGACCAGATCGCCCGCGATCGTGAAGGGAACGTAATTGGCGACGGGCGTCACCGCTTCGGGCAGGGTGATGCCGAGTTGGGAAAGGCGGGATTCGATCATGCCGGTCATGGGGCCAGTCCTTAAGGTTCGGGGCGCGCCGTCCGAGGCGGCGGCGATAGCGACGCTTGACCTTGCCACAGGGCGGATGGCGGTGTCATCGTTGTGTTTCGGATTTTTTTCATGACCCGTTTGGACATTTGTGACGCAGACCGATGATTGATCTTCATTTCTGGCCGACTCCCAATGGCTACAAGATTGCCCTGTTTCTGGAAGAAGCGGGGCTCGATTACAGGATTCTTCCGGTCAATATCAGCGAGGGCGAACAATTCCGGCCGTCTTTTCTGGCGATTTCGCCGAACAACCGGATTCCGGCCATCGTCGATCATGCGCCAGCCGATGGGGGTGCGCCGATCCCGGTGTTCGAATCGGGCGCGATCCTGATTTACCTTGCCGAAAAGACGGGAAAATTCCTGCCGTTTGAGCCCCGGGGGCGCAAGACGGTGCTGGAATGGCTGATCTGGCAGGTCGCCGGACTGGGGCCGATGGCCGGGCAGAACCATCATTTCAGTCATTATGCGCCGGAACGGATTCCCTATGCGGTCAAGCGCTATGTCGATGAGACCAACCGGCTTTACGGGGTGTTGGACCGGCAGTTACAGGGGCGAACGTTCATTGCCGGCGATTTCTATTCCATCGCCGATATGGCCTGCTATCCCTGGATCGTGCCGTGGCAGCGCCAGCAGCAGAGCTTGGATGATTTTCCCGATCTCAAACGTTGGTTCGAGGCCGTGGCCATCCGTCCGGCGACGCAGGCCGCCTATGCGAAGGGCGACGCCATCCCGCGCCGGCCGACGGTCAATGAGGACAGCCGCTCCATCCTGTTCGGCCAAACCGCGGCCACATTGGCAGCAAAAAGAAAAGATTGATGGCGGTACCGAGCCCGCGGGTTGGCCGCCTGCGGCGATGTGTAAAATATAGAATGCGTCTAATTATTACTATCTTATTGATATAATTTGACTTTCCGTCTTTCTCGCGGTACCCGTTCGCTTATCGGGGAGTAGTCACCGTGCTTAACGGGACCGCGTCAACAAGCTTGTGCGAGAGCACATGGTGCGGTCAGCCGATCCATCGGCCAGACGAGACCGTGGCGTGAGATTTCTGCGTTCCTGCGATCAGGGATGACGGCCACGCCCGTTTTCAGTCTGCCGGGATTGCCGTCATGTCCGCCCTTGCTATCCTTCTTCTTGCTTTCAGCATGTCCGTCGATGCTTTCGCCGTTGCGGTGGGGCGTGGCGCCGCCATCGGCTGCCCCCGTTTTTCCGTAGCGCTGAGAACCGGAGCGGTTTTTGGCTTGGTCGAGGCGATCACGCCCTTGATCGGCTGGGCCATCGGTGCGGCCACCTTCCGTTATATCCAAGCATTCGACCATTGGGTCGCCTTCGCGCTGCTGTCCGGTGTCGGACTGCACACGCTGCGCGAAACGTTCGGAGCGGAAAAAAAGGACGAACAGCCCCAAGGCGGGCGATCGCTTTGCATCTTGATCGGCACTGCCATCGGTACCAGCCTGGATGCGCTGGCCGTCGGTGTGTCCCTGGCCATCCTGGACGTCAATATCTTGGTCATCGCCGTCGCTATCGGTTCGGCCACCTTCGTCATGGCTTCGGGCGGCATGATGATCGGCCGGATGATCGGCGAACGCTTCCGCTGCGTCGCCGGAATTCTTGCCGCTATTGTCCTGTTCGGCCTCGGCTTCGCCATCCTGATCGAGCATCTCTCCTGAGGAGAGCTTCGTCCTTAAGAGATCAACGCCGGGCCAGGAACACCCCCAACGCGACGACGGCGAAACCGGCCAGGACGGACGGCGGCAGCGCTTCGCCGAACAAAGCCCAGGCCATCACGGCCGTTACCGGCGGCGTGAGATAGAACAGGCTGGCGACCCGGGCGGCCTGACCTTCGCGGATCATCAGAA
This sequence comes from Rhodospirillaceae bacterium, assembly GCA_034926235.1. Classification (GTDB taxonomy): domain Bacteria; phylum Pseudomonadota; class Alphaproteobacteria; order Rhodospirillales; family Magnetospirillaceae; genus JAYFRE01. The sequence continues at coordinate 3,017 of JAYFRE010000033.1, forward strand.
ACAAAAGGAAGATCGCCCCGACCGACAGCGCCAGGATCAGCCAGCCCAGCGCCAGGACGAAAGGAAGCGTCCAGACCACATGCATGGTCTCGAAGGCGAAGGCCAGCGTGGCCAGAAGCAGGCTGGTGGCGGCATATTGCACCGTGCCGCCGGTCAACAGATTCATGGCGCCGCAAAAACGTTTTTGATAAAGCGTTCCGGCAGTGATCGACAAAAGCGCCACGGCCGCCAGGGCGATGCCGGCGATTCCGCCGGTTGCGGACAGTTTCTGCCCAACGACCAGCGCCACCCCGGCTAGTCCCAAGACCAGCCCACCCCATTGCCGGGCGCGGATTCGTTCATTCAGCAGCGCCGCCGCCAGGGCCGCCGTCAGCAAAGGCTGCAATCCGACGATGAGCGATACCGTGCCCGCGCCCATGCCCTGGGCGATGGCGGCGAAAACCCCCGCGAGATAACCGCCATGGACCAGAAGGCCGGACAAGGCGAAGTGACCGGTCTCGCGCGCGTTTCGTGGCCAGGGCGCTCGCAGGATCAGAGCGGCGGCGGCCAGGATCAGGGTGACGACGCCGATGCGCAGCAACAAAAAAGTGAAGGGTTCGGCATAGGGCAGCCCGAATTTCGCGCCGATGAAGCCGGTGCTCCAAAGAACGACGAACAAAGCGGGGGCGGCGGCGAGGAGCCAGGAGCGGGAGACGAGCATGAACGTTCTTTTATCACGGAATATATCCGTCCCGTTCTATTTTCCCGCTGCGTGCAAGGCGGTAGGCTGGCAAGAACCAAAGGTCAATAAAGGAAAGCCGAAGCATGAAAACCGCCATCGCTATCCGCCATGTGCCGTTCGAGGATGCCGGCTTGCTGGAAGCTGTGCTTCACCGTTCCGGCTATCGTTTGCACTACCGCGAGGCGGGAATGGAAGCGCTTGACGATACCGAAACGCGGCAGGCGGATCTGGTGATCATTCTGGGTGGTCCGATCGGCGTTTATGAGGAAGACAGCTATCCGTTCCTGCAAGACGAGATCGCGCTCGCCCGGTACCGGCTGGATGAGAAACGGCCGATGCTCGGCATCTGCCTTGGCGCTCAGATCATGGCCCGTGCGGCGGGGGCGCGGGTCTATCCGTCGGGGATCAAGGAAATCGGCTGGTCGCCCCTGACCTTGACCGAAGCTGGGCGGGTCTCGGTCCTTGCTCCCATCGGCGAGCATGCGGTGCTGCATTGGCATGGCGACACCTTTGATTTGCCGCCCGGAGCCGATTGTTTGGCCTCGACCCCGCTTATTGCTCATCAGGCATTCTCGATCGGCCGCCATGCCTTGGGCTTGCAATTTCATTTGGAAGCCGGAGAGGCGGGATTGGAACGCTGGTATATCGGCCATGCTTGTGAAATCGCAGGCGTGGCCGGGGTCGATGTGCCCGATCTGCGGCGTCAGGCCGAAAAGCATGCGCGGGCTTTGGCGCCGGCGGCGGAAGCGGTCTTCAAGGCGTGGCTTTCCGGGTTGGACGTCCGATAGGCGGAAAGGACGCCCGGTCTATCCAGATGCCTCCGCTTCAGCGCGGGAAGATGTGGATGGTCACACGGCGGTTCAGCGCCTGGTTCCGGGGCAGGGGATTGCCGTTTATGTCGCGGTTGGAAACGCGCGGTCGGGTGTCGGCCACCCCTTCCGCCGACAGCCGGGTCGGGTCCACGCCGTGCTGGATGAAGCTGCGAACGACGATGGCGGCGCGCGCCGCCGATAATTCCCAATTGGTGGGGAAAATCGGGTTGGAAGTGGGTTGATCGTCGGTATGGCCCCGGACTTCGACCAGGAAGGCGGAATAGCGCGGTTCGTTCAATTTTTCGCTGATCTTGGCCAGGGCGGACTGGAATTCAGGGGCAAGCGTCGCCGAATGCGGCGCAAAAAAGGTGGAACCATCCAGCTCCAGCATCAGGCCCCTGCCGTCGGAGCCGATCGTCAGCTGACTGTCATCCAGCTTCATTTCGCGCACCGCCTGGGTCAGATCCCGTTTCAGGCTTTCCATCGGCTGCGTGGATTCGCGGCGTCCGATTTCACGCGCCATGCTGCTTTCGACCTGTTCGTATTTGATCGGGTCGATCTTGGCCATCGACAGCAGCAGCACGAACATCGCCAGCAGCAGGGTGATCATGTCCGCATAGGACATGAGCCAATCGTCTTGATCCGTTTCCTGTTTGCGCAGCCAGCGTTTCGCCATTGGCCTGCCCTATGGAGTTTTGACGCCGCGCATCATGCGGTCGATGTCGAAATGCCGTCCCGGTTCCAAGAAGCTGTTCATCTTGTCCTGAATGTAGCGCGGGCTGCGCCGTTCGGCGAGAAGCGCCAGCCCTTCGGCGACCAGATAATTCCTGAACCGCACGATTTCCTCGCGCTGCTGAAGCTTGCTGGCGACGGGCAGCAGGATCAACCGTGCGAAGCTGACGCCGTAGAGCGTGCCCATCAAGCCCATCGCCATGCCGGAACCGACCTTGGACGGATCGGAGCCCATGCTGTTCAGCATGATGACCAGCCCGACCAGAGTGGCGATCATGCCGAAGGCCGGCGCGTTGTTGGCCATGGCGCGCAGGATGTCCACCGGGATGGTGTTGCGGTTGAAGCTGGTTTCCACCGTGTTAGCGAGGATGTCGCGCACTTCCTGGCCGCTATAGCCGGAAACGACGAGATCGATGCCAAAGGCCATGAACCGGTCCTGATTGCGCAGGCGCCTTGCGTCGGCTTCCAACGCCGGCATGCCGCCCTTCTGGACCATATAGCCCCAGCGAATGACGCGCCCGACCTCGTTGGTCAGGATGGTCCGGCCGATTTTCTGGGTGAAGAAAATCGATCCGATCAGCCGGAAGGTTCTTAGGATATAGCTGGATTCAAAGGCGACGAAGGTGGCGGCCAGAGTGCCGCCGAACACCATGATGAATCCTTCAGGTTGCAGGAAAATCAGGAAGTCGTTCGTACTGAGAACGATCGATCCGACGAAAAGCCCGATTCCCAGTAGGAATCCGACCAGAGTGGCCTGGGACATCGAAAATCTGCCCTTCCCCGAAGGGTTCCCCCAAAAGTCGGGTCATTCTGCGTCACTTCCGAACGCCGGGCAACTGATTCGCTCACTCTCGCCGCATGCGGAAGCGGAAAATCCGTCTTTTTCCAGATGGTGCGGAACCGGGAGAGGAAGGTTAGTCGCTTCCCTGACTTTTAAGCATATCGGTGATGGTGATGCCCAGCCGGTCATCGACGACCATCACTTCGCCATGGCCGACCAGCTTGTCGTTGACCACCAGATCGATGGGTTCGTTGATCTTGCGGTCCAATTCGACCACCGCGCCGCGGCCCAGTTTGAGCAGCTGCTTGACCTGAACCTTTGAATGACCCAGCACGGCATACAGTTCGACCTGAATGTCATAGGCGGCTTCGCGCCCGGTGGGATCAGCGGGCGGTATGTCGATCCTGGACTCGTCCTCATCGGCCATCGGCGCGGCGTCTCCTGCTTGCAAGATGGGGCGATTGTAGCGGCTTCCCGTGAAAGAAGTCACGGATTCCTTGCGCATCGGCGGAGCGTCCTCCTATAACCGGGATCGGTTTTTGCGGAGAATCATCGTCATGACGTCATCGGTCCGGGGTGCATGCACCGCTATCGTTTTCGATCTCGACGGCACTATGGTGGACAGCCTGCCGGATATTTCGGACGCCCTTAACCGGACGCTGGCCGAATTCGGGCGCGCGCCCGTGGCCGAGAATTCCGTGCGGGGCTGGCTGGGCGATGGCGTTTCCTCGCTGGTTGATCGCGGGCTGAAGGCGACCGGCGGTATGCCGTCCGGGATGACGCTGGATTCGGCGACGGAACGTTTCCGGCATTTCTATCGCGGTCATACGACGGTCCGTTCGGCGCTGTTTCCCAATGTCGAGACGACCTTGCGCCGGCTGAAGGATAACGGGCACCGGCTGGGGGTCTGCACCAATAAGCCTTTCTCCCTGGCGATGGAGGTCGTGGACGGTTTCGGCATCGCGTCCTTGTTCGACGCTGTTCTGGGAGGAGACAGCCTGGACGTCCGGAAACCCGATCCGCGTCATTTGACCGGAACTCTGGCGGCGATGGGTGTGGGGGATGCGCCGGCGCTGATGGTCGGCGATTCGGCCAATGACGTGAAAACGGCGCGCGCCGCCGGCATCCCGGTGGTGGTGATGTCATTCGGCTACAGCGCGCCGCCGGTGGCGGAATTGGGCGCGGATGCCGTGCTTGACGATTTCGCGGCGCTTCTCACATTGCCCGGAACCTTGCTGACGGTCTGAGCCCGGGTCAGGGCTTTCGCATCCGGCGGTTCAGGATGTCTGTTTCGCACCGGTCCAGCCAGCCGATCCGTTCCAGCCGCCAGCGTTGCTCCGCCTGTTCGTCGGGAACCGTGGCGTCGGAGAGGCGGCGCATCTTGCGTTCGATATCGCCGACCGCGCCGTCACGGGCATCCGGCGACCGGATCGCCTGCTGACGCGACAGCTTGTCGCGTTCGTCGCGCAGCGCCGCCAATTGGGATGCCCATAACTCTCTCGGGTAAAGGATCGCGGACAGACGGTTGCGCAGTCCGTGGATATGGCAGTTTCCGTCGAAAACGATCTCAGGCGGTGGTTGTGCGGCCCAAAGAATCGCCGCCAGACCGATAGTGATCGTCAGGATGGTCGGAAGTCTTGAAACGCGCATGGCCCGACTTTCCGCGTGACGTTCCTGGCCCAAGACACATCATAGCAGAAACGGGCCGCGTCTGTCTTTGGTTCCAGCGATCAGCCGTTCGCCCGCCGATGCCGGTTCAGCCGCCATTCCGCAACCTGGAAGATTTTCACCAGGCAGTAGGAAATGACCAGATAGAACACACCGGTGACAAGGAAGATTTCCACCGGCATGTAGGTCTTGGCGATGATGGTGCGCGCCGTTCCGGTCAGTTCCAAGAGCGTGATCGTGCTGGCGAGCGCGCTGCATTTCAGCATCAGGATGACTTCGTTGGAATAAGCGGGCAGGGCGATGCGGATCGCGCGCGGCAGGACGATGCGGCGCAGAACCAAGCTTTTCGACATGCCGACGCTGATGCCGGCCTCGATCTCGCCTCTGGGCACTGCCTGGATGGCGCCGCGCAGGATTTCGGCGATGTAGGCACCGGTGTTGAGCGCCATTGTGATCAGCGCGCACCAATAGGGATCGCGCAGGATCGGCCACAGGATGGAAGCGCGGACGAAATCGAATTGCGCCAGTCCGTAATAGACCAGGAAAAGCTGAACCAGGAGCGGCGTGCCGCGGAAAAAGAAGATGAACAGCCAGGGCAGCGCCTTGACGGCTGGCCGGGGTGAAGACCGTCCGAGCCCGAGCGGGAAGGCGAGACACACTCCGGCGATACTGGAAAAAATCACCAGCTTGACGGTCAGCCAGGCTCCCAGCAGCAGAGTTGGGAAATAAGACAGGATGACGCTGAGGTCGAAACTCATGTCCCGGCCCTCCGGTAGCCCCGGTTGGCGTGGCGTTCCATCAGGATCAGGATGCCGTTGGTGATGACCGTCATGCCGAGATAGATCAGGGCGGCGACGCCGAAGAAGGTGAAGGGTTCCTTGGAAAAACCGGTGCCGATCTGGCTTTTGCGCATCAATTCATCCAGCCCGATCACCGAGATCAGCGAGGTGTCCTTCAGCAGAACCAGGAACAGATTGCCCAGGCCCGGCAAGGCGATCCGCCAAAGCTGGGGCAGGATCACGCGCAGAAAGATACGCCAGCGTCCCAGCCCTAAGGATTGGGCAGCTTCGATATGACCGGCGGGAATGGTCAGCAGCGCGCCGCGGAAGACTTCGGTGGCGTAAGCGCCGAAGGTCAGGCCCAGGGCCAGCGTGCCGGCCGTGAAAGGATCAAGCTCGACGAACTCGTCATGGCCGAAAAGAGCAGCGATCGCGGTCAGCGCGCCGGACGAGCCGAAATAGACGACCAGCACCACCAGAAGCTCGGGGATGCCGCGGATGATGGTGGTGTAGCCGTTGCCCAGCATGCGCAGGGGTGTGACGCTGGAACTTTTGGACAGCGCGCCCAGAATGCCCAGAACCAGCCCCACGCACAGCGCGGCCATGGCCAGTTGCAGGGTAACGATGGCGCCGGCAAGAAGCTGCGGCCCAAAACCGTGAAGGTTCATATCACTCGCCATTTACGGGGTTTCCCCGGCGGGATAAATCCCGCCGGGGAAAAGACCGGCATCAATAGATGTCGAAGGGGAAATATTTCTCGTTGATCTTCTTGTAGGTGCCGTTGGCGATGATGGCCTTCAGGGCTTCATTCAACCGCAGCCGCAGCTTGTCGTCGCCCTTGCGCAGGGCGATACCGATCTTGTCGTCGTCGAAGACCGGCTGGCCCTTGAACTCGAAATTCTTGCCGGCGTCGCTTTCCAGCCAATCCCAATTGACGAATTTGTCGGCCAGAATGGCGTCGAGCCGTCCGGAGGAAAGGTCGAGATAGGCGTTTTCCTGCGTGTCGTAGAGCTTGATGTCCGCGTCTTTGACGTTCTTTTCAAGCCAGGAGCCGGCGATGGTGGCGCGCTGCGCGCCCAGAGCCTTGCCCTTCAGCTTGGTGGGGTCGAAATTCGAGGTCTTCGGCGCGATGAACTGAAGCTTGTTGCTGTAATAGGGGTCGGTGAAGGCGACCGCTTTCTGGCGTTCCTCGGTGATCGACATCGAAGCGATGATGGCGTCGAATTTCTTGGCCATCAAAGCCGGGATGATGCCGTCCCAATCCTGGGTGACGATGGTGCATTCGGCCTTCATCTCGGCGCAGAGCGCCTTGGCGATGTCGATGTCAAAGCCGACGACATTGCCCTTCTCGTCCATCTGGTTGAAGGGCGGGTAGGCGCCTTCGGTGCCGATGCGGATCTTATCCGCAGCAGCGGCGGAGCCGACCGCCATGAGCCCGGCCAGGGCGGCGATCGCCAGCGTTTTCATGAACATGACAATACCCTCCGAAAAAACGGAACTTCAGGAAAACATCACGCGTGGCCGGCCATGAACTGGCGGCAACGTGCGGAATCAGGGGAATCGAAAACCTTTTCCGGCGTCCCTTCCTCCTCGATCCGGCCATGATGCAGAAAAATCACGCGCGACGAGACGTTGCGGGCAAAACGCATTTCATGGGTCACGAGCAGCATGGTCCGGCCTTCCTCGGCCAGCCCGTTGATGACGCTCAACACCTCTCCGACCATTTCGGGGTCCAGCGCGGAGGTTGGTTCGTCGAACAAGATAACTTTGGGCTGCATCGCCAGCGTCCGTGCGATGGCGGCGCGCTGCTGCTGTCCGCCGGACAAATGAGCGGGGTAGCTGTTGCGTTTGTCGGCGATGCCGACCTTGGCCAGCATCGCTTCGGCGGCTTCGATCGCCTCCTTGCGCGGCAGCCCCAGCACATGCGTCGGCGCTTCGATGACGTTTTCCAGGATCGTCATGTGCGGCCACAGATTGAAATTCTGGAACACGAAGCCGATACCGGCGCGGATGCGGGTGATCTGCTTCATGTCGGAGGGCGCCATCAGCCCGTCGGCGCGGCGCTTCAGAGCCAGGGCCTCCCCGGCCAGGGCGATGGCACCGTCATTAGGAAGCTCCAGCAGGTTGAGGCAGCGCAGAAAGGTGCTCTTGCCCGATCCGGACGAACCCAGGATCGAGATCACCTCGCCGTCCCAGGCTTTGACGCTGACACCTTTCAAGACTTCGAGGGCGCCGAAATTTTTATGGATATTGGTCGCTTCAAGGGCTGGTACGCCCTGACGACTCACCTGACGACCCACCTTTGCACTCTCCCCGCTTCGGTCCCGTGAATGTCATCACTTTGTCAAACAGGGTGCCATTTCGCAACCTCGGACCGGCTTTATCTGTCGAAAAGCCGTGTCGGACGGCGGATTGAGCGGAGGATAAGGACGATTTGATCCATTTCCACCAAAGGAAAGCTAATGCCGGCTGCTCCGGACCGCGCGTCCGGGAAAAAGCAGGGGGACCAGCTGCACCGCCAGCATCGCCGCAAAAATGATGCAGCATCCCATAATCTGGCTATCGGTCAGCGTGTCGCCGAAAACCAGGGCCCCGCCGATTGCGGCGAAGACCACCTCGCAGGACAGGATGATGGCGGCGTCGGCGGCGCCGGTGTAACGCTGGGCGATGCTTTGCAGGGTGAAAGCCACGCCCACCGACAGAATTCCGGTATAAGCGACCGCGGGCCAGGCGGCGATGACACCCTCGACCGGGGCGGTTTCGACAAAGAAGGCCAGCACGGACGCGATCAGGCCGGCGACCGTGAACTGGACCAGGGCCAGCACGGTCGGCGCACCGGTGCGCGTTGCCATATGGCCGACCAGGCCGACATGAGCGGCCCAGAACACGGTGCTGATGATGACCAGAAGATCGCCCCAGGATGCGCTGACCGATCCGCCGCCGCTTAAGAACCATGTGCCCAGGACGCTGGCGGCGGCGGCGGGCCAAACCACGGGATGGGGCAGAATGCGTTGCGCGACCAGGGCGATGATCGGCACCAGGGGCACATAAAGCCCGGTCAGGAAGCCGGCATTGGTGACAGATGTCGCGGCGATGCCGGTCTGCTGCAACAACCCGCCGGCGCACAAAGCGGCTCCGGTGGCGATCATGCCGAGCCAATCGCCGCTATTGAAGCGGACGCCTTTGGCCTCAAGCCGGCGGTAGGAACGCCAGGCGATGGGGGCGATGACCAGCGCGCCGAGCAGGAAACGCGCACCCGAAAAGCTGAACGCGCCGGCATGATCCATGCCGAATTTCTGTGCGACGAAGGCCGTTCCCCAGATGGCGGCGGTAAGGATGAGAAGGGTATTCGCCTGGAGTCGGGTCATCGCGGAACTGGCCTCTCCTAAAGAAGAGGGGCCGGACAGTATATTCTGTCCGGCCCTTCGCGGAACTGGCTCCCAGGGAGGGATTCGAACCCCCGACCAAGCGGTTAACAGCCGCTTGCTCTACCGCTGAGCTACCTGGGAACAAGGGAATGCCCGGTCTGCCGGCATCCGGCCTTGAATCCGTTTGCGGAAATAGCGCCGCGCCGCCTTATAGCAAGCCGCTTGGGGCGGAGCAAACGCTTTCTCGCAGGTTCCGGGTCGGGATTGCGGCTTGCCCTGATCGTCAGACGTCTTATATCTGATGGACCAAGCGAGGACGGCCTCCCCTGATAAGGGCATAACCGCCGGGACGACCCGGTCTTTATTTTAAGATCGAGGGCAATCGTCATGGCGTGGTTTTTTTTGGGAACGGCGGGGCTGCTGGAAATCGTCTGGGCCTTTTTCATGAAGCAGTCCGACGGCTTTTCCCGGCCCGTCCCCAGCGCGATCACTCTGGTTGCAATGGTGGCGAGCTTCATCCTGCTGTCGCTTGCGATGCGGACCCTGCCGCTGGGGACCGCTTATACCATCTGGACCGGCATCGGCGCCGTGGGCGCTTTTCTCGTCGGTATCATCATCCTTGGCGAAGCGTTTACGCTGCAGCGCGGCTTGGCGGCGCTGCTTATTGTCGCGGGTCTCGTCCTGATGAAACTCTCGGCGTCGTCGTAAGCGTCGATTCCGATCTCGAGGATCGCTGAGGTTTTTCATCAAAGAAGTGACGGGAGAAAGGCGGGAATTTTCTGCGCAGAATCTCGGCGTTATATGGATTGATTGGAATCAGTTCCATTCTATTGAACGCTGTACCTTTGAGATAGTTTCTACTATCATTGTATCTTTGGAACAAAGTTCCCCAATCCTTTGTATTAATAACCCTTTATGTCTAATGGCAGGTTTCCTCGCCATGGTCCATATTATTTCCCAACCTCAATGGTGCTAGGTAATAACTTGACCACCTAGACGGCAGTGGTTTGTTGTCTGACCGTGGTTTCGCCACCTGGCTGGAGGATTGTTTCCATGGACGACATAGTGCCGCCGCCTCGGCCCGATAAAGTCTATTATTTCACGACCTGTCTCATCGATCTGTTCTACCCCTCTGCCGGATTGGCCGGGATCGAGCTTTTGCGCCGCGAGGGAGTAAAGGTTGCGATGCCGGACACGCAAAGCTGTTGCGGCCAGCCGCCATTCAGCGGCGGCTATTTCGAAGAGGCGCGGACCGTGGCTCTTCAGCAGCTCAAAGCCTTTCCCGGAGACTGTCCCATCGTCGTCCCGTCCGGGTCGTGCGGCGGGATGATGCGGTATCAGTATCTGGATTTGTTCAAGGGTCGCCCGGAATATGAAGAGGTCAAGGCGTTCAGCGCGCGCGTTTACGAACTGACCTGGTTCCTGGTCCATGTGCTGAAGATCAAGCTGGAGGATAAGGGTGAGCCGGTGAAGGTCACCTGGCACGGCTCCTGCCACTCCATGCGCAAAATGGGCGTGGTGGAAGAGCCGAAACAGCTTTTGCGCAGCCTGTCGAACGTGACGTTGATCGAGGCCGACTATGAAAAGGAATGCTGCGGTTTCGGCGGCTCCTTTTCCGTCAAGATGCCGGAAGTCTCCACCGCCATCGTGTCCGATAAAATCGCCAATATCGCCGCCACCGGCGCAGAGCAGGTGGTTTCGGGCGACATGGGCTGCATGATGAATATTTCCACCGCGATGCAAAAAGCGGAAATCCCGGTCAAAGGGCGCCATATCGCCGAATTTCTCTTGGAGCGCGTCAAGGGAGGCAGCCGGACATGAGCCATGTACGCTACGATTTTGAAAATGCCTCTCGGCTGGAAGTGGCCAACAAGCAGCTGCGCTCGAATCTCCGGCATGTGCTGACCGGCCTTATGCTCAAGCGCGCCGCGCAGTTTCCTGATCCCGTCGAAGAGGATGCGCTGCGTTCGAGAGGAGAGGCGATCCGGCAAAGGGCGCTGGCGCAACTGCCCGATCTTCTGGAGCAATTTGAAAAAAATCTGACCGCCAACGGCATCCAGGTCCATTGGGCGCGGGATGGAGAAGAGGCGAGGACCATCATCCTTGAGATTCTGAAGCGCAAGGGCGCGAAGACGATGATCAAGGGCAAGTCCATGGCGTCCGAGGAGATTCACCTCAACAAATTCCTGGGCGAGCATGGCATCGAAGCGATCGAGTCCGATCTGGGGGAATATATCCTTCAGATCGCGGGAGAAACGCCGAGCCATATCGTGATGCCGGCGCTTCACAAAAACATCAACGAGATCGGCACCCTGTTCGAGGAGAAGATCAAAGGGCAGCCCTATAGCGAGAACGCCGACGAGCTGACCGCCGCCGCGCGCCGCGTGCTGCGCCAGCGATTTTTAAGGGCCGATGTCGGTTTTTCCGGGGTCAATTTCGGAGTCGCCGAGACGGGGTCTTTGGTTTTGATCTCCAATGAAGGCAATGGGCGCATGTCGACCCATACGCCGGACACGCATATCGCACTGATGGGCGTGGAGAAGGTGATCGAACGTTTCGACGAGGTGGGAACGCTGGCCCAGCTTGCCTGCCGATCCGCTACCGGTCAGCCAATCACCACCTACCTCAACGTCATCAGCGGCCCTAGACGCGCAGGGGAAAAAGACGGTCCGGAAGAAGTGCATCTGGTTCTGATGGATAACGGACGTACTCAGATTTATCAGGACGAGCAGATGCAGGACAGCCTGCGTTGCATCCGCTGCGCCAGTTGCATGAATCACTGTCCGGTTTATACGCGGGTCGGCGGGCACGCTTTCGTGCATACCTATCCCGGTCCGATCGGCGAGGTGCTGAATCCGCAGATGCTGGGAATCGATATCGCCGGCGACGCGGTCGAGGGATGTACGCTGTGCGGCCGCTGCGCCGAGGTGTGCCCGGTCAAAATTCCGTTGCCGGATCTGATCTTGAGGCTGAGACGCGAAAGCATACGTCCGACGCCCAACTTCGTCATCAGAGGCGCCGGCAGCCGCTCCTCGACGGTAGCCGACATGGTGTGGGGCGGTTGGAAAGTCGTTTTCTCCACGCCCGCGCTTCTGCATTTTTCCAACTGGATGCTGCGCAAGGTGGGCAATTTCCTTCCCAAATGGGCGCCGGGCATGCGGCAATGGACGTTGGCGCGCGAAAAGCCGCGCTTCGCGTCCAAATCGATCCATGAGCTCGCC
>JAYFRE010000112.1:0-14344 GCA_034926235.1 Rhodospirillaceae bacterium
AAAGGATAAGGACAGTCCGTCATGATCCTACGCGCCGTTTATCATCCCGACGTCGAGCGCCACGCGCCGAAGGACTTCTTCAAGCGCGGCCAGATGGTGCCCACGCCCGAAATCCCCGCCCGCGCCCGCGCCGCTTTCGACCTTCTTGGCCGGCGCGGCGTACCGCTGACGCTCGCCCCCGACGCCGGCCCCGCTCCCCGCGCCGCCGTGCACACGCCCGCCCTGCTGCGTTATCTGGAAACAGCCCATGCGCGCTGGATCGCCAAGCCGGGTTTCAGCGACACCATCATCCCCAATGTCTTCCAGGGCCCCGGCATGACCGGCTATCCCGACGACATACTGGCTCAGGCTGGATTCCATGCCTCGGACCTGTCCGCGCCCATCGTCGCTGAAACCTGGGCGGCGATCACCGCCGCCGCCAATGTCGCCGTTCATGCGGCCCGCCAGGTGACAGGAGGCGACGCCCACGCCTCTTACGCGATCTGCCGCCCGCCGGGGCATCATGCCAGCCGCGAACGCATCGGCGGATTTTGCTATCTGAACAACGCCGCCATCGCCGCCCAGGACGCCTTGGTCCGGCTGGCCGCGCATGGAAAGCCGCCACGCGCCGCCATCCTGGACATCGATCTGCATCACGGCAACGGCACCCAGGACATCTTCTATGACCGCGACGACGTCCTGTTCGTCTCGCTGCATGCCGATCCAGCCTGGACCTATCCCTATCTGTCGGGATACCGGGGCGAAACCGGCGCGGGCCGGGGGCTGGGCTATACCCTGAACTATCCCTTGCCGGTGGGAACGCCCGATCAGGGCTATCAGGAGGCGCTGGCCGATGCGCTCGGCTCCATCCGCGCCTTCGCGCCCGGCATTCTCGTTCTGTCCCTGGGCTTTGACCCCTTCGAGGGCGATCCCTATCAGGGCCTGAAAGTCACCACCCAGGGCTTTGGACACATCGGGGCAATGATCGCGGATCTCAGGCTACCTACGGTAATCGTCCAGGAAGGCGGTTATGCCGTCGATGACTTACAAGCCAATCTGTCCAGTTTTCTAGACGGGTTCGAAAGTGCATGCTCAACCCTTTGACACCGAACCGGATGGATAAAGCGATGCCGACATTGAACGATCCGAAGCTTCTGCGCGGTCAGGCCTTCATCGATGGCGTCTGGACGGACGCCGCCGATGGCGCCACCTTCGCCCCCGTCAATCCCGCCACCGGCAAGCCCATCGCCGCGATCACCGATTGCGGCGTCGACGAGACGCGCCGCGCGATACTGGCCGCTCAGACGGCCTGGCTGTCCTGGCGGGCGATGCCGGTCAAGGAACGCTCCCGAATCTTGCGCGCCTGGTACGATCTGATCTGCGCCCATGCCGACGATCTGGCCGTCATCATGACCATCGAACAGGGCAAGCCTTTGACCGAAGCCAGGGGCGAGGTTCTGGCAGGTGCGGCCTTCGTCGATTGGTTCGCCGAGGAAGCCAAGCGGATCTATGGCGAAACCCTGCCCGCCCCGTCGGCCGGAACCCGCCTGATCACAATCAAGCAGCCCGTCGGCGTGGTCGGCGCGATCACGCCCTGGAATTTCCCCAGCTCGATGATCACCCGCAAGGTCTCGCCCGCCCTGGCCGCCGGCTGCCCGGTGGTGCTGAAGCCGTCGCGCGAAACCCCGTTTTCGGCCCTGGCGCTGGCAGAGCTGGCCGACCGCGCAGGCTTTCCTAGGGGTGTGCTGAACGTCATCTCCTCCACCCATTCGGGCGATGTCGGACGGGAATTGGCCACCAACCCGCTGGTGCGCAAGCTGTCTTTCACCGGTTCGACCGAGATCGGCAAGCTTCTGCTGGCCCAGGCCGCCGGCAGCGTGAAAAAGGTCAGCATGGAATTGGGCGGCAACGCGCCCTTTATCGTCTTCGACGACGCCGATCTCGACGCGGCGGTCGCCGGGGCCGTCGCCTCGAAATTCCGCAATGCCGGCCAGACCTGCGTCTGTGCCAACCGCATCCTGGTCCAAGACGGCATCCATGACGCTTTCTTGAGCGCTTTTTCCGCCGCCGTCGCGCGGCTGAAAGTGGGCAACGGGCTCGATGCCGGGGTGACGCAGGGGCCGCTGATCAATGACGGCGCCAAGACCAAGGTCGAAGCGTTGCTGGCCGATGCCAAAGCCAAGGGTGCTTGCGTCGAAACGGGCGGCAAGCCGCACGCCCTGGGCCGCTCTTTCTTCGAGCCGACCGTGTTGTCCGGGGCCACCACAATGATGCGTCTGTTCAGGGAAGAAATCTTCGGCCCCCTGGCCCCTGTGTTCCGCTTCCACGACGAAGCCGAGGCGATCGCGCTAGCCAACGACACCGATTACGGCCTGGCCGCCTATTTCTACAGCCGCGACATCGGCCGGATCGTGCGCGTCATGGAAGCGCTGGAATACGGCATGGTCGGCGTCAATGAAGGGCTGATCGCCAACGAAACCGCCCCCTTTGGCGGCGTCAAGCAATCCGGGCTGGGCCGCGAAGGCTCGCGCTACGGAATCGAGGAGTATCTCGAAATCAAATATGCCTGCCTCGGCGGCATGACGTCCTGACGTCGGAACGCCTGGGTTTTTCCATCCCCCGAAGGAGCAAAAGAGAAAAGCCATGACCACGAACGCCACCCTCCAGTCGCGCCGCGAAGCCGCGGTCCCGCGCGGATTGTTCACTAACCAGCCGGTCTATGCCGCGAAAGCGGAGAACAGCGAGATCTGGGACGTCGAAGGCAAACGCTATATCGATTTCGCCAGCGGCATCGCGGTCCTGGCCACCGGGCACCGTCACCCCAAAGTCATCGCGGCGGTCCGGGAGCAGTTGGACGATTACGCCCATGTCTGCATCCAGGTGACGCCCTACGAGCCCTATGTCGAACTGGCCGAACGGCTGAACGCGCTGATGCCCGGTCCGGGGCCGAAAAAGACCCTGTTCCTGACCAGCGGCGCGGAAGCGGTCGAAAACGCGGTCAAGATCGCGCGCATCTCTACCGGCCGTCCGGCAGTGGTGGCCTTTTCCGGTGCATTCCATGGCCGCACCCTGCTGACCGTGGCGCTGACCGGCAAGGTGGTTCCCTATAAAATCGGCGTCGCCCCGCTGCCCAACGAGATCTATCACGTCCCCTTTCCCAGCGCTTATCACGGTGTGTCGATCGAACAGTCGCTGAAAGCGATCGAGCTTTTGTTCCGTTCGGATGTCGATCCGGCCCGCGTGGCGGCCTTCATCATCGAACCGGTCCAGGGCGAAGGCGGTTTCAACCCGGTGCCGCCCGAATTCCTCCAGGCGCTGCGCAAGATCTGCGACGATCACGGCATCCTGCTGATCGTCGATGAAATCCAGACTGGTTTCGGCCGCACTGGCAAGATGTTCGCGGTCGAACATACCGGCGTCGCCCCCGACATGATCACCGTGGCCAAATCACTAGGCGGCGGCTTCCCGATTTCGGGCGTGATCGGCAAGGCGTCGGTGATGGATTTGCCCAATGTCGGGGCCATCGGCGGCACTTACGGCGGCAATCCCTTGTCCTGCGCCGCCGCCCTGGCCGTGCTTGACGTCCTTGCCGAAGAAAAGCTGGTCGAACGCGCCCAGACCGTCGGCGGCATCATCCGCGGCCATCTGGAAGCCATGGCAGCCAAAAACGCCTTTTCCTGCATCGGCGACATTCGCGGGCTGGGTGCGATGCTGGCGGTGGAGTTGGTCAAGGACCGGATCACGCGCGAGCCTGCGCCGGAACTGACCAAGGCGCTGGTCGCCAAGGCGGCGGAAAAGGGCCTGATAGTGCTGACCTGCGGCGTGCACGGCAATGTCGTGCGCTTCCTGCCGCCCCTGACCATTCCCGAGGCGCTGGCCGCCGAAGGCATGGATATCCTGGAAACCGCGCTGGGTGAACTGGTCGCCAAGTAAGGCGGGTTTTGGCGGAACAAAAAAGGCCGCGCGCCCCAGCCGGGACGCGTGGCCTTTTTCCAATTTCCGCCGGTCAGGACTGTTTTTCGTTTTCGGGCGAAAGCGACGCCCGGGCCGGAGCATCCGTTTTTTCCTCGCGGTTATGCCGCGTGGCAAGCTGATTGAGGAACTCGACCCCGACCGAAAAGGCGATGGCAGTGTAAATATAGCCCTTGGGCACATGGAAGCCGAAACCGTCCGCGACCAGGGTCATGCCGATCAGCAGCAGAAAGGCCAGGGCCAGCATCTTCACGGTCGGGTGTTTTTCGACAAAGGCCGCCAAGGTTTCGGACGCCAGCAGCATGATGCCGACCGCGATCACCACCGCCGTGGCCATCACCCATAATTGGTCGGCCATGCCGACCGCCGTAATCACGCTATCGAGCGAGAAGACGATATCCAGCACCATGATCTGGCTGACGACGCCTAGGAACGTGGCCGACACCCGCGCTTGCCCGCCCGTTTCTTCCTGCTTTCCCTCGACCCCGTGATGGATTTCCTTCGTGCTTTTGTAGAGCAGGAAGAAACCGCCCGAGATCAAGATGACGTCGCGCCAGGAAAAATCATGGCCGAACAGGCTGAAAACCGGCTGGGTCAGTCCGACGATCCAGGCGATCGACGCCAACAGCGCCAGACGCGAGATCAACGCCAACGCCAAGCCGATCCGCCGCGCCCGGGGTTGCTGCTGTTTAGGCAGCCGGCCGGCCAGAATGGCAATGAAGACGATGTTGTCGATGCCGAGAACGATTTCCAGGGCGGTCAGCGTCAGCAGGCTCGCCCAGATATGGGGATCGGTCAGCCATTCCATTATGCGGCCCTTCGGTCGTCATTGACGAAAATGGAGCGGATGCCGGATGGCAGCGGGGAAAGGCCGTCGAAGACGGCCATAAACAGTCTTGCCTTGATCGACAAGGGCTATCGTTCCTTATCCATTGAAGCCGCGCGGGGCCTGCCCCCAGGCAAGGAACAGCCGGTAAATCCGTCCGGAGCATCGATCACTTTCCGCCCCGGCGCATCGACCGCCCGCCCCCCTTCCATCAGGGACGCCAAGCGCGACGATCCGACATCACAAGGAGCAGACGGCCCAATGCCGCCCGTCGGTCCTTGCCAGAGGGGCCCGGATCAATCAGAAATAGAAAAATAATCACTCCCCGTCCGCCGTCAAGACCCCTGGTGGCAGCAAACCCGCTTATCGTTTGCCGCCACCCTGGCGCGCCAGGGTGTATTCGATCACATGCCCTAAGATATCGGGTTGCTCCAACCCATGCTGACGCCCTGCCAGACAGATCGCGCCGCTGCGCCCGATATGGCAGCAGACGTTGAATTCAAGAAAACGGCGCTGCCCGGTCTTGGGGTCCAGACGGTAATCGAGGCGTAAATAGTCCATCGGCCCGGCCGCCCGCCACAGCGCCGTTACATCCGAAGCCAGCGCGTCGGCCTGATCCTGAGCGTCGAACATCTCATAACCCAGGGGATCGTCGCGCTTCAAATCCTCGGTGATGATGCCGCCGGTCCGATCCGATCCGGGCCGCACCACGCCCAAAAGAATCGGCGGATCGCCCCCCAGCACCGGCACGGTAATGTCGATCCCCGGCGCATAGCCTTCGACCAGCACCGCGACGCCTTGTTCCAGGAAGGAACGGGCGATTCGGGATGCGCCGGCCCAGTCATCCTGAATCGATTGGTCGGTGATGCCCTCGGACGCCGCGCCGAAGCGGCGCTTGACGAAATAGGGGCCGGGAAAGGATGGCGGGCGGATCAGATCGCCGGGACGGTCATAGGCTTCCCCATCGCTGACCGGAATGCCGATGGCGCGGGCCGCCAGCTTCGAGAACCATTTATCCTCGGCCAATGCACGACCGTTCGGTCCCGCCCCAACGCAGGCCAGGCCCAGATAGGCGCAAAGCGAAGCGACGATAATCTCCGGATGCGCCACCGGCATGCGGTTATAGAGCGAGAAAACCAGATCGGTCCGAGCGGCGGCCTCTAACGGGGCCAACGCATGATTGGCGGTGGCGACTGGATAGCCCAGCCCGGTCAACACGGTCCAAACGCGATGGTAATAGGCCGGATAGCCGCCATCGCCCGGATAGGACCGGCATTGAAACGCCGGCGCGTCCGGCGCATGACGGGCGATGAACAGGATGCGCGTCCCCGGCGACGGCGGCGGACGCAGCAGGCGGTCTTGGATATCTGAATGCGCCATGGATGGTCCTACCTCTTTTCCTGTCCGGGGCACGCCGGACATGCCCTGCTTTTTTATGTCTTCGATCCTAATCCATCGAAACCGGTCATCGCCACCATCCAAGGTTTGCTCCCCTGCCATGCCGCCGGCTCGCTTCTGACCGGGAAAACACAAGCTTACTGTCCCATCGACGAAACGATGGGCGGGCCGTCCCATGGATGACCGCGATCATGGAGGATAGTGTCCTTGCTGGCTAATCTGACTATTTTGCTGCTGTGCCAACTGGTGGGCGAGATCATCGCCCGCTTCGCTCACCTGCCTCTGCCGGGGCCGGTGATCGGCATGGGCTTGCTGTTCCTGGGGCTTCTGATCCGGGGCGGAATACCTTCCGGCCTGGAAAAGACCGCCGCCAGCCTCTTATCCAATATGGCGGTCTTGTTCATTCCATCCGGGGTTGGCGTCATCGCCTATCTGTCGCTGATCAAGCGCGAATGGCTGCCCATCGGTGTCGCGCTGTTGCTGGGAACCGCACTGACCATCGCCGTGACCGGCATCGTGGCGGACCGGCTGATCCGCCACAAAGACCGCAGCGGGGGCAAGGCATGAACGACGAGCTGGAGCTTCTGTGGATTTATCTGGAGGCGTCGCCGCTGATGGGACTGACCGCCACGCTGGTGGCCTATCAGATCTCCGATTGGCTGTGGCGCAAAAGCGGGATGAATCCCTGTCTGAACCCGGTGATGCTGTCCATCCTGGAAATTAGCGTTTTCTTGCGGCTGACCGGCATTCCTTACCGCACCTATTTCGACGGCGCGCAATTCATCCATTTCCTGCTGGGGCCGGTCACGGTGGCGCTGGCGGTGCCGCTTTACCGCGAATTGCGGCTGCTGCTGCAATCGGCCTGGGCGCTACTGGCCGGATTGCTGGCCGGATCGATCATCGCCGTGATCAGTGCCGTATGGATCGCCCAAGCGCTGGGCGGAAGCGAGCAGATTTTGCGGTCGCTGGCCCCGAAATCCGCCACCTCGCCCATCGCCATGGGCGTGGCCGGCAGCATTGGCGGTTTGCCATCCCTGGCCGCCATCATGGCGATCATGACCGGCATCATCGGTTCGGTGCTGGGCCCCTGGATTCTGACGCTATGCCGGGTGCGTGACGACCGCGCCCGGGGACTCGCCATGGGTACAGCCGCTCATGGCATCGGCACGGCCCAGGCCATCCAGATGGGACCGACCATCGGCGCGTTCGCCGGACTGGGCATGGGGTTGAATGGCATCTCCACCGCGCTGCTGGTCCCGTTGCTGGTGCTGTGGCTGCTGTGAGTCTTTCCTTATAAACAAGGCCCCTTCAGGACCGAAGCGACTGGCGTTCCGGTCCTGAAGACGGCGTCACTCCGGGATCAAAACAGCCGCCGGAGGGCTTCGGCCCTTTCCTCGTCGCTCAACAAGGGATTGGCCTGAACCGGACCGTATCCCAGCAGATAATCAATGGCGCGGCGCCCCTTGCTGTCGGCTCGGTAAGGATCGGCCCCAGCGTCCAGAAGCAGGGTGATCGTCGCCAACGACCCGCTGGAAGCGGCGTACATCAAGGGTGAACGCGCATCATGCTTCAGTTGCGGATATTTGTCATCACGCTGCGGGCTCAGGGTCATCGCCTCCACCCGCGCGCCCCGCATGAGCAAGCGCGCGACGCTATCCAGCCGGTCGAGATGGGCTGCCGTCATCAGCGGCGTCTTCCCGATCGGATTGGCCTGTTCGATATCCTCGCCCCGATCCAGCAAGGCGCTCAACGCGGCGGGATGCAGGACGGCGACATGAAGCAGCGGATCGAGCATAGCGTAATTAGCGCATTCCAAAACTTCGGGTGCTTCGCCGCCATCGGGTAATTGCCGCTGGGCCAGGATAGCCTTGACCGGGGCCCCCTTTATCAGCATATCCCGGATCGATCTTTTCGGGACGCCACACGCTCCAGATCGGACTGGATACGGGCCAGGGTAACGCGAGCATCGCCCATTCCGCCCGACCAGACCGCCGCAGCGGTGCGCCCGGCTTGACGATCCTGAACGACGCTTTCGACCGCCAGCGTCAGATCCGTCACTCTTTCGTCCGAGCATAAAGAGCGTTCGAGCGCGCTTTGCCCGTTGGAACAATCGAATACCGGCGTCTCAACGCTGACCCTCTGAAGATCAGGCGATCATATCGATACACAACCTTGTCCGCGCCAAGCTGCTATGCTGCGCCCGCAACCAATGGAAGGGATTCTGGAATTGACCGTGAAAATCTATCTGGCCGGACCGGAGGTGTTTTTCCCCGATGCGGTCGAGATCGGACGCGCCAAGAAGGAAATCTGTGCCCGCCACGGCTTCGATGGCCATTATCCCCTGGATAATGAGGTGGCCTTGTCACCGACGCCAGCCTGCGGTCTTGAGATCGGCCGGTTGAATCTGCGCTTGATCGAAGAATGCGATGCAATCATCGCCAATCTGACGCCGTTTCGCGGCGTCAGCGCTGATCCTGGTACGGTCTTCGAGCTAGGCTTCGCCGTCGGATTGGGCAAGATCGTCCATGGCTACTCCACCGACACCCAATCCTACCGCGACCGTGTCCATGCCGCCGGGTTCACCGGCACACCCGACACCCCCCATGACCGGGAGGGATATCTGGTGGAGGATTTCCAGCTGGCCGACAATCTGATGATCGAAAGCGCGATACAGCGCCGGGGCGGAATTTTCCTACGCCAGGCCGGCGACAATTTGCGGCTTTTCGAACGTCTCGTGCAGGAAATCCGCGCGCTTTAGCCAGATCTTCCACAAAAAAGTCACCTTTGAAGGACAGCATTCAAGGTGATAAATGCCTGATCGTTTTTCTGGCACAGGAGGCACGCCATGAAATCCCTTATCCTTGTCGGCACGGCTCTTTGCACGGTCCTGGGCCTGTCGGCCTGCGGCGACACGCGCATGGACCGCGCCCTTTCCGGCGCCGGCATCGGCGCGGCGGGCGGCACCGCCATCGGCGTGATCGCGGGCGGCCCGATCCTGGGTGCGGCGGCTGTCGGCGGAGCGGCCGGAGCGGTCACCGGAGCCCTGACGGGCAAGGATCAGATCAATCTAGGGAAGCCGTTATGGAAGTGAGCACTTTTAAATGATTTTAACTTTTAAAATAAATAACTGCTTTTAAAGGTTAAAAACTGGCCAGCCCCCCTTCACATTCCGCCTTCCCCTTCCTATCCTTAGAAAGGCTGGAAAACATTTTTCCAATCCAAAAGAAAGGGGTTACACATGGCACTCGACCTTGCGCCCTTGCCTTATGATGGCAAGGCTCTCGAACCGTTCATCTCCGCGAATACGCTGTCCTTCCACCATGGCAAGCACCATGCGGCCTATGTCAACAACTTCAACAATCTGGCCAAGGACACGCCGTTCGCCTCCAAGCCGTTGGAAGAGGTGATCAAGGCCACGGCAGGCGACGCCGCCAAGGTCGGCCTGTTCAATAACGCCGCCCAGGCCTGGAACCACACCTTCTTCTGGAACAGCCTGAAGCCGAATGGCGGTGGCAAGCCCGCCGGCACCGTGCTGTCGAAGATCGAGGCCGATTTCGGCTCTTATGAAAAATTCGTCGAGGAATTCAAGGCCACCGCCGCCGGTCAGTTCGGCTCGGGCTGGGCCTGGCTGTCGCTGGACAAGGGCGCGCTCAAGATTTCCAAGACCGCGAACGCCGACAATCCCCTGACCCACGGCCAGGCCCCGCTCCTGACCCTGGATGTGTGGGAACACGCCTATTATCTGGATTACCAGAACCGCCGCCCCGATTTCATCTCGGCGTTCCTGGACCACCTGGTCAATTGGGACTTCGTTGCCGCCAACCTCGCCAAGGCGCCGCGCTGACCTAGCGCCGGAACGGGCGACCCGCGCAAGCTCCGCCCGTTCCGGCTTCGGCCTTTCTTCATATTTCCTCTCTCCCCTACCCTGTTCCGCTCTCCGGCATGCCGATCATTCCGGCTCACAAGAGCGGCTTCCGTCTTCCCCACCCGGAAACACGGATACCCGGCTATGGGTATGCTGGACGTAACGCCCCTGACCGCATAGTTTAGGCACGCACAGTTTGCGGTGCCCCCATCCCAGGCGGAATCAGCAAGCCTTGCGCCAACCTGATTGATTCCATTTCTAAAGCCGGTGCGATGCTCGAATTCCTGAAGCGAACCCCGTTCATCCAGAACTACAGCAGGATGTGGCCCTATTTGCGCCCTTACAGGATTCGCGCCCTTGCCGCCATCCTGATCACCATCCCCGTTGGGCTGATGGATGCGGCGATCGCCTGGGCCATGAAGCCCTATATGGACATCATCCTGCTGCAAAAACCATCGGGCTATCTGCTTTACCTGCCGCTGGCGATCATCCTGTTCGGACTGTTGCAGGGGACCCTGAACTACGCCTCGATCTATCTGAACACTTGGGTCGGCCGCAAGATATCGAACGATCTGAAGATGACCCTATTCGATGAGCTGATCCGCAGCGACGCAGCTTTCTTCGACAAGGAAACCTCGGGCAACATCCAGCTTCGCTTCAATGGCGACGCCGACGGAGCCTGCAGCGGACTGGTTTCGAACGTCCGGATTTTCGTGACCCGGATCATCTCCTCGATCGCTCTGATCGGGGTGCTGATCTACAATTCCTGGATCATGGCGCTTCTGGCCGTCGTCATGCTGGCTTGTGCGCTTTTCCCACTGACGACCGTACGGCGCAAAATCAAGTCTCTAGTCGATGAATCGATCTTTTCCGGCGCACAAGTGGCGACCCATTATAACGAGACCTTCAGCGGCAACCGCGTCATCACCTCCTACAGCCTTGCCGAATATCAGCGGAAACGATTCCGAAAAACGTTGGGAGATGTATTCAAGCTCGGCATGAAGATGACCAAGCGCACCGGGCTGATTTCGCCCATGATGCACAGCATCACCGCTATCGGTATCGCACTCGTGATTTGGACTGGAAGCTATCTGATCCTGAGCGAGCAGATGACGCCGGGCAATTTCGTGTCCTTCCTGACCGCTCTGATCATGCTGTACACGCCGATCAAGGGATTGGGAAATAATTACAACGCTGTGCAAATGGCCATGCTGGCGATGGAACGCGTCTGGAACGTGATCGACCGACCAGCCGCCATCCGGAACAAACCGGACGCCATAATCCTGGACAAGATATCCGATGGCATCGCTTATCGAGATGTCTGGTTCGCCTATGTGCCCGAAAAACCGGTTCTGAAGGGGGTGAGCCTGGAGGTCAAGGTCGGCGAGACAGTGGCGCTGGTCGGCAATTCAGGCGGCGGGAAAAGCACCTTCTCCAGCCTGCTGCCGCGTTTCTACGACGTGACCTCTGGTTCGATCGCCATCGACGGAATCGATATCCGTGACATTGACCTCAAATCCTTGCGTGACCTGATCGCGATCGTCTTCCAGGACAATTTCCTGTTCGCAGGTACCATCCGCCAGAACATCCTTTTGGGACGCGAAAACGCAACCGAAGACGAGATTGCCGCTGCGGTCAAGAATGCCTGCCTGGACGAATTCATTTCCACCCTGGACGCCGGACTGGACACGGAAATCGGCGAACGCGGTGTGCTGCTTTCCGGCGGCCAAAAACAACGCGTGGCCATCGCCCGCGCCTTCCTGAAAAACGCCCCGATCGTCATCCTGGACGAAGCTACCTCGGCCCTGGACAACAAATCCGAGGCGGTGGTCCAGGAAGCCATCGCCAATTTGATGCAGGACCGGACTGTGTTCGTCATCGCCCACCGCCTGTCCACCATCCGCAACGCCGACAAAATCGTCGTCATCAATGGCGGCATGATCATCGAACAGGGAACGCACAGCGAATTGATGGAAAAGAAGGGCGCGTATTTCGCCCTCTACAGCACACAAATAAACTAATATCTAAGAATATGAATCAAAGGTTCTGACCTGATGACTGATGATCAATCAAAAATAGTAGATGTTGTCATCGTTTCCTATAACAGTTCATCAGTGATAACGTCGGCTCTTTCTTCCTTGCCCGTTTGGGCAAATGTAATCGTCGTGGACAACGCAAGCAGCGACGATATTGCCAATACGGTTGCTAAATTTCCAGCACGACTAATATCGCTCGACAGGAATTATGGTTTCGGAACCGCGTGCAATCGGGGGGCGGAAAATGGCACCGCGCCCTACATTCTGTTTTTGAACCCGGACGCGGTCATCGAACCCGAGGCATTGCGGCACCTGATCGAGCAGATGGAAGCCCACGACGATTGGGGAGCGATCTCGCCCAAAATCCTAGCCTCGGATGGGAAAGAGTTTTTCCGCACGCGCTCTTTTTTCGAGCCTGCGCTTGGCGTTCCGAACAAACCGGAGGGTGCGGGCGAGGTTTATGTGCTTTCCGGCAGCGTGTTTTTGATGCGACGCTCGGTTTTCGAGGAACTTGACGGGTTCGACGAACAAATCTTCCTTTTCATGGAAGACGATGAGCTTTTTCACCGCATCCGCCTATCAGGACGGAAACTCATCAGTGACAGGCGAGTTTCCGCCCTTCACCTGCACGGCCAATCCTCCTCATCCGACTTCAAATTGGAACGCTTCAAAGCCTTCGAAGCCGAGCGTTCTCGCTTATACGTGGCAAATAAGTACAGCATACCCTATCACGTAGATAAAGAAATTGGAAAAATTAGATTCAGATTATTGAAAGCACTCCTAATTCTAGACCTAAAACGCATCGCTCAAAACTGGGGAAGACTTCAGATTCTTAAAGAAAAATAGTTTTTTTGCCAAAATATTGTTTAGCGCTCTGTGACAAAGGAAACCCTAAACTTTTGACATGTCAGATATTATTCAAAAATTATTTGCTTATAAAAAAGACTAAAGCAACAGGACGTCTGCTTTTACACTCGAATCCAAGCCATTATAATTGTCGTGACCTGAGTGATCTGCCCCCGGATTTTCATCCAGCCATAGGCAGAGCCCCCCTCCGAGTGACGTGCCTCCAAAGAATCGGACCGTTTTTGGCTGGAATTTTCCAGATATGATCCCGTTGACGGGAGCAGGAGAGTTCCATGAAGTCATCGAAGTTCACGGAGGCGCAAATCGCCTTCATCTTGAAGCAGGCGGAAGAGGGCACGGCCATCGCCGAAGTATGCCGCAAGGCGGGCATTGCCGAGGCGACCTTCTATAACTGGCGCAAGCGTTACGGCGGTCTTTTGCCATCGGAGGTCAAGCGCCTGCGCCAGCTCGAGGAAGAGAACGCCAAACTCAAACGGCTTGTGGCGGATCTGTTCTTGGACAAGGCGATGCTTCAGGACGTTCTCGCAAAAAAACTCTGAGGCCTGCGCGCCTGCGCCAGCTTGTCGATGAGGTGCGTGTGACCTGGAAGGTATCGGTTCGCAAAGCCTGCACCGCCCTAAAGGTCAATCGTTCTCTCTGCACCTATAAGCCAAGGCGCGGCGAGCAGGCCGAGCTCAAATTGCGGATCAGGCAGATCTGCGAGACCCGCGTCCGCTATGGTTATCGGCGGGTGCATGTCTTGCTGCGGCGGGAGGGATGGACGGTGAATCCGAAGAGAATCTATCGTCTTTACAGGGAGATGGGCCTTCAAATTCGGAACAAAATCCCCAAGCGGCGAGTCAAGGCCAAGCTCCGTGACGACCGGACATCGGCCACCAGGACGAACCAGGTCTGGGCGATGGATTTCGTGCATGATCAGCTTGCCACGGGACGCAAGATCCGCATCCTGACCATCGTCGACACCTTCTCGCGTTTCTCGCCGGCGGTCGATCCCCGCTTCAGCTATCGCGGCGAGGACGTCGTCCGAAGCTTGGAACGGATCTGTGCAAAAGCTGGATATCCGCAGTCGATCCGCGTCGATCAGGGATCGGAGTTTATTTCGCGCGATCTCGATCTATGGGCTTACCAGAAGGGCGTTGTCCTGGACTTCTCGCGTCCGGGGAAGCCAACCGACAACGCCTTTATCGAATCCTTCAACGGCAAGTTCAGGGCCGAATGCTTGAACACGCACTGGTTCATGAGCCTTGACGACGCCCGTGAAAAAATGGAGGAATGGCTGTACGACTACAACGAAGTTCGCCCCCACAGCGCCATCGGCAACAAGCCCCCGATATCGCTGCAAAACGGTCCAGACGCATCCCAAATGCCCTGAGCCTTAATCCCCGGAAAAATCCCAGCCGG